>CAVVLM010000005.1:0-314794 GCA_963749175.1 uncultured Candidatus Saccharibacteria bacterium
ATGGCGCAAGCCAAACTGCTACTGGTACAAATTGCACTAAGACAGTTAGCTTTACTGCTCCTACACCAACTCCTACCTCAACAACCACTACAACTCCAACCCAGTTAGTCAATACTGGTCCTGGTAGTGTAATCGGATTGTTTGCTGGAGTTACCATTGCTGGTGCGGTAGCGCATCGTTTGTTTAGTCGTCGGTTTGCTCGCAGCTCTAAATAATAAAGCTGTGGATAAGCGGTAGCATTAGTACCAAAAATGTACTAAGCTCCCAAAGAATGAGCTAAGACTGACCGCTCTAAATAAACTATTAGGAAATCCCCAAGGCTTCGGCCAAGGGGATTTTCTTTTTGGCCCCTGTTATGTTAGGATTAGTCAAGTTCAGCCTCTACGCGCCAAGTAATTATGGCCCCTTCGTCTAGTGGTCCAGGACATCGGGTTTTCATCCCGAAAATCGCGGGTTCGACTCCCGCAGGGGTCACCAAGCTTCTGATAGGTTTTAAAGAGTTATGAAGAAAATTATTATTGTTTGCGGTCTGCCGGGAGCTGGTAAAAGTACTATTGCCGAAGGTATTGCCAAAAAGCTTAATATAACTTTGCTATCTGTCGATCCGATCGAATCAGCCATTATTAAAGCCGGTGTACCTAGGAATTTTGCGACTGGGTTAGCGGCTTATCTTGTAGTAGAGACCATAGCAGTCGAGAACCTTCAACAAGGTAATCCAATAATTATTGATGCTGTCAGCGGTGTTTCCGAAGCTAAGCAAATGTGGCGTAATTTAGCCCAGAAATTTAACACGGAGCTAATTATCATAGAATGCATTTGTTCAGACGAGGAAACTTACCAACAAAGAATTGCCAACAGAGTCCGTAGGATTCATGGAATATCTGAAGTTACTTGGGCAGATGTGCTAAAACGTAAAGCTGAATACACGGCTTGGGCTGAACCCTTACTTGTTATCGACAGTCTGGACAGCATAAAGTCCAATCTAGCTAAAGCCTTGGATTACATAGCAACTAAGCAAGCTTAATCTCTAAAATTAGATTAATTAATAACTGTTGCTTAATTGACGATATTTATCGCCAATTATTTTGTTAACCACTATAAGCATAAGCAGCTGTACTATTACTGGGGCTTGATGCTAAAATAACATTAAAAGAGGTGGAAATTGTTTACAAAAAAAACTGTTAGAGACATTGAGCTTCATGATAAAACAGTCTTAGTCAGGACAGATTATAATGTCCCACTTAATGCTGACGGCTCAATCAGCAGTGATTTTAGGATTAAGCAATCTCTTCCTACCATCCATTATCTACTAGATCAAAATGCTAAAATCGTTATCTGTTCGCACCTAGGCCGCCCAGACGGTAAAGTTGATGCAGCTTTTTCTTTAAAGCCAGTGGCGACAAGGTTATCTGAACTGTTGGAATTTGATATTGATTTTACAGGCGACTGCATTGGCGATGAAGCCAAACAGGCAATATCCCGGCTGCAGCCGCGGCAAATACTAATGCTCGAAAACCTTCGGTTTCATCCTGAAGAAGAAGCCAATGATGACAATTTTGCCGCCCAGTTGGCACAAGGCAGCGAAGTGTTTGTGCAAGATGGTTTTGGTGTTACACACCGGGCCCACGCCAGCACTGACGCCATTACTCGGCATCTACCAAGTGTGGCCGGGCTGTTGCTGGAAAAAGAAGTCGACACCATTACCAATGTTATGAATAATCCTAAGAAACCATTGGCAGCAGTTATCGGCGGCGCCAAAGTGGCTGATAAAATTGACGTACTTTATAAATTTATCGAGATTGCTGATTTTATTGCAATCGGCGGCGCTATGGCTAACGTCTTTTTAGCGGCTCAAGGAATTAATATTGCTAAAAGCAAAAGTGATCAATCGGAAATTCCAATTGCCAAAGAGATCTTAGAGCGGGCTCAAGCAGCTGATAAACGGCTCATATTCTATTTACCCCAAGACGGGGTAGTAGCTAAAAGCCGGGAAGCCTCAGCCCCCACCAGAATTATAGATTGGAGCGCCCACGTGATTGCGGACATTGAGAATTATCCGCGGCGGCCGGCTGAAAGCACCAGGCAGATTGCCGATGATGAGATGATCCTGGATATCGGTCCGTTTTCCGGCGCCTTTATTGCCGGCGGCCTGCAATTGGCGGAAACTGTTGTTTGGAATGGAACGATGGGGGTAACTGAAACTAGCGGCCTGCAGGGACCAATCGGTCCATTTGCCCATGGCACTGAACTGTTAATTGAAGCCATGACCGGGCAATTTGGTAATCATCCGTTTAGTCTGGTTGGCGGCGGCGATACTGTCGGCTATATTGAAACTCGAAAATTAACCGATAGTTTTAATCACGTCTCGACTGGCGGCGGTGCCAGCTTAGAATTGATGGCGGGTAGGACTCTGCCCGGCGTAAATGCTTTAATGGAAAAAGATAATCAGCAGGATAATTAGACTATGCGTAAGATGTTAATTGTCGGAAACTGGAAGATGAACCTAAATGTCAGCCAAGCAGGCAACCTGGTGCATCAACTGCATGAGCATATTAAAACGCAGCGGAACGTTGAAGTAGTCATTGCGCCCAGCATGTTAGCTCTGCAACCGGTAAGTTTACTGATTGATCGACGCCGCTTCCGACTAGCTGCCCAAGATGCCTATTATGTTGACGAAGGGGCCTATACCGGAGAAGTCAGCTTTGCTATGTTGCACGAACTGGTTCATTACGCCATAGTCGGCCACTCCGAGCGCCGGCTCTATTTTCAAGAATCACTCGACATTGTCCGTGATAAAGTCGCTTCATCCATCCGTAATGAAATTTCACCGATACTTTGTATTGGCGAGAACAAACGTGAACGCCAGGCTGGTGAAGCGAAACAAGTTATTCATGACCAACTAACAACCGCCTTAAGTGATTTAACCAACACCGATATTGAATCGGTAGTAATTGCTTATGAGCCGGTTTGGGCGATAAGTACTTTTGACGGCGAAATTGCTAAACCTGACGAAATTGAGAGCACTATAGCTTTTATCCGTAAACAGATTGCTGACTTATACGGCCAACATTGCGCCAAGACTATCAGAGTGCTTTATGGCGGTAGCGTTGATGATCAAATTGCCGGTGGATATCTGGCACTTGACGGGTGTGATGGGGCGCTGGTGGGCAGCGCCAGCTTGAATTATTATAAATTTGCTGAGATAGTAGCAATAGCGGAACGTTTGCAAGCTAAAAAAACATAAGCGTATAAAAAAATGGCAAAAGACGACAAATCAAACTACAACGAACAACGATATTTTGATATCGTACCCCCCAACCGGAAATCACCAGAACCCAGCAGCCGACCAGTGGTAGTAACTAATCATCCAGAACAGTCCGACCCAATGGTTAAGACTTCTATCCCGGAGTTTATGGAGGAAAGCACTGACCTCAAAGCAGAAAAGGTGCCAACTGAAGCAAAACTACCTGATGACGTCACAATCGACAACGAATCCACTACCCAGGAGAGCGCGGTAGAACCCTCGTTCCCAGATAATGAACAACCACTGGCTGAGACTACTCCGCAGCCTACTGAAACCCCAACCCCGGAAATTGATCCAAATGAACCATTACTGCCTGCTCATGCCACGCCTGACGTGACTACATCAGCTGTAACTGCTTCTAAAACTTCAAAAAGCCATAAAGGACACTGGATAGTCGTTACAATCATAGTTTTGTTGATTGCTGCTGGAGCCGTAGGTTACTTCTTAAATATCTAGCATTATTCATTACAACAGATATAAATAGCAAAATATTTGCTAAAATGGGTTGAGTGTTTGAGGCATTATTACAAGATCTAAATCCTGAACAACAGCGGGCTGTGACTTCAACAGAAGGCCCACTATTAATTCTGGCTGGCGCCGGCTCAGGCAAGACAAAAACTTTAACCCATCGCATTGCTTATCTAATTGCCAGCCATAAAGCTAGCCCCTACAACATATTAGCGGTAACTTTTACCAATAAAGCTGCCCGGGAGATGCGCAGCCGGGTTGCTACACTACTTCACGAAAATCCGGACAACCGGTCGTTTATGCCATTTATGGGTACATTTCATGCTATTTGCGTTCGCATTTTACGCCAAGATGGCGAGCACATCGATATACCAAGATCTTTTGTTATATTTGATGAAACCGACCGGCTTAATGTTGTCAAACAAGTCAGTAAGCAGCTGTTAATTGATGATAAAGCCTTCCCGGCCAGGTCAATTGTGACTCTTATAAGTAGTGCTAAGTCGGAACTAATCGACCCGGCAGAATACACTGGGTTAGCTATGGCGCCTGCCCAAAGGGTAGCTGCTCAAGTGTACCCGCTATATGAAAGAGCTTTGCATGAAGCCATGGCGCTGGATTTTGATGACTTAATTAACCGAACGATTAAATTATTGAGCTATCAAACGGCAATTGCTGATAAGTGGCGCCAACAATTCAAATACATAATGATTGACGAATATCAGGATACTAATACTGCTCAATATAAGTTAATTAGATTATTAACCGGTCCGGCTAAAAATATTGCCGTCGTAGGTGATGACTGGCAATGTCTACCCCCGGGAACTTTGCTTGAAACTGCAACTGGTGTTAAAGCTATTGAAGATATATCTATCGGGGAACGCGTAAGATCTGCCTGTGGTTATGGTAAGGCAGGTTACTTTAAGGTATTAAAAAATCGAACATCTAATTTTAGTGGTGATTTAATCCAAATTAAAACGGCCACTGGCAAGAAAATCACTTGCACTCCGAATCATTTACTCTTTGCACGGTGGGTTAAAAATGATTATTACTATGTCTATTTAATGTATTCGCGACTTAAGGGATATCGAATTGGTATGGTTAAAGGTACCAGATTTGATGGGAAAATATATGATATAGGCCTGAGAGTGCGAGCTAACCAGGAAAGAGCAGACCGCATGTGGGTTATCAAGGTTTGCCAAAATCACGAAGAAGCAGAATATGTCGAAGCTTTAATAGCCTATAAATATGGCATACCAATGATGCTCTTTTACGCCTTCAACAATCGATCTATGTCATTAAGCAAAACGCATATTGATGCGCTATATAAAGAAATAGATACCAGAAAAAGAGCCAAAGAATTAATGAGTGATTTTGGATTATTATTTGACTACCCTCATTTTTTACCCCAAGCGACTATCAGAAACGGCATTAAGCGTATCAATATAAATGTTGTGCTTTTTGGGAACAAGATAATATCGCTTCAAAGCCCATGGTCAGCTAGCAGAATATCCGTTAATACAACTGATCAGCAAGACCTGCAAATCTTCAAAAATTTAGGGTATACCGTTAGAAAAGGTCGCGCCGAAACTTACAGAGTTGAAATATTAAGACAAGATTATGGACAGATCGAGCAAATCTTCGAGAAAATAAAAAAAGTAGCCAGTAAAGAACTTGTCATTTGTAAATATTCATTTATGACAAATAATAAGTTCACTTTTATGCCTGCAGGCAACATCTATCTCGGAATGGCTATGCCAATCTTAAAAGATGGCCAAATTATAGAAGACCAGGTTGTAAGTATAAAGAAGAAACTTTATTCTGGTAGAGTTTACGATCTTGATGTGAGCAAAGTTCATAATTATTTAGCTTCGGGAATAGTAGTCCATAATTCAATTTATTCATGGAGAGGGGCAGATTTTAGAAATATTCTAAACTTTGAAACAGACTATCCCAATTGCACCGTTATAAAACTAGAACAAAATTATCGAAGCACTAAGCACATACTAGATGCCGCTCACGCTGTTATCATGCATAACTCTCAGCGATCAGATAAGAAATTATGGACAAATTCATTACAAGGACTACCAGTTCAATTGCTCCAAGTCAGCAATGAAAGATCAGAAGGGGAGGCTATAGTTCGAATTATTAGGGAGGCAGTAGCCATAGGTCAACGTAACTTTCGGGATTTTGCCATCTTGTATCGTACCAACGCTCAAAGTCGAAGTATCGAGGAGACTTTCATTCACTACGGACTTCCCTATCGGATCGTTGGTGGCCAGCGATTCTATGATCGCAAGGAGATTAAGGATATTGTGGCTTATTTGCGACTGTTATATCAGCCAGAAGATAGGATTAGTTTTGAGAGGATCATTAATGTGCCGACTCGCGGCATAGGACCAAAATCCAGATTACAGTTTTATGACTGGCAACAAGAAAATAATTTATCACTTAAAGATGCTTTGGCGTCAGTAGAGAATTGCACTAGCTTGCCTCCCAAAGCACGTAACGGCTTAATTGAATTAAATGACATCTTAAGTGTTCTTCGAGATCTAGCAAATGACGATTTGCCATCAGTAGTAATTGAATCACTAATCAACCGGCTTAATTATTTAAAATATTTAAATGACGGTACGGCTTTAGGAGAATCTAGACAGGAAAACGTTAAAGAATTGATGAGCGTTGCCCATGCCTATCAAGATGTCGGATTAGCCGATTTCCTTGAAGAAGTTAGTCTTGTTAGCGACATTGACCAAGCTGATTTTAACAGTGATGCAGTAACCCTCATGACACTACACAGCGCTAAGGGGCTGGAGTTCCCTGTGGTTTTTATAGCCGGCTTAGAGGAAACTATTTTACCGCACTCCCGGTCATTGTATGACCAGTCCGAAATGGAAGAAGAGCGTCGTCTTTGTTATGTCGGTATGACACGCGCTAAATCCGAACTCTACATGCTTTATGCTGCCAGCCGGGTTTTATATGGAGGCGTCCAGCACAATCCTCCCAGCCGATTCTTAAGTGAAATTACCGCTGATCTAGCCAACAATTATGCCGGATCGTTATTGCCATTAACCGGCGAAACAATACCAGGGATGAGTAATGATTTGGCACTCCAGGATAATCTGCCAGAATTACCGGAATTAAAAGCTGGCGACAGAGTTGAGCATCAAAATTTTGGTATCGGCACGGTAATTAGTTGCGACGGCGATACTGTTCGAGTCCAGTTTGAGAGAAATGGCACCAAACAGCTAAACATTGCTTTTGCACCTTTGAGAAAAATATAACGTTGGCAATTCAAACTGATAAGGATTAACTTATTCTGTTTTCTGACATCTTATTTGTTACAATAAAAACTAGCTCATTTCTTGGATTTCCCATTTGATTAACCAACATCGAGCAAGAAGTATTTATGACCATTCAACAACTACAACCACCGGACTTGATAAAACATTATAAAGCCGGTAAAAAATTCTGGCGCCGCTTCAAAAAACACTTAATTATACCAATCGTTACAATCTCTTCACTGCTAGTTGCCAGTATTGTAATATTTTTAATTCTTAATAACGGTAGCCCCCAATTTAAACCCATTACGGCGTATATAGCTATAATTTCGCATGATCATACCCAGACAACTGTACCGACTAATGAACCAACCGTTGGCGCACTATTAAAAAAGCTATCACTAACTCTAAACCAAGGCGATGTGGTTGAGCCAAGTCTGAACACGGCCATAACCCAGGATAACTTCCGGATCAATATATACCGGGCACTGCCAGTAGAGATTATCAACGGCAGCCAGCAAATTTTTACTTATAGCGCCCAAACCACGGCCCGAAGCATCGCCCAACAATCCGGAATTACAATCTATCCAGAAGACTATGTTTACCTTCAACCGGTAACCAATTTCCTGACACAGCCGACTTTGGGCGAGCAAGTCGTAATTGTCCCGTCGACACCGGTAAACTTAAATGTTTATGGCACCCAGACGCTGATCAGGACCCATGCCACAACGGTTGGCGGTCTATTAACAACTGAGCATATTGTGCTTGGCCCCAACGATACTGTCCAACCGACTGCCGATACGCTTCTATCGGCCAATATCCAAGTATTTTTGATTCATCATGGCACTCAGCTGACTACAGTCCAGAAAACGATCCCCATACCCGTTCAAACTATCCAAGACAATAGCCTGACCTTTGGCACAAGTGCGATTAGGCAGCAAGGCAGTCCGGGACAGGAGCTACTAACCTATCAACAGAATTTGCAAAACGGCATAGTTGTCAGCCAAACCTTAATCCAAACTGTTGTAACCCAGCAGCCAGTTACCGAAATTATAGCCGAAGGGCAAGCTGTCCAAATACCATCAGACATTACAGCCGTTATGGCTGCTGCCGGGATATCCAGCAGCGATTACCCGTACGTAAACTACATCGTTAGCAATGAATCTGGCTGGTGCCCGACAAAGGTACAGGGCGAAATCGGTTATTGCCCGGGATATGCCCCATCTATAGGTGTACTGGAGTCAGAAATCGGCTACGGCCTTGGTCAAGCGACACCAGGTATTAAAATGCAGTCTTTTGGTAACGGGACTAACAGCTGGGAAACTGATCCGGTAGTCCAGTTGCATTGGGCCACTTCATATGCTGATGGGCGCTACGGCAGTTGGCAAGCTGCCTATAATCATTGGCAGTATTATCATAATTGGTAATTATGGATAAAGACCCCCAAAAATCACTTGGACAGCACTGGCTTAATGATCATGAAAGCCTTGAAGCGATTTGTACCGCGGCCGAACTAAAGCCTAAAGACTTAGTGTTAGAAATAGGTCCGGGACAAGGGGCACTAACTAAGCATTTGCTTAGTCACGGTGCAAAAGTAATAGCCATTGAACTAGACAAGTCGCTAGTCGACCATTTAAAGAAGACCCTTACAGGCGATGTCCAAATCAAATACGGCGATATCCGTAAATATAATTTTTCAAAGCTGCCGCCGAATTATAAAATCGTCGCTAATATCCCTTATTATCTGACATCATATCTTTTAAGATTATTAACTCAAGACAAGCAAAATAAACCAGCCTTAGCAGTTATATTGGTTCAAAAAGAAGTTGCCGAGCGAATTGCTTCTAAACCGGGCAGTATGAGTCTGATTAGCGTATTTGTCCAGTATTATTACGAAGTAAGCTTAGGACATATAATGCCGGCCAATATTTTTATTCCGCGGCCAAAAGTCGATTCGCAAATACTTTGCCTGAAACGCCGAGCCGACCCATTATTTAAAGATCTATCAGCCGATGAATTCTTCCAAGTTGTCAAAGCCGGCTTTTCCCAGCGCCGTAAAACCTTAGTCAACAACCTGATTTCTGGGCTTCACTTATCGAAAGTTGGAGCTGTAGCGGCAGTGGCTGAAAGCAAACTTGATTTAGCGATTCGAGCTCAAGCTTTAACTTTAGATAATTGGCACGACATTGCTTTAAAATTAGTAAATAAAACCTAAATATCCATTTCGTTTTCCACTTCGTTTTCCACTTCGCATCGGCGAAGTGAATATGGGCTTCATTACCTCTGTTTTGTGCAGAAATTTACACCACGAATCATCTACCTATAATGAGTATATATAACGTAATTAGTGGAGGGCGCCAGTGTGTGGTTAAACTAAATAATGATTATGTTATAATATATTAGTCACTAATGTGACTTATACGTATGGGGCTGAATTTAAGCTCGACGTTGGACTTTATCGGTTATATCAGCAGGCCGCGTGCCAAGCGTTATATGGCAAAACCATATAAATGCAAAAGCATTTAATCGCGTAGCTGATGTTTGGAACAGTGTAAAAGCTGCTTTCAGTGCACCAGCCTATGCAACAGCTTTAGCTTAAACGCTATCGCAACGCTTCGTGTGACATCAGATAACGCAAAAGCGTTTTATATCATCTGATTGCTGATGTTTTAGTGTCCCTAAAACATATTAAGCTTTAGGACTAGGGAATGAACTTTTAGTTTACTTCAATGTTTATTCTAGAAAATTTTAAGTAGACTAAGCCTGTAGACGAATAACCAAGATAAACCGGCGGACCTGGAGGGCAGTGCTCCAGCAGCTCCACCATAATTATTTATATCAATTAATTTGTTTTATTATTTTAACTCGTTGTGTATTTATTGGCTTGACGATATAAATCTCGTATCTCATAGTATTAAATGCTTTTAAAATATAAAGACAGATGAAAGAAATTAGAATACCCAGCAGACAATCTCGCCATTCTGTGGCCAAGAAGCCGAAGCCCAAACGCCATAAATTTTTTATATTTATGTTGGTTTTAATTATCGTTTTGTTAATGGGCTGGTATTTTTCTACTTTACTCAATCCAGCGTCAGGTAAACACTTATCAAATAATCCAACAAGTAGTTCTACTAAAAGTTCGCCTGTAACTGTCTCAAAACCAGTTGTCGCTAGTAATGCATGTAGCAATAACGCTATTGGTCAAAATATAGTTATCAGCATTGAGCAGCGCCACTTGTGGGTCTGTGCTAAAAACCAGTTAGTTTATAATTCGCCGGTTATTACGGGATATATGAACATAGCATCAGACGTTACCCCGGTAGGTACTTATGAGATTTATGCCAAACAAACCGATCGATATTTAACAGGCACCGATGGTGTGACCAGTTGGCATGACTACGTATATTACTGGATGCCTTTTTTAGATAATGAATATGGAGTATACGGATTCCATGATGCCACTTGGCGAGCTAGTAGTGATTTCGGGAACATCAGTCCATACTCTTCTCAAGCCTCTCACGGTTGCGTTGAAATGCCGTTGACGGCTGCGGCTTGGCTCTATAGTTGGGCGGCTATTGGCACAACCGTAACTATCCAAGCCTGATAATTATGCAATTCATTGACGATAAACATGATTTGACATAGGCTGAGATTACTATGCTTGGCATAAATACAAACAAGTTTGAATTGCCTAAAACTTGGTCGTTTCGATCAGACAAGCCTTTAACTCAGGAAAATGTGGCTGCGGCTCGGGAATACATTGCTAAATTTTGGCCGAGCTTAACTTTTTACCAACCAGATAGCACTAATAGTCATTTAGGGTTGCCTAAACCATATTTAGTACCCGCCTATCATCCGGAAAACGAGTTTGATTTTAACGAACTATATTACTGGGATAGTTATTTCATGATCCAAGGAATTCTCGATGAAGCTCATCAAGATTTAATATTGGGGATTGTCGAAAATCTGGAGTTGCTGTTTAAACGTTACGGCATGATACCAAATGCTTCGCGGACCTATTTAATGAGCCATTCGCAACCGCCGTTTTTATCTAGCATTATATTTGACGTATATCAGGCTTATAACTTGGATAAAGATTGGCTAAGAGAAGGTATTGAAATAGCCAAGGATGAATATAAACAGGTTTGGATGGGAACGACCAAACCTAATGCCCGTAAGGTTTATCAGGGCTTAAGCCGATATTATGATATTAATTACTTAGACAATTTAGCTGAAGCCGAGAGCGGCTGGGATATGACGACGCGCTTTAACCATCATGCCCTAAATTACTTGCCAGTTGATCTTAACGTATTACTTTACAAATATGAGATGGATTTTGCTAAATCAGCCAGTCTTCTTGGGGATGAACGTGAATCAGCGGAATGGAGGAAAGCCGCCCGTAAACGGAAGCGCAGTATTACCAAGTTGATGTGGGACAAGGGTCGCGGCTTGTTTTATGACTACAATTATAAAAAAGAGAAAAGAAGCACCATTGATTCATTGGCGGCATATTACACCTTATGGGCCGGCATAGCCACGAAACGACAGGCGCGTAAGTTAGTTAAAAATTTAAGACGTTTCGAAAATAAAGGTGGCTTAACGGCGACCGATACATTACCACTCACTCAGCATATAAATATTTCAGGGATTATGCCTACCCAATGGGCATACCCAAATGGTTGGGCACCATTGCATTTTATTGTAGTTAAAGGCTTGCAACGCTATGGCTTTAAAAAAGAAGCCCGTAGGATTGCCATGAAGTGGTTGAAAACTAATTTAATCTGGTTTGATAACCAAGGAGTGTTTTTAGAAAAGTATAACGTTGTCCAACCCACTAAACCCCCTGCCGATGGGCTCTACCCAAATCAGACTGGATTTGGTTGGACTAACGCTGTGTTTGAATATTTTTGTAAGGAATTTATTGATCGATAAGAAATCTAGTATGATGAAGGTGTAATATTTGGGGTTGTAGCTCAGCTGGCCAGAGCGCATGATTCACATTCATGAGGTCGGGGGTTCAAGCCCCTCCAACCCCACCAATTAATTGAATAAACACCTATTTTCTCGTAAAATAGCAAAGACTTTACCTTGGCGCTTTAGCTCAGTTGGTAGAGCAGAGGCCTGAAGAGCCTTGTGTCCCCAGTTCGAACCTGGGAGGCGCCACCAAGGTTCTTTATGGAACCAAGTAAAATCTATTTATGCGGGTGTAGCTCAGTTGTTTAGAGCGCTTCCTTGCCAAGGAAGAGGCCACGGGTTAGAGTCCCGTCACCCGCACCAAGCATAAACAGTTTGATCTCTGAGGTAAGGCATCATATTATTGTGCATCGATATTTAATTGTTTATGCTTAAAAGTAGCCAGTTAATTAATTAAGGAAATATAATGAAAAAACGAAGTCCTATAGCAGTTTTTTTACTGGGTTTAGTAACTATTGGTTTTTATTCATGGTACTGGGCAGTCAAAACAAAAGGAGAAATGAATAGACTAGGAGAGAAAATTCCTACAGCTTGGATTTGGTTGATACCATTCGTCGGAAGCATTTGGTGGTACTGGAAGTACTCTGAGGGTGTCGAACACATTACAAACGAGAAGTTAAATTGGGTGATGGCATTTATAGTGCTATTCCTATTGGGGAATATAGGGCAAGCAATAGTTCAAGATTTCTTTAACAAAACCGAACTCTCTGCAGTAACAACTCCTACTCCACTCGCAACCAGCCAGCAGCAAACAGGAATTGTTACGCCGAATCAGCCCACAAGCACCGTGGTAACTCCTTCTAATCCTCAATTACCTAATTCTATATCACCAAATCAACAACCATCTAGTTCTACACCTCCCAACCCACCAATAATTGGTGGTTGATGCCACCCGTAGTGTAAGTTTCGGCTATCATTTCCTATGTAAATATTCCAGATACGATGTAACCAAGATATTTCTCCATCTAACTATCTCAGCAAATGCTTGTAAATATAATACGAAATATAATATTGTTAGCTGGACATATAATTACGAGGTTGAATTATGGGTGTTGAAACCCAAGAAGAGTATTTAGTTGCTAAAACTGAAAGCTTGGAAGGCGATATGCTGTCTATATTTTTCGCAAAACGAGATGATAGATTGGCCATTCCTAAAAAAGTGCTACACGCTCGTAGTGTTGGAGGTTTAGCTCGCAAGAGTTTAATGAAAGCGGGTATTGTCTTCTTAGAGCATGATGATTTAGAATTACCAATATTTAAACCAAGTTCAATCGAACAAGTTGCCAGAGAATTAAGTGACTTTATTAAAACGCAATCACCTACTGTAATGATTGTTTTCGAAGACACTCCTGAAGAGATAAAAGAAACAATTAAAAAAGTTGAGGCAGATTTATCTGATGCAGAAAAAATTAATCTTGCAAATTTCCTAGGTGAAGAAATTATAACCGAACCTCAAAAAGTAAATACTTGGCCAAGTCCATATCTTTAAAAAATATCAATTAATTAAACAGTAAAAAAATTACATATCATAATGTGCTTATTAGATATAATCTCCTGATTAAAATAACTTTTTACTTTACGGAGAATATATATGCAAAATAATAAACGGATATGGATTGCCTTAATTATTGTGATTATCCTGGCTGTGGGAGGCTATTTAATCTTTCATAAATCACCTAAATCTACGAATTCAAATACAGCTTCATCAACATATAGTTCAACAACAAGCCCAAATAACACTGCGACTAAAAGCGCAGATATTATTCAAACTGAAACAGAATCAGGAATTGGACAGTATTTAGCAGATTCTAGTGGGTCTGCGCTTTATACCTATAGTGGTGACACTAAAGGAGTAAGCAACTGCACAGGTTCATGTCTATATAGCTGGCCAGCTTACAGCCCTACTACATCTTCAGAATCAGCACTACCGGCCAATGTTACTATAATCACCCGAAACGATGGCACTAAACAGTACGCTTATAATGGATTACCCTTATATACCTTTGTCAACGATCCATCTGGCCAAGTAACTGGAGATGGAATTTCCGGATTTAAAGTGGCCAAGCCTTGATCTTAAAAACAACTCTTAAAGTCTTTATCTTATAGATGATCTAAGTAGGCTAGAATCCTGATACGAATGCGGCAGTAGCGTTGGGGTATTGGCTGGTGTTTGGTATTGCACCCGAGCCTTCATCCCAAACAGTAGCCTCTATAAAGTTATGCGTATTTATATAATTGACCATTTGCTGAACAAAGTAAGCATCATCGCCACCGCCTGTCTGGCCGCCAGTATTAGTCAAGGTGCCACAATTTACAGCTGCAGTTCCAAATCCCAAGCCCCATTCAGGGAAGGCCATTTGTTTGCCTTGTTGAGCCGCAAAGCTAGCAAACCAGTTTAGCCCATATGTTTCATTAAGCATTACTTGCCACTCTCCCGTACATCCTGGATAGTTATTCCAGTTTACGTCATAGACATCCTCGCCAATTATATCGACATAGTTATTGCCCGGATAATAAGTAGCTAAGTCGCCGACACCTTGGTCGCCAAGAGTAGGGTTCCACTCAAATAAGAAGTGTTGGCCAGTAACGGAGCGCATGCTGTTAACAATGTTCTGCCAATACAACACGAAGTTAGCTGCACTGCCATTGGCTGCCCAAGGGAACCAACCGCCATTGAATTCCCATCCAAGGCGGATAATGGAATTGCCATAGCCATCGCTTACCATGTTTTGGGCAACAGTTTTGAAGTAACCGTTAAAGTTACCGGCCGCGCCCTGCGACAGACCGTAAGCGCTACCGTTGACGTTACTGATATTAGAATCTGGCGAGTAGGTGCCGGGAAGAATATCAACTCCCCAAATCATTGAGTAGCCACTGTTCAGCCAGTTTTGTAGCGGGTAAGTATTGGCGGTAATCGTAGCCCAAGATGTGCCATTAAGAAAGTCCATTGCGTATGGTATCTGATGTCCTAGCAACGTGCCAACGCTGTTAACGCCGGCGATATTAGTAGGTCCTGCATAGACTCCAAGTTTAGCCAAAATGGAGCTACTTGTATTGCCGCCACCGGAAACTACGCTTTGGGTATTTACGGTAATGGCGTTAGAGCTTACTGAAACGTTGCCTGCTGCATCGTAAGCTGTTACATAGAAGGCGTAACTAGTATTGGCTATTAGACCAGTTGCACTAAAGCTTGTGTTAGTGCTTGTCCCAGCCTTAGAACCATTTATATATATGTTGTATCCTGTCACACCCACATTATCGGTACTAGCTGTCCATGTAAGATTAATTTGACTGGTACTAACCGCTGATCCGGTTAAATTAGTTGGAGCGGTTGGCGGAGTAGTGTCGACTGGTACAGCAGAGGTTGACGCTGGTCTAAGACCCAAGAGAACTGCATCCAAGGCAGCGCTAGAATTGAAAGTTGCGGTTGGGCTACCAGATGTTCCAGTTGAAGTTAGGTTTTTATCAGCAATTGCCGATGAACCCCATTTAACATTACTATTAAGTTCTTGTGTCCAACCGCTAGGAGCCGTCCAGGTACCATTGGTTGAATTGTTATCGGCGGCTTCCGCCAAAACTAGTTGTTCCCCTGATACTGATGCGGTGATTGCCGGAATTGTTATCGATGCTCCACCTGCGGATTCGGTTGATATTTGGTCAATTGGATTAATTGTATTTACGCCGCGATATACAACTGCACTAGCGTAAGCCCCAACATAACCACCTTTGTTAGCTACAAACGAAGTTTCGCTGCCAGTTGCAGTTTTTCTAAAAATATACAGTCTTGGATAACCACTGTTGGGTCCAACATAATTACTAACTTGCGTCCAACCGGTTGGCGTAGTTATGGTGGTTGAAAATCCGCTTTGGACAGCCACTATTATCTGATCATTGGCTTTGATGCCAGCTGGTAAATGAAAGTTTAAAGAAGTTGTTGAGCCACTATTACCACCTTTTGCAGTGCCAACGATACTAATACCAGTTGATGTAGATGTGCTACTGCTGGTAGTTGCTGGTCGCAATCCAATTAAGGTTACAACAAGATTTGCGCTTGCATTGAATGTTGCAACCGGAGAACCGGTACTCCCAGCTGAAGCTTGTTGAACATCAGCTAGTCCAGAACCAGACCATTGGACATTGCTAGTTAGCTCTTGGGTCCATTTATTCGGGGCCGAGAAAGAACCAGCGCTTGAATTTAGAGTTGCTCCTTCAGCTAACACCAATTGCTCATCAACTACTGAAGTAGTAATTGCTGTTGCGGATATAGATGTTCCGTTGCCCGTAGTGCTGGATACCTGATCTATAGGACTAGTTGGGTTGACTCCACGGTAAACCGCTATACTACCCCAGGCTCCGACGTAGCCGCCTTTATATACTGAAAATGACGTTTCATTACCAGCGGCGGTTTTACTGTAAACATAAAGTCGAGTTTCGCCACTATTGGATGCAACATAATTGCTTACTAGATTCCAGCCAGTTGGCGTTGTTAATGTAGTACCGGAGCCAGTTTGAACCGTAGCAATAATCTGGTCATTGGCTTGGATGCCAGTTGGTAAGACAATGGACAATGTTGTCGTAGATCCAGCGTCTCCACCTTTAGCTGCCCCAACCAAAGAAATTTGGGTGGCTGCATGACTAAATACGAAAAAGTAAATTCCCAGAAAGGCGATTACTAATACTAACGCAATCGATGATAGCGGTTTGCGTTTAATTAATTGTGTTAATTTTTCTCCCGTGGCTTTTTTATTTTTGTATATATGCAATTCAGTAGAGTCAGGTTCATCTACCTCTTTTTTTCTTTTAAACATAAATAATTCCTTTTATGGTTATCAATTATAGAATAACAGGTTAAGCAATTATGTAAATATGTAAAAGAAATTAGTATTTAATATTCTCAGATATATTTTGTTAATAGAACGCTTTGATAAGCAATATATAATGTAACTCAGCATATGGCAGACATTTATAACAAGTTTAAAAATCTCAGGTCCCAGTTATTGCATAGTCAAACTATGATGCCCAAGGCCAAATGGCATAAACTACTGGAGCGTGAAGTTATTATTGCCCACAAAAAACAACAGCCAATATCGGTAATTTTTATAGATATTGATAATTTAAAGTATACAAATGACACTTTTGGCCACGCTGAAGGTGATTATATTATTAATGAACTGCAGCAAGCCATTCTGCTGATAGAAAATAATTTTAGAACGAGACACAAGGGAAATGACAGTAAAAGGCTTTTAGATATCATAACTGTTGATACGCCCAGGGGCACAGACGCCTTAATAACTGAGATTGAAGACAAACGCATTGAAATAAAACCAGGACGTATTGGCGGAGATGAATTTGCTGTTTTATGCCACACTGACGAAGGAGGCGTTGAAATAATAGTTAACCGGCTTAGAGACACATTCCGAGGCGCAATAAGCCAAAAGCTTCGTTCTGAGGGTGTAGATATATCGATTGGGGTCAGTACCTTAAAGCCCGATATGACAGTTTCAGACTTGCTTCGCTTTGCTGATGAAAAGCTTTACAGTGAAAAAGCGTCTCATCTACCTAAACTCAAAGAAGAAGATATTGTTAAGTTTAGGCAACTGGTAAAAGCTTTAAAAAGAATGAACATTCGCCCCAGAGACATGAGCAAATATGAAGCCTTATATGCCAAAGACTTTATAAATAAGTAGCACCGAGTCAGTTAAATATAAATAGTTACTTCACCATATTTCTATTGAGAAATGGAAAATTTACACCTTAAAACGAGATATTTTAGGGCTTTACGTGTCATTTGCAAGCCCTAACGCCGCATGCTACTATGAGGTCAAGTAACTTTAAAAAGAGGGAAATATGTTTGCGCAAATCTTTGCATTTCTTGATCTAGGCACACCAGACTTAGTGTTAATATTAGTAATAATATTACTTCTCTTTGGGGGGCGGAAATTACCAGAGTTGTCTCGAAGTATTGGTGAATCGATGCGCGAGCTTCGCAAGGGAGTAAGCGGCGGTTTAGATGAAGATAAAGAGAAGAAAAACAGCGACAAGGACAACTCAGCTTAGTTCTGATGAGCGTCGTCCTTTTATAGAGCATCTTTATGAGTTAAGAAAAAGACTCCTCTATATTGTTATTTCTATTGTAATAATTTCGGTTCTTGCCTATTTTGTCCAGCAGCAACTGGTAAATTTTATTTTAAGGCCAGCTAAGCAGCAACAATTTATTTATACATCACCTGGTGGTGGTATCGGTTTTCTATTCCAACTATGCACTTACGTTGGAATTATTTTCAGCACACCGCTGATTGTTTATCAGTTATTACAATTTCTAGCACCAGTCATCCATAAAAATGTCAGACGGTTTATAGTTCGCAGTAGCTTATTCTCGGCTATATTGGCTATAATCGGTTTCTGCTTTGGCTATTTTATTGGCCTGCCGATTGCTTTACATTTTTTGGGGCACCAGTTTACCACTCGGCAAATCCACCCATTATTTACCATCCAGGAGTACATGAGTTTCATCATGTTGTATCTAGTGGGCTCGGTCATACTTTTCCAGATCCCACTGATTATGATGTTTATCAATCATATCCGGCCATATAAGCCAAACAAGTTATTCAAGTATGAGCGTTATGTTATAGTTTTTGCCTTTATAGTGGCGATGATTATGGCACCAACCATAAATGTCTTTGACCAATTGGTTATTGCGGTGCCGACAATTTTAATGTATCAGTTTGGCATATTTCTGGTGTGGCGGCAAAATCGTGGTTATCACCGCCCGAAAGGTGTGCGTGAGCTGTTAGCGCTTGACCAACAACACCAACAAGAACGGCGTGAGCGATTATCGGCGATTGTGCCAATACATCCAAGTGTCCTCTATGACAATACTTCGCTTGTCCCTATAGCTGAATTTCAATCAGAACCCAATGCCGCTGAACCACTAGAACTTTCCGCACCGCGTCATAAATGGTTAGACATAATTTCTGAATCTTGAATTTATCTAAACTTTGTCTAACCGATAGAAAATTATTAAACTATACCTAGGATATTTATAATCCGCGGAATCAATAAATGAATTTAAGTTTGATAGACACCCATTGCCATATTCAGTTTGCAGATTACAACATATCTCCAGAAATAGTTATTAAAGCCGCAGAAACGTCAGGTGTAACTCGCATAATCTGTGTTGGCTGCACTCTAAATGACAGCAGCTTAGCGGTTAAATTATCAGAAGAGCATCCTAGTATTTATGCCAGCGTTGGCATTCATCCCCATGAAGCAACAGCAATTGGTGATAACCTAACTTTATTAAAGTCGTTAGCGCAACTTGTCCCAAACAAAAAGGTAATAGCTATTGGCGAGTGTGGTTTGGATTATTATCGGCATGAACCGTCGATGGCCCAAACAAAACTTTTAGAGTATCAAATAGAATTAGCGCTAAAGCATGATTTACCACTTATTTTCCATGTTAGGGAAGCATTTGAAGATTTCTGGTCGGTTATTGATAATTTTAAGGGTGTCCGGGGCGTAGTTCATAGCTTTAGTGCAACTATTAAAGAGCTGGATCAAACACTGTCCAGAGGCTTGTACATAGGTTTAAATGGCATAGTTACATTTAGCCGCGATGAAGCTCAAATAGCTGCCGCGAAGGCTGTTCCACTAGACAAATTGTTTCTAGAAACTGATGCTCCCTACTTGACTCCGACGCCTTATCGTGGTAAAGTTAATGAGTCAAAATATGTACGAGTTATTGCTGAATTTCTCTGCAAATTAAGAGGTGAACCATTAGCGATCGTCGCGTCAGCAACTACTCGTAATGCCAAAAATTTATTTAATATAAAGTAAAGCGAGAGAGTAAATTGAATAATACGATTTATAGCCTAGGCCATGAAGAAAGATATCTACCGGACTCTTCCCATAAGAAAGCCCGGGTATTTGTTATTGATAAAGGCGTTTATCTAGCTTTTGTGTCAGCATCAGCCCAGCACAAGATACCGGCAGAGCACATATTAAATCCGCCCGCACCGGCAGCCGTTCAAGCTGAACAATATACTCAACCTGCAACTATCACCACTACCCAGAATACAGCGCCCAATTCTAGTGCTAACGCTGATAACCAAAACATTCAAAATTCTGCCCCTGCCATACCTACCTCTCCTAATTACTTGACTCCGGAAGCCGCTAGAATAACTGTTAATAGAGCTTTTGATGAAATTGCTTAGTTCTCTAAAAAACCAACGGATTACTGATCGGTCAGCCAGAATATACCGTGATCTAATGAGAAAAGAAGCAAAAATTGGCGGCCAACTTTTCGGACCAGTAAAACCAGGCGGTCGCCGCGAATTTTTTTGTTTAGATGAGCGGACTTGGATTTGGCATGAAGAGTGGAAAGATGAAAAAACTGGGCAATACCACGTTGTAACAACCCGTTATGACATTCGCCCAAATGGCATTATGAAATCTCAAGATGGACAAGCTACACGTTATATTGACATTAATGAAACGCGCAATTTTTTATCAGCCATCAAGCTTTATAATAACCGAGTAAAAGCAGAACTCTACCAATCCGAAGTATAAATTAAAACTTATCAACTGTGGCTAATAAAGACACTTCTCACTCAAAGCTAATCTATCTAGATTATGCAGCGGCTACGCCTGTTAGTTCCAAAGTCATGGCGGCAATGAAACCTTATTTCGATGATCTGTTTTATAACCCCTCAGCCAGCTACCTAGCTGCCCAACAAGTAAAAGTAGCATTAAATAAAGCCCGGGCGGACGTTGCGCTATGTCTGGGTGTAAAACCTTTGGAAGTTATTTTTACGGCTGGCGGCACTGAAGCTAACAATTTGGCGATATACGGTGTCATGAGCCAGTATCCAAATTCAAATATTGTAGTTAGTTCAATTGATCACGAATCGATATTAGCGCCAGCGGGTCGCTACAAATGTAAAATTGCTCCCGTTCAGCAAGATGGCACTGTAGATATTAAGGCTCTGGGCAAATTGATAGATGAACACACCGCCATGATAAGCATTATGTATGCCAATAACGAGATTGGAACCATCCAATCTTTGTCCGATGTAGCCCAATTAGTTAATGCGGAGCGGCTTAGACGTCAAGCTAAAGGCAGTAATTTGCCAATTTATTTCCATAGTGATGCCTGCCAAGCCGGCAATTACCTTGACTTGCACGTCGACCGGTTGGGTGTTGATATGATGACAATTAATGGCGGCAAAATCTACGGACCTAAACAATCGGGAGTCTTATTTATTTCGCGACGCCTAAAAATTTATCCGCAAATTTTAGGCGGCGGTCAAGAAATGGGACTGCGGAGCGGCACCGAGAATGTTGCCGGCGCAATCGGGCTTTCAGTTGCCTTAAAGTCAGCCCAAGCTACTAAAAAGAAAAGCAGCTATGCCATGAAGCAATTACAAAATAAGTTTTTCAGCGAAATTGAACGTTTGTTGCCATGGGCAATAGTTAACGGTTCAAAAACTCACCGTCTACCTAATAATGTTCATCTGACTTTTCCAAATCAAGATAATGAGCGACTACTTATTCAACTAGATGAGCGGGGAATTTTAGCGGCTAGTGGCTCCGCCTGTAGCGCCAGCAAACAACAGCCATCGCATGTCTTAACGGCTCTTGGCTTTGACGATGCCTATGCCCGCAGCTCACTGCGTTTTAGTATGGGTCAACAATCTTCAGAATCTAACTTGATTCAGGTAGTAAAAGTCCTAAAAAATCTAACCACTGCTAAATAGATTAGTGATTAGTTAAATTGCTAATGGTTTAGTTCTTGGTAGGAGCGCCTTTCAAGAGTTATACTTAAGCATGATCATGGCTAAGCACTATTACACTTGGCTCGCTCTCGTTGTTGTATTTGGAAGTCTATTTTTCACACACTCTAGGATGTCGGCGCAATCGGTTGTACAGAGTTACGGCACCAGCACAAATTTAGAAGTTGGCTTAATGGTCGAGCTCCAACCCGGCAACTCTTCGGATGTTGTGGCGCTAAATCAAGCGGATGCCACAAAAATGTTTGGGGTAGTAGTTAATCCTAATTCGGCCGCTGAATCATTATCTACCGTAAATTCAGCTCATCAAGCATACGTTGCAACTACCGGAAATTATCAGGTACTAGTTGATAGTGAAAATGGTTCAATTCATGCCGGTGACTACATTACTATCTCTTCAGTTAGTGGAGTTGGCATGAAAGCCACATCCAGCGACCAAATAATCTTGGGCAAAACCCTGTCAACCTTTTTGGGTACAACAGATAGCTTAGGCTCAACTGTGCTCAAAAGCTCTAACGGTCAATCTTCAACCGTTCAGCTGGGCTTAGTCGATGTCAGTATTGAAGTTGCGCATAATCCGCTACTACAAAGTTCCAAGCCAAATTTGCCTGGTTTCTTATTAAGTGCCGGCCAGAGCGTAGCCAATAAACCAGTTAGTGAAGGCCGTGTTTATATTGGCCTATTAATATTGGCCATCAGCGCCATCATTGCTGGCAGTATGTTATATGCTGGCATTAAAAGCAGTATTGTCTCCATTGGCCGCAATCCACTTTCCAAACGCTCAATAACCCGAAGCCTGATTCAGGTCACATTAACTAGTCTGATAGTTTTTATTCTCGGGTTATTTGCGGTATATTTACTTCTGAGGGTTTAACTTAAGCAAGATTCGACTGGTGGGATATTAATGACAATTTGGTGGCCCATAGTAATCATAAGTATTTTATTACCGGTGCTGTTGGCATTTATCTGGGTAGCCTTGAAAATTAGCGAGCTATCTAACCCTAAATCTAAGCCAGATGCTCCATACGAGCAAGCCGCCCTACGTGATGTAGAACATATTTTTAATGATCAATTCCGTGAAGAATTACGAAACCGCGGCCGGCTGCATTTTGAAAAAATCATTGGCGAAAATGCCATGTTTCTCCAACAAGATCTACGGCTAACTACCTCGCAACTTAACGAATATATGAAGCAGGAGATTACCCGTAAGCTTCAGGAAGAATTTGCAAAATACGAACAGTCAATCAATGATGCTAAGCAGCTGGCCATGGATTCTATCCAAAAAACGAACGACGCCATTGAAGATCAGCGCCGTACTTTAAGCGTCCAAGTCCAGAAAGAATACGTTGACGATAAAGCTCGCTTAATCCGTCAATTCGAAATTAACATGGCTGAAATTATCAATCATTACGTTTTGTCAGCGGTTGGTAATCAAATCGATCTTAGCGAACAACTGGAATTTATATTAAGTGATCTCGAAGCAAATAAAAAAGCAATTATTGAGGACATTACCCATGGCGCTTAACCCGCCTTCCAGCGCCCAAATTCAACTGCCCGTGCAAGTCATCGGACCAGTTGACGTCAATCGTTTGATCCGTGAGGTTGAGGCGCTAGATGATTTTTTGATGCAGGCAGCTATTCGAACGCCAGGCAGTAATATGAAAATTCCACGAACTAGCCGGTTGCTTGATGAGTTTGTGGCAGTTAATCGCTTTAATTTATTACAATCAACCGACCGGCGAGCAACTGCGAATTTTTTATTAGCTATTAAACAACAAGCTCCAGTTATACACATGAGTTTTGCGTCTGATCCGGCGGCGTCTTTTACAGTAAAAATTGTTATTTGGCTGAGAACTAATATTCATCCTTACCTGCTTCTTCAAGTCGGGTTGGAACCGAGAATTGCCGCTGGCTGCATTGTCCGTACCCCTAATAAACAATACGACTTTAGTTTAAGAAGGCATTTTACTGCTCAACGCGATCAATTAATTAACGCTTTAAAGAGCTAGGTAGCTGAGTAAATTGTATGAGCAATAGTCGACACTTTGATCAACTAGTTGCTGCCGGCCGGCCGGTAGGCGAAATTATTGGCGTTGATCGATTTTTAATTAAAGTTAAAGGTCTGCAACCTATAAATTTAAAATCTCTGGTTATGTTTGAGGATGGCAGCAAAGGTTATGTTCACCGTATTTTAGAAGATTATGTAATTGTTCTCCATTTAGGTTCAACCAGCTTGGCGACAGGCATGACAGTAGTTGAACAATACGACTCGCTAGTTACTAAAGTTGGTAAAGACTATATCGGTCGGGTAATTTCTGTTACTGGCGATCCACTTGACGGTAAAGGCCCGATTGCTGCCGATACAGTTTGGCCAATATTTGCACCAGCACCGATGTTGTACAAGCGTGAATTGCTTGATAATCAGCTTGAAACTGGAGTAGGGCTGATAGATACTTTATTCCCCCTAGTCCGCGGCCAGCGAATCGCGATTCTCGGCGACAGCAAATCAGGCAAAAGCACTCTAGCCACCCAACTGGCAATTAACCAACGCAATACCGACGTAATAGTCATTTACGTTTTAATTGCCAAACGGCGAACTGATGCCGATGCATTGATTGACCAATTACGGTCAAATGACTCTATGAAAAGCGCAATTGTAGTAGTGTCGACAATGGCAGAATCGTTAACGATTAGTTATCTGGCACCTTATGTGGGTTGTGCCCTAGGCGAGTATTTATGGCAAAAGTGTGACCGTGACATCTTGATAATCTATGACGATCTAACCAGTCATGCTCAAGTATACCGAGAAATATCTTTACTTTCTGGTGTCAGTCCAGGCCGCGACTCATATCCTGGAGATATGTTTTATGCTCATTCAAGTTTGCTGGAGCGAGCCGGTAAAATTGCCGATAATCATAAATCGCTGACAGCAGTTCCGCTGGTTTTAACGCCTGGCGGCGATATTACAGCGTATCTGCCAACCAACGTAATGTCAATTACTGATGGACAGTGGATTTTGGATATGAAAGTATTCCGCGATACCGTTAGGCCGGCAGTCAATGTTGGTTTAAGTGTGACTCGTGTCGGTGGGCGTGGCCAAAATAGCCGCCAAAAACAACAAGGGCAACAGGTTCAACAGGCTTTGGCAGTGTATGAGCAAGCGCTACAATATGCTCATTTTGGATCTGAACTGGCCCTCTCGACTCGCCAAGACTTAGTCCGAGGAAAATTATTATATTCCTTATTTAATCAACGTCCAGGCGAGACATTCAACCTGCTTTGCCAACAACTAATGCTGGACGTCATCCTTAGCCTTGAGGCTAATGAGCAAGTTGATGTTATTCGGTTGAAAATGCATGCCCAAGTGTTGGTCACTAAGATTAAAAGTGAAACCGATTTTATACCAATCCGCGATGAACTAAAGTCGTTATGCTTGATAAGCACAAAAACTAAATCGCCTAATCCTAGCCCAGAATCAGTGGCAAAAGGAGCGGCTTCATGAGACAACTTAATGATATAGCCCAGGAAGAGCTTAATACGCAGATGATCGTGCAACTGACAAATACCTTTGAAAGCTTAGCCAGTATGCGAATAGCCCAGATTAAAAATCAGGTTTTACAAGCTCAGAAATTTTTCAGTGAGTTATGGAATATCTACGTTCAAATAAGAGTTGACCGGTTATTCCGTTTTGGCCGTCAAAGCAATGATACTGCATTAGGCAAGGAGTTAGTTATAGTGATATCTTCAGCTGGTGGATTTAGTGGTGATATTGATCATCGACTTATTGCCGAAATGTTAAAACAATATGATAAGGCAAAACAAGATATCGTTGTTGTAGGACATCATGGTGCGATACTTTTAGCCCAAGCTGGGGTTGCCTATCGAAAATATTACAAGTTGCCAGAGAAAGACATTAATATAAATGTCGAGCCGCTGGTCAAAGAAATTAGGCAATACCGGAGCACAGTAGTTTATTACCAGACTTATATATCATTAATGACCCAAGATATTCGGCATATTGAGCTGCAAGCAGCCATCCAAGAACTGAGCGAGCAAGCCGCTACGGGCAAAGATATTATTAGCGAAAGAAATTATATTTTTGAACCAAGTGCCTACGATGTAGTAGCTCACCTTGAACGCTCGATGCTTCAAATCGCCTTAAGCCAAGTCATTTTTGACTCAAAACTTGCCCAATATGCCAGCCGATTTCGTGCTATGTCAGTCGCCAATGACCGGGCTGACACGGCATTAGCTGACACCAGGATGCTCTTTAACCACACTAAAAGAGCTATCCGAGATGAGCAGTTAAGGCAAATTATTAATGACCTAAAGAAAGTGCCTGTCTTATGAAACAGGGTATAATTCGAGCCGTCCAAGATTTGACTGTCAGCGCCATATTTGATGATCAAGCACCGGTTGTCAACGAGCTGGTGATGGTAGACAATTCAAATCATACCGAGTTGTTAGTAGACAGTATCAAAAGTGGTGGCTATGTCCAGTGCTTAAATATTGCTGGTGATAATTCAATCCAGAAGGGCATGGCTGTTGTGGCTACTGGCCGGACGATCGAAATTGCGCTGGGTGAAAAAACAATCGGCCGGATGTTTGACGCTTTAGGCCGGCCGATAGATGGTCAACCGCTGCTTACGGGCAATGATATAAAGCGGCGCAGTATTTTTCAGCCGCCTTCACGAATCGATACTTTTTCCGTCCAGAAACCTGAAATTTTGGAAACAGGCATCAAAGTAATAGATTTCTTTACGCCATTCGTTAAGGGTCGTAAGATCGGTATAATCGGTGGTGCCGGTGTCGGTAAAACCGTTTTAATGATGGAGCTAATTCATAATATTGCTAAAAGTGGATCTGGGCTGAGTTTCTTTACAGGAATCGGCGAGCGAATTCGCGAAGGTCATGAACTTTATATGACCCTTAAAGAGCGCAACTTATTAAGTAATACTTGTATGTTTTTCGGCCAAATGAATGAAAATCCTGTCCAACGGTCATTAGTCGGATTGTCATCTGCCACCTTGGCTGAATATTTTCGAGATGAGGAAGAAAAGAATATCCTATTTTTCATTGACAATATGTACCGCTATGTTCAAGCCAAAAACGAGGTATCAACTACGCTTGATCAAATCCCAGCTGAAGGTGGTTATGAAGCTACCATGTTCAGTGATGTAAAGAATTTACAAGATCGTTTAGTATCTAGCGAGAAAGGATCAATTACGGCAGTTGAAACAATCTATGTGCCAGCCGATGACTTAAGTGATCCTGCAGTACAGATGATTCAGCATGAGTTGGATAGCACGATTGTCCTTAGCCGTAAAGTCGCCGAAGAAGGTATCCGACCAGCTGTAGACCTTGTTAACACTAGTTCGTCATTACTTTCAGCCGATATCGTAGGGGATCGGCATTATGTGCTAAGTATCCAAGTGCAGTCTTTGTTGCAAAAATATGAATCCTTACGGGGAATTATCGCAATAATTGGCGAAAATGAATTAAGCCCAGCCGATCGGGCCGATTATGCTAAAGCCAAGAAATTAGTCGCCTATTTTTCCCAATCAATGTTTGTTATGGAAGATCTAAATGGTGTTAAAGGCGAGCATTACAAGCTGGAAGATACGCTAAGGGGCATTGAGGAAATAATTGTCTAATTATGGCCAATTCACCAGTTGCACCTAACCTAAATCAATCAAATACTTCAGGCAGATCACCGGTCAATGATCAATTACATATTAAAGTACATTCGCCTTTTCAAACTTACTTTGATCGAGATGCACTAAGTATCTCAGCCGTAAATGATACTGGACCCTTTGATATCCTACCCAAACACCACAATTTTATTACTTTACTTAACCCGTGTGAGCTAGTTATTAGTACCTCAGAAGGTCCTCAACGAATCAGGATAGCTCGCGGCATTATGCACGTTAAAGCCAATAAAGTAACAGTCTTTTTAGATATCTAATAATAGTTGACTAATCAATAGTAATGTAATCAAAACCAAATGATTGGCCCGCTGGTGGTGTACTGCTTGTACATACACTAAAGTTGGTAGTTGAGCGGGTAATATAGTAAGCCATACCGCTAGCCGCTTCATCCACAGGAGTGACGATTACACTTGGTACGCCACTAAACGCCTTCCCGAAATTAACAGTTACAAAACATCCCGCCACGGGTGAGCTACCGGTGCCAATTGTAATTGTGCCTGCCGTATCAGAGCCATTAACTGATACCGTTCCACCATCGCCAAGGGCATTGCCGGCACTACGAACCGGCGTCAATCCGCCAGTATCGATATGATGATCGATTACGATATCGCCGTTAAGAATTAATGATTGGGCAGTAAGTTGATTAGTCGAAACTGCTCCGCTAAAAGTAGTGGCTCCAGCCACAGTTAAAGCCTGGCTAATATTTAGATTACCCTGCAAGCTACTATCTCCGACAACAGTCAGTTTGCTAGTTTGTAAATCTTGAAAAGTACCTGTGCCCAGTACACTAATAGTAGGTAAATCAATGCTGCCGCCTATTTTTATGCTACCAGCCACATCCAAATCTTGCCGCATCAAAACTTGACCACCGAAAATTGAGCTAGCGGCAAAAGTAAGCACTTGATTGGCGGTTCCAACGGAGGTTGATCCGCTACTATTGGCTATTTTCTCCAACTGAGACTGGGTTAAAGCAGTCGTGTTAGTGGTAGGAGAAGATGTATTTTTATGGTTACTAACTATTGCCACCGCAGCGATAGCAATCGCAATAATGAAAATCAAAATGAATAATAATAAATAAATATTTAGATGGTGGACAAATTTAAAGATTCGATGAGATCCTGAGAGTTTTGGTGCCGGGGTTGATTGCCCAGTAGATTCTGGCTGTGGGGCTATAGGTTCAGTAGCGTTATCCGGTGAGGGGTTATCCTGCGATAAGTTATCACTACCGGATTCCACAACCGTACTGGATCCTTCCAGCGAATTATCCTTACCATCTTCAATTGGTCCGCCTTGCTGGTCCATTTTATCCTTCAGTCGCTTATTCAATATTAATAATAACAAGAAGTCAGTAAAAGCGTAAACAGATTGTCTTTTAACGTAGCTTATTGCACAATTAAATACTATGAAACGATGGCACTATGCTTTGGCAGCCTTAAGTTTTCTGGCAGTAATGGTTTTTGCTTTCACGCCTAAAGTATTTGCCCAATATCAGTCAAGCCACTACTTAGTCAATGAGGTATTTTTCGGTAATGGCGGCACCCTGCAGTCAACCTCTAACAGCTACCAAGCTCAAACTTCAATTGGTGAGTTGGGAGTAGGTAATAGCAAGGGGACTAACTACCAAGCCCAAAACGGTTTTAATACTTCCGACATGCCGGTTTTGATAGTTAATGTAGCTGGCGGGACATTAGTTTTGGGTGATGTGAATGGTGTATTAAATAGCAGTACAGCTTCTACGAACTACACGACATTTACAATTGAGAATTATTTAAGCCATGGCTACGTCGTTTATATTACAGGCAGTGGTCCAACAGATGGCCCGGGTGGTTATGCGCTTAACGCTCTATCTACTCCAACATTATCAAGTCCGGGCTCCGAGCAATTTGGCATCAACCTTGCCCAAAATACTAGTCCCGCGGTTGGGGCACCTCCGCAATATATCCCTGATAATAGTTTTAGTACTGGGTTTGCGGCAACCGGCTATAACAACGCAAATTATTTTGAATACATACCTAATTCTGAAATTGCATATAGCAACTCCAGTAGCGGCGAAACCCAATATACCTTATCGGTATTAGAAAATATTTCAAATCACACGCCGGCTGGTGTATACACTAGTAGTTTATCTGTTGTTGCAGTGCCAACATTTTAATATTATATAAGATAAACTGTTGTGGATAACTAGTTGTACTTGATTTACGCTTATGTTACAAGTACATATGCGGTTTATATATAAAAAACTGAGCGACTTATGGATATAAAATCATATAAAATATTCCGCTTTTCCTGCGGGTTTATAGCATTATTTTTTATTGTATTAGTTGTCTCTGAATTTTTACCAGTTCAACTGGTCCGAGCTAGTGCCGTTGAATTGATTAGTAGAAGTCTAACAATTACTAGTTCAGCCAATGGTACCATCAACAGTGACATAGCCCTTAATCCAGCAGCACCCGGTAGTGGAGGCAATGGCCAGAAAACTGCAGAAACTTTTTCGTTTATTCTGCCCCAAACCGGAAATATTGGCTCAATTGATTATTTATATTGCACAACACCTTTGCCTGGCACAACCTGCACCGCACCAACCGGTCTAAGTACTAGCAATGTACTATCAATTCAGAGTCAGACTGGCTGGACAGATACTGGTGGTACTGCATTCGCTCTTTCTAGCGCGACAAGTAATGAAATTAAAGTTAGCCGAACTACACCCGGGAACGAAACCAACACCTCAACTCCCGTGTCAATGAAATTTGGCGGCCAAACTAGTGATTATATTACTAACCCGACTACAGCTAATACCACATTTTTCGTTAGGATCACACTTTACTCCGATAATGCTTTTACTACGGCAGTAGATCAGGGAACAGTAGTTAGCTCCACGGCTCAACAGATCAATATTATTGCAAAAGTTCAGGAAGAGCTGGCATTTTCAGTTGGCACTACAATAACCGCTCCAGGTATAGGTTGCACTCCTTATAGCGATTTGGGCTCCCTACAGCTGGGCGATACTAACGGCGTACTAAGTCCAGCTACAGCCTATGATGCCCACTCGTATTTTAGAGTGAGCACAAATGCCACAAATGGTTTAGCTATTGATTATTCCGGCAATACGCTTACTAGCGGCGCAACCAATAATATTGCCGCCATAGGCACTACAGCAACACCTAGCCACCCTGGTACCCCCCAATTCGGCTTAGCAATCGACTCTAGTGATTTAGAGGGCGGCAGTGGTTACAGTTTCACTTATTTGTCTGCCAGCACCTCTCCGGTTGACTATAGTAATGGTGCCGGAACCATCACTAATAGCGGTTCGGCAAATTTTGCTTTTGACACTACTAGTACGACCACTCCCAGGCTTATAGCCTCTTCGACGGGTATTATTGTCTGTGATACCGGTTCGGTGCGATACTTAGGTAATATCGCCTATAGTACTCCGGCCGGAATATACACAACCACGATTACCTATATTGCTATCCCAACCTTTTAGGTCTTCTAAACTTTTACTAAAGCGTAGTAAAGTATAAATAATGCATAAGCTAAAATTTGTCATCGCTTGCTTTGTACTGATAACTATATTGAGCCTAAGCTTATTGTCGTCCATTCCAGTTCTGGCTCTTGAGCTTAATGACCGTAGCTTGGAAATTAGTAACCCATCAGTGTCAGCTGTAGGCACCTATAATTTTACTTTTACTATACCTGACACAACCCCCGTGGGATCGATTAATTTCTTGTTTTGCACTGAACCATTGGCTATGGAACTGTGTGTTGCGCCAAATGGGTTAGATACATCAACGGCAGTTCTAACTCAGCAAAGCGGTGAAACAGGCTTTGTAATTCTTCAACAAAACACAAATACGATATTATTGTCGCGCCCGCCAGCAGCAACAAACAGCGAACAAGACCAATATATTTTTAGCAACATTACTAATCCATCTAATCCTCCGCAAACTCTTTATGTCCGTATTTCAACTTACACAACTGATGATGGAACGGGCGCCTATACCGACTTTGGCGCAGTCGCGACTGCCACAACATCCGGTGTCAGCATAAATACCCAGGTACCGCCAATTCTGGATTTTTGTACGGGCTTAAATATAACTGGTGATTGTTCAACGGCAGCTGGCTATTTTATCCAATTTGGTAATTTTAACTCATTAAATACATCTAGTGCGACATCGATGATAGAAGTTGGCACCAATGCCACCTCAGGGCTAGTAATCACGGTAAACGGGACAACGATGACATCTGGCAACTACATTATTAATAATTTAACAATTCAAACGCCAAATACCATAGGCATTTCACAATTTGGCCTTAATCTTAGGGCTAATACAAACCCAAATACAGGAGTTGATCCGATTGGCGGCGCAACCATACCAGCAGTAGCTTATGATGTGCCAAACGAATATCAATTTAATGATGGTGATGTAGTGGCTTATTCTGCCGGTCCAACTAATTTAACTAAACTAACAGTCAGCTATATTGTAAATATTTCACAATCGCAGACAGTTGGCATATATGACACGACGCTAACTTATATCTGTACGGCAAGCTTCTAAAATGGTAGACTTTTGATAATGTCTGGGTTTATCCGCCAAAAACGCAAAACTCGGTTATTAGAACTTCTAATAACAACTACGATGAGTGTTGTATTGTTGTTGCTTTCATTATTGTCAGTACCGGCTAGCGCTCAATCCAACGGGCTGGGTATTACTCCGCGGAAAGACTACACAATTAATCCCGGCCAAAAAATTTCCGATACACTGTATCTGTCTAATCTAAGTTCGACTCAGACCCTGACAGCAAAAATCAAAATTATTGATTTTAAGGCAGCCAATAATAGCGGTACGCCTCAGCTACTAATAGCTGCCAATGCCCCGCAAACACCATGGTCGCTCAAACCGTTCATTACTATTACTAGTTCGGTAACAGTCCCGGCCGGTACAGCAATAAATATTCCTTTTTCTATCACTATACCAGCCAACCAGGGGGCGGGAAGTTATTACAGTGCTATTGAATATGCTGCCCAAAATAACACCGGACAGGGTAATGTTGGGGTAGCCGCGTCGAGTGCGAGTTTAATCTTTGTAACCGTACCAGGGCGAGCAACTGAAAATTTGCGCTTAATAAGATTTGGGGCATTTACTCCAAGCGCAGATGATCAGACTGGCCAATTTAGTAATTGGTATTTTGGATCAGCGCCAAAGGAACTGGCTTATTTACTTAGTAACGAGGGCAATGTAGCCGAACAACCCTCTGGTAGTATCGTATTGAAAAACATTCGCGGCAAAGAAGTGCGGGAGATTAGCAATGCCAACCCGAACCAGTCGCTAGCTTTAATAGACCAGACAAGACGATTTGAAGCTTGTATAGTCCCAGGTCAACAACAAATCCGTAACTCAAATGGTCAAACTTCTAACCAGATCGTCTGCAAGAACCCAAAACTTGAACTCGGTCGTTATACTGCCGAGTTAGCTGTTTTATATGGACTTAACGGTAATCCAACCCAGCAGATTATTGCCACAACGACATTTTGGTATCTACCGTTTTGGTTCTTAATCATAGTTTTAGTGGGTCTAGGTGTAATAATATTTGCGCTTTACTGGTTATTCCACCAAATAAAATTCCGTTCCTAGCGCCGCATTAGTTTGTATTCGGTTAATGCCAATGTTTATAAGTGCTATACTTTAGATTAGTTGTGCACAACCAATTATTAGTAATTATCAATCTGTTATGGCAATCAAAGTTTGGTAAAAAATTTTGCCAAGCTATGGCAATGGTTTTATGTGCTTTGGCTTTAAATATGTCATTTTTCAGCGTGGCTAGCGCCGTTCAAAATCCGCAAAATGGTTCGGTTGGTCTTGAAGGGACTGTTACTGGGCCTCCGCCTAGTCAAGCGGCAACTATTACCACTCCAGCAAATGGGCAGACCTTCTCGACGCCCACGATTACTATTGCCGGTATCTGCCCAACTGGTTTACTTATTAAGATATTTTCGAACAATACCTTTATTGGATCGACCAATTGCATAAAAGGCAGCTATACATTGCAGGCAACCCTTTTTTATAATCAGAATGTTTTAACAGCTGATGACTATGATAATCTCGGCCAGACAGGGCCGGTATCTGGCGCAATTACTGTGAGTTATATAAGCCCACAAATTGCAGCACTGGGAACCACTCTATCTGTTACTAGTATTTACGCGAAGCAAGGTGCCAATCCAGGACAACAACTTAGCTGGCCGATAATTATAAATGGCGGTATGGCACCCTATGCCCTAAGTATTAACTGGGGAGATGGTAGCCCGAATCAACTTATTAGCGAGGCAAATCAAGGTAGTGTTGTATTGACCCATACCTACCAAAATGCTGGCACCTACACTATTACCATCCAAGCTACCGATAAAAATGGTGAGTCTGCTTTTCTGCAAGTTGTAGGACAGGCTAATGGTGCTGCCACTCAATCCTCGACCAATTCTTCGCCCCTGCAATCTATTACTAAAACAATTTGGTGGCCAGCAGTGGTGATGATTCCCTTGTTAGTTATCTCATTTTGGCTGGGCCAGCGCCACGAATTATTTAGCTTACGTCGCCGAGTTGAACATAGCAACGAACAACTATAATAGCCCCTGGCAATTAAATTTGCTAAAATAATCAGATTATGACTAAAAAAGTATTTGTCGGAATGTCCGGCGGTGTTGATAGCTCTGTAGCCGCTGCCTTGCTGAAGCACCAAGGGTTTGATGTAACTGGTGTTTATATGAAGAATTGGACAGCTGACACTGCTGGCTATCCCTGTTCTTGGCAAACTGATTTTCAAGATGCTAAAAGAGTTGCAGTACAATTAGGCATTGCTTTCAAAGTTTATGATTTCGAGAAACAATATCGTCGCCGGGTAATCGACGCTATGCTTGATGAATATAAAGCTGGTCGCACACCCAACCCCGATGTTTTATGTAACCAAGAGATTAAGTTTAAGCTGTTTTTAGATACCGCTATTAAAGATGGCGCAGACATGATTGCAACCGGTCATTACGCTCGAGTTGAGAATGGGCAATTGTTTAAAGCCCATGACAGCAATAAAGATCAGACTTATTTTTTATACCGAGTTAGCGCTCAAGCCCTACATAAAACTATTATGCCGCTGGGCACATATACCAAACCGCAAATACGGTTGCTTGCTAAACAGCAAAAATTAGCTACTGCAAATAAGAATGACAGTCAGGGGATATGTTTTATTGGTGAAATTCCAATTGCTGAATTTTTAGTTGCAGAACTGGGACCCCAAGAATCAGGAGTAATTATTGATCAATACGGCAAACGAGTTGGTATCCACGAAGGCGCAATCCTGTATACAATTGGTCAGCGCCACGGACTTCATATTGGCGGTGGATTACCATATTATGTAACCGGCAAAAATATCAAACGTAATGAAATTTTTGTAACTACCGACTTGCAAGATGAAGCTTTATGGAAACGGACTATAAAGATAACTCAAACTCACTGGATAAATAATCCTCCGGCGATAAACTCTACTGATGAAGTTGTAATTCGATATCGGTCAGCGCCAGTAAAAATTACAGGCATTAAAAAGTTTCCCAAAGATATATTGCAGCTAAGTTTAGCTGAAGATGTTAAAGCAGTTACTGCTGGCCAATCAGCCGTTATTTATGATGGAGATCGTTGTGTTGGCGGCGGCATAATCGTCTAAAAAGTACTATTTATTTAGTAATTAAGGATGACATACTAGTCGCAGCTGTTTTATACTTGGGAGTAAGTTAATTCATGAATCCCACGGCGAAAAAAAGAACCCATCCTGGTCTAACCAACATTGCTACATTGCTGGTTGGTAGCGCATTGCTCGGTCAAATATTGGGATTTTTACGGACTAAACTTGTTAATGGGAATTTCCCACCGACCGGACCCGGCAGTACCGACTCCTATTTCGCAGCATTTAACATTCCGGACTTTTTCTTTTTCACTTTAGCCGCCGGCGCACTAGGCGTTGCATTTATGCCAGTTCTAGCTGATCGTCTGCACAAGGGAGATAAACGAGGCATGTGGGATATATCGACCAGCCTACTAAATCTTCTAGTTATAGTAATGTTTTTTGTGGGAATATTGATTTTTGTTTTTGCTGAACCACTTGTTCATTACATAATTTCACCAAATTTAACGCCCCAGCAATTACACAATACCGTTACAATCATGCGCTTTCTGGCATTTAACCCGCTTCTATTTACCATATCAGGTATTTTAACTGCTACTCAGCAAACGCTTGGCCGTTTCTTCTTTTATGCGCTTTCACCAATAATCTATAATGCCGCGATCATCGCCAGCATCTTTGTTTTTAAGCATAATATAGGTATTGTCGGGCTGGGCATTGGCGCACTAGTTGGAGCGTTCTTACAACTTGCAATCGTCTGCATGGGGCTGTTTGGTACGAGTTTTCACTGGCAACCAAAAATTCTATGGCGAAGTTCAGATTTTCGTACTATTTTGCGCCAATTGCCACCGCGATCACTCGATCAAGGAATTGACCAAGTTGAAAGTATTGTTGAAACCCACTTTGCGCGAAAACTCGGCACTGGCTATATAAGTTATTATGCTAATGCCTATACTTTAGCTACAGCACCGACTTTTCTTATCGGCACTGCTATTAGTACGGCTGCGTTCCCATTAATGAATAATCGCTTAGCACAAGGGCGGCCCGATTTATTCCGAAAAGAATTTCTGCAAATTATTAGGGCAATGATTTGGATGGCTATGCCGGTAGCGGTTATCTGTTTCTTTACCAGAGGATATCTAGCTCGCATAATTTTTACTCAGAGTAGCGATAATATTGCCACAATATTTGGATTCTTAACGGTCTTTATCTTTTTCGCGGTTCTATATACTATTATTTCACGTTGGTTTTATTCGCATAAAGATACTAAAACTCCTTTATTTGTATCAATATTTATCATTATTATTAACATATCATTAGTTTCCACTCTGGGTCGGCCAGCGCCCAATGGCTATGGTGTTAGCGGATTAGCAATCAGCCAGTCTCTTTCTGCCATGATTGAGGTTATAACGCTGTCGGCAATTATGATTAAACGTGACCGTAAATTACTCGACCGAAATTTCTTCTACGGATTAGTTAAAATAATTTCAGTTACCGGATTTAGCGTAATCACTGGATTTATCATGATTCAAATATTTCCTTTGGAATTAAAAGACCACGGTGTAATTGCCCTTGGTAGTAAATTGTTACTTATTGCCAGCGTGACAATGATAGTCCATGTTGGCATGTCATCCTTATTTGGTCTCGAAGAAGCCAAACCAATAATCAGAAAGCTTAAAAAGATAGTTTTAAAACCAATTCGTATCGGCTACTGACCTCACCTCTGTTATAATGCAGGTCATGGATCAATCTAAAATTCGCAACTTCTGTATCATTGCTCATATTGATCATGGTAAATCGACCCTGGCTGATCGGTTGTTGGAAAAAACCGGGACGGTTGAGCTGCGCCTAATGAGAAATCAGTTGCTGGATAAAATGGATCTAGAGCGTGAAAAAGGGATAACAATTAAGCTGGCGCCAGTAACGATGAGATACCAAGGTCATGAGTTAAATCTAATCGATACGCCAGGCCACGTTGATTTTTCATACGAGGTTTCTAGAAGTTTAGCAGCTTGCGAAGGAGCGTTACTGTTAGTTGATGCCTCACAAGGAATTCAAGCTCAGACTTTAGCCAATGTTTATTTGGCACTAGCGGCAAATCTATCTATCATTCCGATAATAAATAAAATTGATCTGCCAGCAGCCGATATTGAGTCTGTTAAATCGGAAATAATCAGCCTACTGGGCTGTAACTCAGCTGATGTATTAGAAGTCAGCGCTAAAAGCGGGCAAGGTATCGAAACGGTACTTGAAAAAATTATAAGTGACATACCTAGCCCCAGAGGGAACAATCTAACGCCTACTCGCGCTCTGGTTTTTGATAGCTACTATGATGACTTTAGGGGGGTTATTTTATATATTCGAGTGGTTGATGGTAGCATTAGTCAGCATAACCACATCCGTCTGTTATCAGCGGCTAGTCAGACTCAAATTCTGGAGGTTGGCCGGTTAGCCCCTCAACTACAACCGACGACTGGCTTGGCGGCAGGGGAAATCGGTTACATCGTGACAAATTTTAAATCTGCCCGTGAAGCTAAAGTGGGTGACACACTAGTCCTTGAAGCCGATAAACAAGTTAAGGCTTTACCCGGTTATCGAGATGTAAAGCCTTTTGTCTATGCCGGGTTTTTCCCAGACAGCCACGAACAATATCAGACTCTCAAAGACAGCATTGAACGTTTGAGCTTGAGTGATTCAGCACTTCAGTTTACTCCAGAGAATTCGCCGATGTTAGGTCATGGCTTAAGGGTAGGCTTTTTAGGCTTGTTGCATTTAGATATTATTCGTGAGCGTTTAGAGAGGGAATACGGGTTAAGTTTAGTTGTTACCAACCCCTCAACTGATTATTTGGTAACTCTAAGCAATGGTGATGAAATTACCATTCAATCAGCTGCAGATTTACCAGATCAAAGTAAAGTCACCGCCATTAAAGAACCTTGGATCAGGGGTGAGATTGTTAGCCCGAAAGAATATGTGGGAAATATAATGGAATTAATTGCTAGCAAACGTGGTTTGCACGAAAATCTTAGTTATGTGGACGATAGGCTAAGCATCATTACCTTTGCGGCACCTCTTGCCAATATGCTAACTGATTTTTACGATCAGCTAAAAAGCCAGACAAGTGGTTATGGCTCTTTTAATTATGAGTTAGACAACTATCGCCAGGAAAATTTGGTCAGACTAGATTTTTACATTGCTGGTGACCGGCTGGAAGTCTTGAGTATGATTGTCCACCGATCCGAAGCCCAAACAATGGGCCGGCAAATTATCGATAAGCTAAAATTAGTTATTCCCAAACAACAGTTCCAGGTTAGCTTGCAGGCAGCGATAAATGGTAAATTTATCGCCAGGGATGATATCAGCGCTTTCCGCAAGGATGTTACCGGCTCCCTTTATGGCGGTGACATCTCAAGAAGAAAAAAACTATTAGCTAAGCAAAAACGCGGAAAACAGCGGATGAAACGTTTTGGTAAAGTTGATATACCTGCCGAAGCATTCGCTGTTATGCTAAAAAGGTAGTTAAATTAACCACCTTTGTTACAATAGTTAAGATGATAGCTCAAGAAATTAGAAAAGCCTACCTCGACTTCTTTAAAAGCAAGCAGCATAAGATCTTGGATAGTGCTTCCTTAATCCCACAAAACGATCCTTCGACATTGTTTACCGGTTCAGGGATGCAACCTTTGCTACCCTATTTACTGGGTGAACCACACCCCCAAGGTAATCGTTTGGCCGATAGTCAAGTTTGCTTACGAGCGATGGATATTGAAGAGATTGGCGACAATCACCACACTACCTTTTTTGAAATGCTTGGTAATTGGAGTCTTGGCGACTATTTTAAAGAAGATGAGATCCATTGGTTTTGGGAATTTTTGACTAATATCGTCAAACTCGATCCGCAGCGGATTTATATTAGTTGTTACAGCGGCGATGAATCTGCTGGAATTGCCAAAGATACTGATAGCGCAGCTATTTGGAAAGAAATATTTTCCCAAGCTGGTATAAGCGCTAATGAAGTTGATATCGGCGATACAGCAAACGGCTACGAGCTGGGTGAACAAAGCGGTCGCATTTTCTTTTATAAAGATAAAAATTGGTGGTGTCGAACTGGCAGCGCCCAGTCAATGCCGATCGGTGAACCCGGTGGTCCGGATACCGAAGCATTTTATTTATTCCCAGACGTAGCCCATGATGTCAGCTACGGCAAATTATGTCACGTTAACTGTGATTGTGGACGTTATATTGAAATTGGAAATGCTGTCTTTATGGAATATATCAAAACCGAAAAGGGTTTTGAGAAGCTACCAAGCCAAAACGTCGACTTTGGAGGCGGTTTGGAGCGTCTTACCCAAGCTTCGATCGGGACTCCTGATATCTTCCGGGTTAGTGTGATCTGGCCGATAATCGAAATGCTTATAAAATTATCTGGCAAGGATTATGAAGCCAACAATACGAGTATGCGAATCATTGCCGATCATATGCGTGGGGCAGCGTGGCTGGCAGCCGATAACGTTGTGCCTAGCAACAAAGAGCAGGGATATCTTATGCGCCGCTTAATAAGGCGTGCTTTAAGGCAAGCTTTTTCACTTGGAATCGAACAAAACCTGTGCGAACAATTGGCACCGGTTATTATTGATATGTATAAAGACGATTATCCAAATGTTGCCCAGCAAAGCGAGACCATAGTAAAAGTACTTGTTAAGGAAGAAAAAATCTTTCGCCAGACACTGCGATCTGGGGTTAGGGAATTCTCGAAAATGGCTGCTGATAAACTAACTGGCGAGACAGTATTTAGCCTATATGACACATACGGCTTCCCGGTTGAGCTTAGCCTGGAAGAAGCATTTTCTCATAACCTACCAGTTGACGAGCAATGGCGGTCAACTTTTGATCGCTTAATGAGCGAACAGCGTGACCGGTCGCGCACTGCAACTAAGGGTGAATTCAAAGGCGGCCTGGCGGATCACAGTGTCATAATCACCAAATATCACACTGCTACTCACCTGCTTTACCGAGCACTCAAACAAATATTGGGCAATGACGTTGTGCAACGCGGCTGCAATATTACAGCCGATAGAATTCGATTTGATTTTTCTTATGAGCAAAAATTAACCCCCGAACAATTGAGCCAAGTTGAAACTATTGTTAACGAACAAATTTCTCATGACTGGCCAGTCAGTTGGCGTGAAGAAAATACTAAAAACGCTTTAGCCAACGGTGTGGCTGGTGCATTCGGTGACCGTTATGGCGAAACAGTTAAAGTGTATACAATTGGCGATCCGGAAGGTGATTATTTTTCGCGCGAAATTTGTGGTGGACCGCACGTGAGTAACACCGCGAAACTAGCTGAAGGCGGCAAGCGATTCAAAATCATTAAAGAAGAGAGCTCTTCGGCGGGAGTCCGTCGGATTAAAGCAATACTTCAGTAATCTTAGAGGGTTACGCGTGCTATAATCATAGGGATTATGCTTCCCAAATTTAAGAAAATGGGTAAATCTTTGGCTAGCAAAACAGCGAAAGGGGCCCGACAAGCCGCATCAAACGCTAGCAAAAGCCTACAATCTGCCCGAGCAAAGAAAAAATCAGATCACGAACAGTACATTGTCGCGCTAGACGTGGGCACTGAATTTATAAAAGCCTTGATAGCTCGAATTGTTGATAATGATAAAGCTGAAATTATTGGTGTTGGTCGTTCCCATCAGTCGCTAAGTGACATGCAAGCTGGTGCAATTTCAGATATTGCCAGTGTTGTTGATAATTGCGAAAAAGCTCTAAACCAAGCTGAAGCGGAAGCTGGTATTTCAGCCCGCCCAGCCATAATTGGTATTGCCGGTGAATTAGTCAAAGGCACTACAACTACAGTTCGTTTCAAGCGTAAAGTTTCTGAAAAACCAATGGATATAACTGAAATTGAACGCATTATTCATATCGTTCAAGAAAAAGCTGAAGCTGCCGCTAAACAGCAAGTTATGATTGAACTAGGTGGTAAAGATATAGGCGTACGACTAGTAAATAGCGCCATAGTAAGCATTGATATTGATAGCTATAAAGTCACCAATCCAATTGGATTTCAGGGTAAAGAAATAGTAGTCCAGTTATACACCGCATATGCTCCTTTGATTCACCTAGGAGCATTAGAAAAAACAGCCAATGAACTTGATCTCGATTTGCTGGCCGTGGCCGCTGAGCCATTTGCTGTAGCTCGTTCAGTTATCGGTAATGATCCCAATGCCACAATGAGTGCCATTCTTATGGATGTCGGTGGCGGCACTACTGATATTGCTGTGATTGATGAAGGCGGTGTACAAGGCACAAAGATGTTTGGCATAGGAGGACGTGCCTATACACGCTCAATTGAGCGTGATTTGGGCATTGAATTTCAACAGGCTGAAGAATATAAATTAGATTTAGGGCTAAGCCATTTGCCACAAAGTAAAATAACTACAGTCGAAAACTCACTCCGTAAGACTTTAGACGTATGGATCGATGGAGTAGAATTAGCACTTGGCGAATTTGACAAACTTGATAGCTTACCGAACCATATTTTACTATGTGGCGGCGGATCCAGCTTAGATATGCTAATGGAAGAACTTCAAAACACTGATTGGTATAAGGAATTACCATTTACAAAAAAGCCAATTGTTAAACATATTCAACCCGACCAAGTAGCCGGCATTACTGATAAAACTGGTCATGTTACTGACCACACTTTCATTACAGCAATGGGATTATTAAGAGTTGGCATAGACACCATGCAACAAGCTGGTAATGCGCCGACAAATTCCATCCGTGAGAAGTTAGATAGAATGCTAAAGATATGAATCCAACTCATAAAGAAACCGTTTATATAGATGTCGATGATGAGATAACTAGCATTATTGATAAAGTTAGCTCAGCTAATTCCAAAATAGTTGCCGTAGTGTTGCCCAAAAGGGCTACTATGCTGCAAAGTTCTGTCAATATGAAGTTGCTAAAGAAGGCTGCTAGCGCCGCGCACAAGCAGGTGGTATTAATTACAGCTGAAGCTAGTTTGCTGCCTCTAGCGGGGCTCGCCGGCTTACACGTTGCCAAAACTTTGCAGACTAAGCCTGAAATACCTGATGCCGCAGAAGCTATTGAGGAAAACTCAGATCAAAACTTTATTGATGCAACAGATCCTGATGCAGAGGATTTTGATACAAAGTCAGCCGCCGATAAACCAATAGGTAAATTGGCTGGTCTACCCGATGAACCAGCTGAAGAAGCTAAAAAAGCCAAACCAGAACTAACTCCTCTACCGATTCCTAGAGCCGTGCCAGAAGATGCCGCTATAGAAATTGATAATACTGACGAAGATAAAACCGAAGAGGATTCTGTTAAAGATACATCTAAGAAAAAATTAGATAAAAAACTAAAAGTTCCCAATTTTGAGAAATTTCGTCTCCGTCTCATCATTGGTTTTGGATTACTTATTGTAATAATTGTTTGTTTTATATTGTTTAGTTCAATCTTTAACAAAGCCACAATTACGGTTTATACCAAAACAAGCAGTCAAAATAATACTTTCACAGTTACTCTTGATTCAACAGCGACTGTGGTTAATGCAAGCACATCCACAGTACCAGCGCAAATCCAGCAATCACAAAAGTCTGCCACGCAACAAGTTGCTACAACTGGACAAAAAAACGAGGGAAATTCCGCCTCTGGAACTGTAATGTTCACTAATTGTTCTCAGAGTAGTTTATCCATTACAATCCCGGCCGGCACTGGTATAAGCGCGGACAACCATACATTTATCACGCAATCTTCAATAACACTTAGTAAAAGTAGCTTTGACTTTAGTAGAAATTGCACAAGTGCTCCATCGGGGGATGTAAATGTAACTGCTCAAAATCCAGGTTCTGCATACAATATATCGGCAACCAATTTTACTGTTGCTGGTTTCCCGGGAGTTACAGCTAGTTCAAATAATGCTATGGCTGGAGGTACAGATAATATCTTGCAAGTAGTGTCTCAGGCGGATATTACTAATGCAGAACAAAAAATAAGTAGCGCCGATACAAGCTCAATAAAATCTGCGCTGAGTTCTAGTCTTCAACAAGCAGGGTTGGTTCCTATTGCCGGAACCTATACAGCAGGTCAACCCTCAATTACTACTAGCTCAAATGTTGGGGATCAGGCAAGCACAGTAACCGTTACCGAGGCAACAACGTATTCAATGTTTGGTGTTAAAAATACCTACCTTCAAACAGTCGTAAATGACGCCATTAATCAACAAATTAATACCTCGCAGCAATCTATTATTAATAATGGTTTAAGCAGTGCGGCCTTTACGGTAGTTAATCAATCGGCAACTAGTGCTCAGATATCATTCCCAACTACCGCCACAATCGGTCCAAATTTTGATATGCAAGGCCTGAAAAAGCAAATTGCTGGTAAAAAAGCTGGCGATGTCAGAACTATCCTTGATTCACATCCTGGAGTAACTAGCGCAACTGTTCACTACAGCCCCTTTTGGGTAAGTACTACGCCTAATAATGTCAGTAAAATAACCATTACTATAAAAAAGAGCCAGTAAATGGCAGATTTAAATGCTAATAAAACTTATTTAGCTTTAGATGTTGGTGCACGTCGAATTGGTGTGGCAATTGCTCAGACCGTGAATCGCCTACCTAAACCCCTAACAGTTCTACAAAATACTGATACTATTTTTGATGAGCTAAAGCAGCTAATCAAAAGCCATAATGCAAGTGGCTTAGTAGTTGGGGTACCAAGAGGGCTAGAAGGCCAAATTACCAGTCAGACACTATACACCAAAGAATTCATCTCAAATTTAAGTAAAATGATTAAAATACCGGTGTATAAGCAGGATGAAGCCGTTACATCCAAACAAGCTGAAACTGAACTAAATGAGCGAGGTCGCCCCTATTCTAAAGCTGATATCGATGCCTTGGCGGCCACTTATATATTGGATGATTTTATGCAACAACTTAAAATAGAATCGTCATGAAGTATCACTATAAACAAAGGACTCGTAGCCAACGTCTTAAACTTTTCCTGTTTATCTGTTCAATAGTTGTCATCGCCTTAATTATTGCTACGGTAATTGTTCGTCATCAGTATAACAATGATTTAAGAGCTGTTAGTAATGATCCTAAAAACAAAATAGTTAATATATCAAGCGGACTTTCGGTTGAGCAAATTGCGGATCTACTCCGCACTGATAGCCTAATTAGAAGTAGTTGGGCTTTTGATTGGTATGTCCGAACCACTAATGTTAACGGCAATCTTGAAGCTGGTACTTATGCATTAGCTGCTAACCAAACTACGCCTTCGATTGTCAGCGTATTAACCCAAGGCAAAGTAGCCACTAAATTAGTTACCATAATTCCCGGTCAACGGCTAGACCAGGTAAGAGCCACATTGATAAATAACGGTTTCACTCCAGCATCTGTTGACTTGGCTTTACAACCAGACCAATACTCTGATTTGACAGCCTTAGCTGATAAACCACCAGGGGCAAGTTTGGAAGGATTACTATATCCGGATTCTTTTCAAAAAACAGATAATACAGACCCGTCAATTATAATTCGGGAATCTATTGTTGAAATGGGACATCATTTAACGCCTAATCTTCAAGCAGCTTTTGCCCAAGAGGGTCTAACAACGTACCAAGGAATTATCTTAGCTTCGATGGTTGAAAGTGAAGTGTCAAAACCATCAGATCAGACTCAAGTTGCCCAAGTTTTTCTAAAACGTTTAAGCATCGGCATGCCTTTAGGTAGCGATATAACGGCGTACTATGGGTCAATTGTAAATGGCTTGACACCCAGTTTATCGTTTGATTCACCCTATAATACGTTATTGCATACTGGTTTCCCGCCAACACCCGTCAGTACGGTTACGGATCAAGCATTAAATGCCGTGGCTCATCCTGCCACTACCACTTGGCTATATTTTGTAACTGGTGACGACGGAACTACTTATTTTTCACAAACCGCCCAACAGCAGCAGGCAAATACAGCTCAGTATTGTCATAAATTGTGTAGTCAGTAACATTCATCAAGTTGGATGGCTGATTAATAAGGTTGTATATCTTATCAAATCTAGCTACATGGTATAATTTTATTTGTCGACGAGCTTAACCGACTCAGTTAACCGTAGTTACTTCTTATCGTGAAATTCAAAAAAGCGGTCGATCTAATACCTTACCACTTAAATAATTATGGTAGGAGAAGGTGATATAAAACTCACCAGGAGCTAGTATTCGTACTCTTTCAGAAGTCATTCATAGTCATGTTCAAGAAGTGCCTACTATTGAAAGTAGCCAGCGCCATTTATTAAAACCATTACGGTTGGTTCGTAAAAAAGCTGTCCGCTATGGTCTACTTGCAGTAAATATCATAATTTTACTGACAGTATTAGATACTTGGCATTTTAGCTCAACTTCCAACCAGTCAATTACTGCTTCAGCTTTGAGCACAGCAGAAACTACTAACCAACCAATAAATCCACTAGATCAATTATCGGCTGCCAATATCGCGCAGACAATTGCAACAATGGCTAACCTCCCAGAGCAAACAGCTGTCCGTAACGAAGCTGAATCAGTTCAGGCCCAATTAGCTGTAACTCCAGCGGAAAATTTAGTAGTAACTAAACCACAAATTATTGCAACTGCGCTGAAGAGTCGGAACGATATTCAAACTTATACTGTCCAACCCGGCGATACAGTCGCTTCATTGGCTACTAAATTTAATATCACCTCGAGTAGCATTACTTGGTCTAATAATATATCCGGTACTAGCCTTGCAGTTGGGAGCAAATTAGTTATCCCACCCGTCAGCGGAATTGTTTATACAGTCAAAGCCGGAGATACACCCAAGAGCCTAGCCTCAACTTACAGTGCCAGCGCAGACCAAATCGTCTCTTTTAATGACGCCGAGCTTACTGGTCTAACGACCGGTGAACAAATAGTTATTCCTAACGGCCAAGAACCAGTTGTTAGTTTCCCAACTTATAATTTATATAATTCCGGAGTTGCGACTTACGGTGGCGATGGCTATGATTACGGTTACTGTACCTATTGGGTCGCTTTGCGCCGAATTCAGGTTGGCAAACCATTACCTAATGATTTAGGCAATGCTTCATCCTGGGGCTATCTGGCACATGCCTTTGGCTTAAGTACGGGTACAACCCCACAACAGTATGCAGCAGTAGTTATAAGTAGAGTCGGAGAGGGACATGTTGCATTTGTCGAATCCGTTAATGCCGATGGTAGTATTAACATCTCGGAGATGAATGCGGTTGGCTGGGATAGAGTTGATGATCGTACAATTACCGCCGATCAAGTCAATTCATATATCTATATTTATTGATTTAACTTAACCAATTATTAATTCAATCTTTAATTTTCAGACTTAATAAGTTGCGCAAATATTAAATTTATGATGGAATAATACATATGTTTGTTGATAAAGCCCATATTTATGTAAGAGCAGGCAATGGCGGCAATGGCCACCTTAGCTTTAGGCATGAAAAATTTATTGATCGCGGTGGTCCCGATGGCGGTGATGGCGGTGATGGCGGTGATGTGATATTTATAGCTAACCGCAATCATAATACTCTAGCTCAATTCCGAGTTCAGAAGAGTTTAATAGCTCAAGCTGGTTCTGCCGGAGGTAAACAACGACGACACGGGAAAAGGGGAGAAGATCTAATAGTAACTGTTCCTGTAGGGACGATATTAATTGATGGTGACAATAAAATTATTGCCGATCTGGATCAGAACAATGCCTTCCACGTAGCAGCAATTGGTGGACATGGGGGCTATGGCAACGCTCATTTTACAAGCTCCACTAGGCAAGCGCCAAGAATTGCCGAAAAAGGGGAACCGGGCCAAGAAATTGATCTTGATTTAGAACTAAAGCTTATCGCTGACGTCGGTATCATCGGGCTGCCAAACACTGGTAAATCGACATTATTAGCGGCGCTAAGTAACGCCCATCCGGAAATTAACAATTATCCATTTACTACTTTAACTCCAAACTTAGGCGTTGTTACGATGGCCGATAAAACTAGCTTGTTGTTTGCTGATATCCCTGGACTGATTGAAGGAGCGGCTCAAGGCAAGGGTTTGGGTGATGATTTTTTACGACATATTGAACGAACTGATGTGCTGATTCACCTCATAGATGCCACAATTGCCGATGTTGGGAAAGCTTATTGCACTATCCAAGACGAGTTAAAAGCCTACAAAACAGATTTAACTTCAAGACCTCAAATAGTTGCTCTTAATAAAACAGAAAATTTGAGTAAACCAGAGATTACAAAACTGATCTCCAGCATAAAAAAGGTTTGTCCGCCCAAAACACCAGTCATTGCTATATCGTCAGAGTCTCGTTTAGGATTAGATGTATTATTAAAACGTTTAGCTGTCCTGTTAAGCCGTGAAAGAGCTAGGCAAGCTGCTAAAAAATCTGCTATTGAACCTGAACTGCCAGTTTGGCGTTTACCAGTGGGCGCGAATAATTGGTCTGTAATTCGGCATGATGATGGTTGCATAGTAACTGGTAATAAAATTGAACGTTTTGCAGCCAAGACCGACGCTTCGAATCCCGATAGTATATTAAGACTACGAGATATCATGGATAAAATGGGCATATTACATGAACTGTTGCGACAAGACATAAAACCTGGTCAACCCATAATAATAGGCGACATAACCATCAAATATTAATTATTAACAATAAGGAAATAAGTGGGATTTAATTTTTTCTTTTACGACTTGGAAACCAGCGGCATATATCCAAAGGAAGATCGGATAATGCAATTTGCTGGTCAACGGACAGATGAAAATCTGAAAATAATAGGCCAGCCTTACAATTATTTAATTAAAATGACCGAAGATATTTTGCCTGATCCACAAGCAATTTTAGTAACTGGCATTACTCCTCAACAGACTCAAGATAGCGGTCTCACTGAAGCCGCTTTCTTAACTATATTTCATGAACAAATTGCTATTCCTGGAACAATTTTCATAGGTTATAACAATATTCAATTCGACGATGAGTTTATGCGCTACATGAATTACCGCAATTATTATGATCCATATGAATGGCAATGGCAGAATAATAAAAGTCGTTGGGATCTGTTAAATATAATTAGAATGATGCGCGCTTTACGTCCTGAGGGCATTAAATGGCCGGTTGATGCAGTTGGCAAGCCAACCAACAGGTTGGAAGAATTAGCTAAAGCAAATGGTCTGGATCATGTGAAAGCCCATGATGCATTAAGCGATGTCAAAGCATGCATAGCATTAGCTAAATTAATTAAAGATACTCAACCGAAATTATATTCATATCTGTTTAATATCCGCGATAAACGCGACATAGCACGGTTAGTTACGAGTGGTAAACCGTTTGTGTTCGTAGGATCGTATCAAGGCGAGCATGAAAGAACTTCTGTTTTTAACTATCTGTTTGAACCAAACTCTCAGGAAGCTATGTTATTTGATTTGCGCTATAACCCCCTTGATTTTATTCAACTTACTGCCGAACGAATCGTCGAACTCTGGCTTGATAGGTATAACAATCTCTCCAACCCACTTCCCCTGAGAACCATAAGGTATAATCGCTGTCCAGCAGTGGCTCCACTTGAAGTTCTTGATGAAGCAAGTCAGGTAAGGTTAAAACTTGATCTGAAACAGTTAAATCTTCATCGACAATTACTTAAAGATAACCTTCCTACCTGGTTGCCTATTTTACAAAAAATAAATACATTAAAAGATAAAGCGAACCGTCAACGAAAATTTGGTTATGCAGCCAGTGTCGATTCGTTACTATACGGATCATTCTTTAACGATGCAGATCGAGAATTGATGATTGAGACAAGATCTATATCACCGAAAGATCTTAAATTAGCTAAATTTCATTTTGCGGATCAACGTTTGCGTCAATTACTGCCCCTATATAAAGCCCGAAATTATCCAGAAAGTTTGACTCCGGCAGAACAAATCCGTTGGGAAGCATATCGTCAGAGGCATCTATTGCAGGGCGGCGCTAAAAGCCGTTATGCTACTTTTGTAATACGACTACAATCATTAGCTGAGACTAACAAACTTAAAGCTCGCGACAAAATACTATTAACAGAAATTGATGCTTGGTCACACCAACTATTACCAAGTATTAATTCTCAATCAGCAAGGTTAGGGCAATAAAATTTAGTCGTTGGCGAATAATAAAACGCGCCATGCGAGATGAAAATAATGGCCAACTTAATACTACAATACCCAAAATACAGGCTACAATTAACCAATCATTGAAATTGATTTGAACGTGGGTACCAGGAATTAGCCCTAGAATAATAAAATTTTGCACCATCTTTTTACCTGTCTTTAAAAAAATTATACATATAACTATGCATATATTACAAATTTATTTTATATAATGCTTATGGTGATCCACGTTCGTATTTTTAAACAGTAGTAATTTAAAAGAATATATATTCTAAGCAATAAGGAAGATACAAAAAAGCCGCCTTAGACTCTGTTAATTTTCGGAGCTTTGCGGTATAATAGGCCGACTCATGGCAGAATTTATTGATGTTAAAGGAGCACGCGAACACAATCTAAAGAATATAGATGTGACAATTCCGCGCAATAAATTTGTAGTAATTACCGGGCTATCTGGCTCGGGTAAGTCTAGCTTAGCTTTTGATACAATTTACGCCGAAGGCCAAAGACGATACGTTGAATCACTCAGCGCCTATGCCAGGCAATTTCTAGGTTTAATGGAAAAACCTGATGTAGATCAAATTGACGGTTTAAGTCCGGCAATTAGCATCGACCAAAAATCTAGTAGCCGAAATCCTAGAAGTACGGTTGCCACGGTTACTGAAATATACGATTATTTAAGATTACTTTTTGCTCGGGTTGGAATACCGCACTGCCCAATCTGCAATAAACCGGTAACTCGTCAAACTACGGAAAATATAATTGATCAAGTTACTTCATTGCCAAAAGATGCCAGATTGTTAGTTTTAGCACCTGTGGTAATAGATAAAAAAGGTATTTTTGAGCATATCCCAGAACAATATATGAGAGTTGGATTTGCCCGGGCGAGAATTGACGGAATCATTTACGCTTTAGATGAATTTCCGGAGTTAGATCGTAATATCCGCCACACTATCGAAGTTGTTGTGGATAGAGTTGTTAATAACGAAGATAGTCGCAGCCGATTAGCGCAGTCAATTGAACAAGCTCTAGAAATTGCCGACAAACGACTCAACGTCTTAAATGCCGATTCTAATCAAATTTACGGCTATTCGTTAATGTACGCCTGCGTTGATCATCCCGAAGTCTCAATACCAGAACTAGAACCAAGAACGTTTAGTTTTAACGCTCCGCATGGGGCATGCCCGATCTGTACCGGCCTTGGATCAAGACTTGAAGTAGATCCAGAACTAGTAATACCAAATGGGAGATTGACAATTGCCGAAGGTGCCATCCGACCGTTTAATCGATTTAATGTCGAAGCTTGGTACATGAAAAAAATGCAGGCTGTTGCTGAGACCTATAATTTTAGCCTACACGTTCCAACCGCCGAATTGTCGCCGGAAAACCTAAATCGGCTGATGTATGGTACAGGCCAAGAAACTTATCGCATCAATCTTGGTGGGGGCAGAAGTTTTGAAACAACTTATGAGGGTGTAATCCCTAATCTAGAGCGTCGTTATCATGAAACGGACAGCGATTTTATTCGTCGCGATATTGAACGATTCATGCACGAAAAACTTTGCTATGCCTGCAAGGGGATGCGTTTAAAGCCCGAGGTTTTAGCGATTACGATTGCCGATCACTCAATTATGGACATTTGCGAACTATCGGTAGATCAAGTTATAGACTTTTTTAATAAGTTGACTCTTGATGATGTGCAAACCCGGATTGCCAATCAAGTATTAAAAGAAATTCGAGCCCGTTTACAATTCTTAAAAGATGTTGGGCTACATTATTTAACACTATTACGTGGCGCAAATTCATTATCAGGTGGAGAAGCCCAGCGGATTAGATTAGCGACACAAATCGGCTCAGGTTTAATGGGTGTTTTGTATGTGCTTGATGAGCCTAGCATTGGACTTCATCAACGCGATAATGCTCGGTTAATTGCGACGTTAAAACATTTACGTGATTTAGGTAATACGATAATAGTGGTCGAACATGATGAAGAAACTATTCGCAGCGCTGACTACTTACTCGATATTGGGCCGGCGGCCGGGCAACACGGTGGTCAAGTAGTTGCCAGCGGTACGCCAACAGAAGTCATGAGCAATGCCAACAGTATTACCGGTCAATATTTATCACACAAACTATCAATTGCTGTACCCAAAAAGCGACGTCCGGGTAATGGAAAGGCGCTTATTATTCGTGGTGCCCGAGAAAATAATTTAAAAAATATTGATGTAACCATACCGCTTGGCAAAATGGTTGTAGTTAGCGGTGTTTCTGGTTCTGGTAAATCAAGCTTAGTTAATAATATTTTAGCTCGCGAATTATTAGCTAGACTACATCGAGCCAATACAGTTCCAGGTCGTCATGATGATATAGAAGGTATTAAGGAGTTAGACAAAGCGATCATTATTGATCAATCACCTATTGGTCGTACGCCTCGTTCTAACCCTGCTACATACACTGGGTTGTTCACGCCAATAAGGGAATTATTTGCTAGCGTTCCGGAATCTAGATTAAGGGGTTATTCGCCCGGGCGATTTAGTTTTAATGTTAAAGGTGGACGCTGTGAAAACTGTGCTGGTGATGGCATTATCCAAATAGAAATGCACTTTTTGCCTAACGTTTATATAACATGTGAGGTCTGCCACGGCAAACGTTATAACCGTGAGGCTTTAGAAATACATTACAAGGGTAAAAATATAAGCGACATTCTTGAAATGTCTTGCGAGAATGCGTTAGAATTCTTCGAAAACATACCAACCGTTACTCGTAAACTACAAACTTTAGTAGACGTTGGTCTTGGTTATATAACTTTAGGTCAGCCGGCTACGCAATTAAGCGGGGGTGAAGCCCAACGAATTAAACTGGCTAGCGAGCTTAGTCGTCGCCCAACCGGACGGACGCTTTATATACTTGACGAACCAACCACCGGACTCCATATCGCCGATATTAAAAAACTACTTCACACTCTTCATGCGCTAGTTGAAACCGGCAATAGTGTAATTATCATTGAACATAATCTTGAAATTATCAAAAACGCTGATTGGTTGATTGATATGGGCCAAGAAGGTGGTGAAGAGGGGGGTAAAATAATTGCTGAGGGTACCCCCGAACAGGTGGCTCGTAATAAAGTATCATATACAGGTCAATATTTAAAAAAACTTGTATTCTAAATCAAAGTTTATTTATCTAGATTTTGTTGTTTTTTTTCGGAGTTCAAGCAGAGCTTTACCGACGTGATAGATGACTGGGCCAAAGCTTAAGATAACTACTGCACCGACTGTCGGGAGAATGTAGTGGTCAATATTGGGTATACGTCTACCAAACCAGTAGCCCAGTAAAGTCACAATAATTGCCCAAGCCATATCGCCGATTGCATCAAATATGAAAAAGCGAGCCCGTTGCATCTTGCCAGCACCAGCTACAATAGGCGCAAAAGTCCTAACAATCGGCACAAAATGGGCTAAGAGCATAATTTTTGAACCGAAGCGTTCATATATTTTTTCTGACTGTTCAACATAACGTTTACGGAAAAAGATACCGTCTTTTTTAGTAAATAGCCGCCGACCAAGTGAACGACCAATTTGATAGCCGGTATTATCGCCAGCGATTGCCGCAATAATAACCGTAATGATCAAAAAGGCTAGTGATATCTTTCCTTGAGCTGCCAGTACGCCGCCTGTAAGTAGTAAAGTGTCGCCAGGGAAAAAGAAACCTACGAACATGCCCGATTCAGCAAAGATAATAAGCCCGACCAGCAGAACACCACCGTTCGAGATAAGGTCGGAAGGATTTAACATAACTACTACCATAAAGGTTTTAGAGATTCACGTCTACTGGTTTTTAGCATCTAATCTGATATAATAAATCTTGAAAATAAGGAGATAATTACCTAATGGCAGATGAAGATATCATTCTGACCCTTGAGAAAAGAACTGTAACCGGAAAAGCCGTCAAGCATTTACGCCGAGATGGACTGATTCCGGCGGTTATCCACGATCACGGTAAGCCGTCTATTCATGTTAGCGGAGAGTACTTACAACTTCATCGGGCATTCGTTCAAGCTGGTAAACACCAACCATTGCAGTTAAAGGTTGGCGACCAGATGTACACCGTGCTAATAAAAACCGCAGAATTTGAACCACGCAAACATCGGCTTAATCATATTGTTTTTGGAGCCGTTAAATCTGACGAAAAAGTGACTGCTGAAATACCGGTTAATTTATCTGAAGACATACCAGCAGAGAAAACTAGCCTTGTGGTTATTAGTCAGCTTGATACTGTTACGGTTGAAGCATTCCCTAAAGATTTGCCTAATGAATTAATAGTTGATGCCTCATCTCTTATTGAAATTGGCGATAAATTGTCAGTAGCCGATATTGTCCCACCACGCGGAGTAACAATTATGACTGATCCTAACCATGTTATTGCCACAGTATATGAACCGAGTGCTTTAGCGGCAGCTAATGAATCGGCAGGTGGCGCTGCTGAAGCCGAAGTGCCCGCTGAAGAAGAAGCCGAGACTACGGAAGAGACTACTGAATCCGGTGCCGCCGCAGAACCGACTACTGATGAAAATCAACCTCCAGCCGGCAGCAAAGAGTCTTAATCAACTTTTGGTTGTCAATTTTATTCTTAAATTATTGGCGTTATGAATAAAAGCTTAGCTATCAAGCTGAAAAAACTGCCATCTCAGCCGGGTGTATATTTCCACAAAGATAAACACGGTGAAATTATTTACGTAGGCAAAGCGGCTAATTTGAAGAATCGGGTTAGGCAGTATTTCCAGTCTTCAATTTCTCGAGATCTCAAGACTAGTTTATTGGTTGCCGATATCGCTGATACTGATTGGATGGTTGTTGATAGTGAAATTGAGGCACTATTTCTCGAAGCCGAAATGATACGTCGATATATGCCTCGTTATAACGTGTTGCTGAGAGATGATAAATCAATGGTTTATATCAGGATAGATTATGAAAGTGATTATCCTACGGTAAGTTTAACGCGACGACCACTCGATGATAAGGCTCGTTATTACGGCCCTTACCTCAGTTCTTATAGCGTAAAAGAAGCCCTGCGAAGATTGCGTCACATTTTCCCTTATGCGACCACAAAACCAATAGTCCAAAAGCGACCTATCCTTCAGTATTATTTAGGACTTGATCCAGGATTAGAAACTGGTCGGACTACTCTGAGCGAATATCGAAAAAACCTGCGTCATCTAATTGCTTATATCCAAGGTAAACAGCAAAAAGTAGTTGACCGGTTAGAACGCGATATGAAAGACGTTGCAAAGGCTAAGAATTTCGAACAAGCGGCAATAATTCGTAACCGATTGTTTGCTATAAAAAATCTTAAGAAACAAGTCATATTCAGTGATAAAGAATTTCAAGATATAAGTAAAGACCACGCCTTAAAAGAACTTGTTAATTTGTTGAACTTAAACCAACCACCCCGGCGAATTGAAGGTTATGACATTAGCCATATGCAAGGCACTGATGTAGTTGCGAGCATGGTAGTCTTTGTTAACGGAGTAAGCAATAAATCCCAATACCGAAAGTTTAAAACTAAACTGGAACGCAACGATGATTTTGCTAATATGAATGAAACCATATCCCGTCGGTTCAGTCAGAAAAATCTACAGGAATGGGGAATGCCAGATTTGGTATTAATCGATGGCGGTAAGGGACAACTTGATGCCGCTCTGAAAGCTCGAAATGCACTAAATTATACTAATATTCCATTTATTGGCTTGGCAAAAAGGGAAGAACAGATTGTAATTCATGATTCTTGGTCTGCGGTTGAGCTAAATACCAAAGTTCTTAAATTACTTGGTGGATATGCAAAATCGTCTGAACGATTCACGGTGATTAACCTACCGGTTCAGACTAATTTGATAAAACTATTACAGCGCATCCGAGATGAATCCCACCGCTTTGCAATTAGTTACCATTCAAGTCTTAAACTTAAACGTCAAACTGCTAGTCCGATTGAAGAAATTCCTGGAATAGGTCCGGCGACAAGAAAGAAGCTTATTAAAAGTTTTGGCAGTCTCAAATCTTTAACTACTGCGAACGAAGAAGATATAGCCCAAGTTATCGGCTCGAGTAAAGCTAAAATTATTAAAACAATATTAAGATAGGATGCTTGTAGCTATTACCTGGCTAGCATACAATACAGCTTATGCATAAAGTTCAAGAAAGACCGATGATTCGGTTTCTTATTCGCTGGGTGGTTTGTAGTTTGGGTATCTGGATAGCGGCCGCAATCCTAAGCAGTTCAGTAAGCTATAACAATGGATATGCTATTGTGGTGGCTGGGTTTATTCTGGCAATTATTAATATTGTGATTAAGCCGATTGTAGTAATTCTAGCTTTACCAGCAGTGTTACTTACCCTAGGATTGTTTATGATAATTATTAACGGATTTATGGTATTTCTAGCCAGTAAACTTTATACGTCGATACATGTAACTAATTTTGGCGCTGCAATACTTGCCGGTATGGTTATTGGACTGATAAACTATCTAGTGACAACTATCTTAGAAGGCATATGAGTATATTAAATTACATTACCATCGCATCAATGATTCTCATGACGATCTTGATCTTGATCCAAACCCGGGGAGCTTCCTTGGGTGCTGGTTTGGGCGGCAGCGGGGAAATAAACATGACTCGTCGTGGGACTGATAAAACACTTTTCCAAATCACAATAATTACCGTGGTCACATTTGTCTTATCTTTAGCCCTTAGCATAGCGACCTAGTTTATTTTTTAGATAAGTTATGACATCAAAAACTATTCGGCTGCGCCTAAATAGGCGATGGCGCAAAGGACAACAGAAAGTTGATTACCTTAGTGCTATGGCAGGGCAGGGAATAGAACGCCATTTAATTCGACGGCTTAATCGATTATTAAATGTCCGACGATTTGTAATTAGCTGGCTTGGCCTATTGCTTTTACTGATTGGCATTGGCATCATTCAAATTAATTTGCTAAACAACTATTATCAGACTTTGCAACCAGTGCCGGGCGGAACATATACCGAAGGCATTCTGGGCGATTTCACAACCGCCAATCCAATCTATGCCTCAAACCCAGTTGACACAGCTATCTGTCATCTAATTTTTTCGGGGTTGTTAACCTATAATAACCAAAATCAACTGGTTGGTAATTTAGCTAAAAGCTGGAGCGTTGATACAAGTGGGAAAATCTATACTGTTCAACTTAAACCAAATTTAACCTGGCAAGATGGGCGGCCGCTTACTTCTGCAGATGTAGTGTTTACTTATGATCTTATTCAAAATCCGGCTGCCAATTCACCGTTTATTAGTAACTGGCAGGGTGTCCAAGTTTCAGCAGCCGGCCCTTTAACGGTAGTTTTTACGCTTACCAACCCCCTAAACTCGTTCCCATATTCTTTAACCAACGGTATCGTCCCCCAACACCTACTAGCCCACATCCCACTTGAGACCTTAGGCTCGGCATCATTTAATATTTCGCCAGTTGGATCTGGGCCATTTGAATGGAAGGATCTCAACGTGCAGGGCAACACCCCCCAGTCTAGGCAAGAACAAATTATTCTACTACCATTTACTCGTTATAATGGTGGCGAACCGAAACTAAACGGATTTATTGTCCGATCTTTTCACGATCAAAGCCAGCTGATAAATAGCTTCCGAGCTGGCCAGCTTAACGGTATAGCGGGATTGGACAGTATTCCTTCTCAGCTTACTGGCAATAAGATTCAGACTTATAGTATGCCGCTTACAGCTGCTAATATGGTCTTTTTTAATACATCCACAACAATATTATCGGATGCAGCAGTTCGACAAGCCTTAGTCCAAGCAACTAATGTAAACATGATCATTAATGGGTTGGGATTCCCAGTGATTCCAGTACGAGAACCATTACTAAGTGATCAGCTGGCATATAATCCTAACTTTACACAACTTCCATACAATGTACTGGCGGCTGCTAATGAGCTTCAAAGCAATGGTTGGATACTTAATAGCAATGGGCTTCGCTATAAAGCCGGACAAGAGCTACAGTTTAAGTTATACGCTGACAATGATCAGGAATCCCAATACGTAACCGGCATGCTAGTTAAACAATGGAGAGCTGTAGGTGTTAATGTAGAAACTATCCTTCAAGATAATATTGATTTGCAAAGCACCATGACTTATCGGGCATATGATGCGCTTCTATATGGTATATCCATAGGTGTTGATCCAGATGTTTATGTTTATTGGGGAAGTAACCAGCAGGCTGTAAACTTTTCAGAATATAAATCATCTGTTGCTGATCAGTCCCTAGAAGCAGGCCGAACTCGTTCTGATCCAGCCTTACGGGTTATTAAGTATGAACCATTTCTGCAAGCTTGGCAGCAAGATGCCCCGGCTCTGGGTCTTTATCAACCGCGCTTTCTCTACATTACCAATGAACCGGTTTATGGGTTAACCGAGCAAACTATTAACCAAGCTACTGATCGATATAACAATGTCCAAAATTGGGAAATTCTTACTGCAAAAGTTAACGATTAGGTCGGTATTTTTATGATAAGATGAGCAGGAGCGTTTAATAACGCGGGGATGTGGCGAAATGGTAGACGCGCTAGCTTCAGGAGCTAGTGAGCTTCGGCTTATGAAGGTTCAAATCCTTTCATCCCCACCACATCTGGGGATGTAGCTCAGTTGGCTAGAGCGCAGCATTCGCATTGCTGAGGCCCGGGGTTCGACTCCCCGCATCTCCACCAAGCTCCAGCTAAGTTTATCAAAGTATTACTTGAAATTATGTTTAACTTAAAAACGCTACATGAACAAATTAGGTTAATTATCCTGTTGGGCATCGCAGTTGTGCTTTTGGCTGGCTGGTTCTGGTTGTCACACATATTCGAGAGTCCCCGAGCAGTTTTCTGGGGTATGTTCAGCAACAGCTTGTCGACTGCTTCAGTAACCAGGCAAGTAACTGAGACTGGAGGCGGTCAGAACTTAAAAGAAACAATAATCCTGGAACTAGGAAAAAATAATATTGCCCAGTCAAATACGGTTTTATCAGAAGGCAATAGTGTTGTTTCGACAGAAACTATTGGTACACCACAGGTCGACTATACCCGATATATTTCCGCAAAGACTAATCAGAAAACGACTGCCGGCAAACCCATTAATTTTAGTAGCATTATCGGCATATGGGGTAAAAGTACTACAGGAGGACTTTCGGCTGATCCGCTAGATCATTTGTTTGGTCAAACTTTACTAGGAATTGTGCCTATCGGTAACCTCCCTCCTATTGAAAGAACGGTACTACTAAATCAAATGAAGACCAACAAAGTTTTTAACGCTAATTTCTCAAAAATTCAACATGGAAAAATTAAAGGTCGATCGGTAGATATTTTTCAAGTTAGCGTTTCACCGGTTGGCTATGCTCAGTTATTAACTGCTTTCGCAAAGGATTTAGGCTACCAAAACGTCCCAGAGTTAAATCCCAGTAACTATAGAAGCGACAGTGCTCTAAAAGTCCAATTCGATATCAATCCGGCTTCTCGACAACTTGTACAGATCAGTTATCCTGGAAGTAATCACGTGGAATTGTATGGTGATTATGGAGTTAAACCGAATATTGCTATCCCGAATCGCACAATATCAACTGCCGCATTAGAGCAAAAATTGCTTAAAGTTGAGTAAGTTAGACCAAATATTATTATTTAGCGATAATCATCAGCCCAAGTAACGAGTATACTTTTATATATGCAGATTGTTGTTGATAATTTACTGACACACTATGAACGACATGGTAAAGGCAGAACGGTTGTAATATTACCCGGTTGGGCTGATCAAATTGCAAGTTGGGTTACGCTCAGCTCGGAATTGTCTAAAAACTTCGACGTTATTATGCCTGATTTGCCTGGCTTCGGGGGGACTGAAATGCCGACAACGGCATGGGATTTAAGTAATTATGCTGAATTTATAAGTTATTTTCTGCAAAAGCTGGGGTTATCTACAGTCTATGCCTATATCGGGCATAGCAACGGAGGAGCAATTACTATACGTGGCTTGTCAGACGGTAAACTTAAAGCTGAAAAACTAATTTTAATTGCTAGCGCGGGAATTCGTGAACAAGTCAGCAAACGACTTGGGTTAGTTAAAACTATTACTAAGACTGGAAAATTATTAAGCTCAACACTACCTGATACTTTCCAAAAGAAACTTCGTCATCAACTTTATCGAGCAGTCGGATCAGACATGCTTGCGGCCGAACATATGAGCGCGACATTCAAAAAAATTGTTGCTGATGATATTCAAGACGATGCTAAACAGATTAAACAACCAACGCTGCTACTATATGGCGAGACTGACAAAACTACTCCACCAGCTCATGGCCAAAGGTTGCAGAATCTCATTAAGTCTTCGAGTTTAAAAATAGTTCCTTCGGCGGGTCATTTTGTTTACCAAGATCAGCCAGCAATTACCCTTAAAATAATCGAGGATTTTCTAACATGATTAAATCAATCATCTGTATGTATTCACCGCGTTATAGCCAGATTTTAACTTATATGCTGCAAAGTTCTGAATATCGGGCTTGGCCTTATTTAAAATGGTTTTGGCGAACACAAGACTTTTCCAAAGTCGTTGTTCGAAGGCAATTAGTCTCAACTAAAGCGGCACGTTTAATACGAGTTTCATTGTTTACTGGCATGTTAGTTCAAATTTTACTTGGATTATTGTTGATTTATTTATGGCATTGGCACAATTTAACTGGCGGTTTGGCGTTCGGTTTGGCTGTCATAATATCCTATCCACTTATTTGGGCTCATCTAGCAGTTATTCCTTTGTGGTTAGGCCGAGTGCTTATCGTTAAACCGCGCGAAGACCATTTAGTAGCATTATCAGAAAATATCTTTCGGCGCCATAATGCTCCGAGAATCGCAATTGCTGGCAGTTATGCCAAAACTAGCATGAAAGAGATTCTAAATACTGTTTTAAGTGAAGGTAAAAAGGTGGCCGCTACGCCGGCAAACAAAAATGTCGCTATATCCCATGCCAATTTTGCCAAGAATCTTAGCAAAGACGCCGAGATAATAATCATAGAATACGGCGAGGGACGTCCGGGTGATGTAAAGCGTTTTGCGAATATTACACATCCGACGTACGGTGTAATTACCGGCCTTGCACCAGCACATCTTGATCAATATAAAACCGTTAAAAAAGCTGGTGAAGATATTTTTAGCCTAGCTTCCTATCTGGGCAATAAGCATGTTTATGTCAATGGCGATTCGCCGCTTACTGAACCTTTTATGCAGCCGGAGTATTTAATTTACAACCAGAAAGGTATGGCTGATTGGGAAGTTAGCAATGTCAGGCTTAGTATTAATGGCACATCATTTAACTTAAAACATAAACAACATTCGCTTCACCTTAAAACAAAACTCCTTGGCCGACAGAATATTGGGCCCCTAGTGTTGGCAGCTGTGCTAGCAGATGAGTTTGGGCTAAGTACTAAACAGATAATTGATGGTGTAGCTAAAACCACAGCTTTCGAGCATCGGATGCAACCCTATAAACTTAATGAAGCCTGGATAATTGACGATACTTACAATGGTAATATTGAGGGAATAAAAGCTGGTACAGCGCTGTTAGCTGAATTAGCAGCCAAACGTAAAATATATGTCACCCCCGGTTTAGTAGACCAGGGTAAAGAAAAACGAGCAGTTCATGAAAAGCTTGGCGAACTTATAGCTGCATCCAAAAGTGATATTGTAGTGCTCATGAAAAATTCTACTACCCATTATATCCAAACTGGTCTAAATAGCGGTGGATTTAATGGTCAGCTAAGAATTGAAACTGATCCATTAAAGTTTTATTCGAATTTATCAGAATTTGTCGCTGCTGGAGATATTGTCTTGCTTCAAAACGACTGGACCGATAATTATACCTAAATGGGTTAAAAATTTATTAAGCTAATTGCTATTCACTAGATAGAACTATTAGGCGTAATTGTTTATACTTAGATGCATATGGAAACTATCGCAGTAATCTTCGGTGGCCGTACTGCTGAACATGATATTTCAATCATCACGGCTATTGCCAGCATAATAAAACCACTGGAGCTTATTGGTAAATACCAAGTTGAACCTGTTTATATCGCTAAAGATGGTGCCTGGTACTGGGATAAGCAGTTAAAGGACATTCATTTATATTCAAGTGGTAAAATTCAAAGTTTTATTTCCCGAAATAAACCGATAAGTGTAAATTTTAACGGTGGTATGACACTTGTTAAGGGCAGTTCAATTGGACATCAAAAGCGATGCAAAATTGATGTAGTTTTTCCGAGCATGCACGGCACTTATGGAGAAGATGGTGATCTGATGGGGTTACTTGAAATGGCTGGAGTAGCCTATGTCGGTTGTGGTGTTAGCGCCAGCGCTATTGCTATGGATAAAGTTTTAAGCAAACAAATAGCAATGGCAAATGGTATTCACACGACTGAGTATTTAGCATTTTCTGCCAGCATCATTAATAATGAATTAATCCCGAGCGTTAGCAAAATTGAAGAAAAACTACATTATCCGTTATTCGTCAAACCGGCACATCTAGGCTCAAGCATTGGGATAAGTCGAGTCACAAACACCGAGGAACTCAAAAATGGCTTAGAAGTTGCCGCTCATTATGACGACAGTGTACTGGTAGAAGAAGAAGTTCAAAACCTTATTGAGGTCACTTTACCGATTATAGGCAACGAACTACCAATTCCTGCCTTGTTAGAACAACCTCTTACCAAAGCTGAAGATTTCTTTGATTTTGATACAAAGTATCTGCGTGGTGGGAAAAAAGGCGAGAATACTGGTAAAACCAAAGGCGCTCAGGGTTATAGCATATTACCAGCGGATTTACCGAAAAAACTTTATGACGCCGCCGAACAGGTTGGCTTGTCAGTTTATAAAGCCTTGGGCTGTAGCGGAATAGCTAGAGTAGATATGTTAATTGATAGTAAATCGGGTAAAATTTATTTCAATGAAGTTAATCCACTGCCTGGCAGTTTATATGCTCATAATTGGCGGCGAGTAGGTATTTCTAGCGTTGAGTTAGTTGAAAAACTTGTCAGCTTTGGCAAAGAGCGATATGCTAAACAGCTTGCATTAACAACGACTTTCTCTACCAATTTCCTGCAGCAATTCTAAAAATTTAAACTGTACTTATGAAACGATATAATCCTAAAGAAATTGAACCAAAATGGCGTGAACGCTGGGAACAAGACCAACTCTATCAAGTAGGCGAAAGTTCAAACCAGCCTAAGCACTACATCTTAGAGTATTTTCCATATCCCAGCGGCTCGGCGATGCATGTTGGTCATGTTCGAAACTATACAATTGGCGATGTTTATTCCCGATATTGTCGAATGAAAGGTATGGCAGTGCTACACCCTATGGGTTGGGATGCATTTGGTCTACCCGCCGAGAATTACGCTATAAAAACTGGAATTAGCCCAAAACAAGCTATTGCTGAAAACACCAAGCAGTTTAAACAACAATTAGAGCAGATGGGCTTTAGTTATGACTGGTCGCGTGAAATTAATAGTACTGATCCGTCATATTACCGTTGGACACAGTGGTTTTTCTTATTACTCTATAAGCGCGGGCTGGCTTACCAGAAAGAAAGTCTTCAGTGGTGGTGCCCAATAGATAAAACGGTTTTAGCTAATGAACAGGTTGAAAATGGAAAATGTTGGCGATGTGGTAGTGATGTTGAAAAGAAAGCCCTAAAACAGTGGTTTTTTAAGATTACTGCATATGCTGATCGATTACTATATGATCTAGATAACTTAGATTGGTCGGATGCTATTAAAACCATGCAACGGAACTGGATTGGGCGTTCCAGTGGAGCAGAAGTTATTTTTAAAATAGAAGGCGGAGACCAATTAATCCAGGTCTATACGACTCGCCCTGATACGTTATCTGGTGCTACTTTTTTAGTTTTAGCACCAGAGCACACTTTAGTTGAAAAAATTACTACTGATGGACAGCGCGGCGAAGTAAACAGTTATATTAAGCAAGCGGTAGCAAGATCGGATATTGAGCGCCAGGAAACTAAACGGGAAAAAACAGGAGTATTTAGTGGCGCATATGCTATAAATCCAATAAACAACAGTAAGATGCCCATTTGGATTGCCGATTATGTGTTAATGAATTATGGCACCGGTGCAATTATGGGCGTACCGGCACATGATAAGCGGGATAATGATTTTGCAAAAGAATATAAACTGCCAATCGTAAATGTTATTGATCCCGTTGTTATAAGAAATGATGTTATAGACGAAAAGCAATTTGTAAAAAGTAATAAAATTGTTGCTATTGTTGAGAATGACAATAAAGAAGTGCTGACTATAAATTGGGGGCCAGAAAGAGGTGGCCGATTGTTAGTTGGCGGCACAACTCAAAATTTGGAGAATCCCACTGAAACAGCTTTGCGTGAAGTTACTGAAGAAACCGGCTATAAAGATCTAGAGGTAATTGAAGTTGGTGAGGAAATTTATCACTATAAATACTTTGCATTTTCAAAAAATGAAGCGCATTCCTGTGACACAAAATTTGTCCACATTAGATTGAAGAGTTATGACTGTCAACCGCAAAAACTTGACGAATCAGAAGTTAATAAATTTAGCGTAGAGTGGATTCTATTCGAACAAGCTGCTCGAGAGATTATCGATCCAATGCATCTCTATGCAGTGGTGCGGTTTATTCTAGGGGAACGCTATGAGGGCGAAGGCGTACTAGTTAATTCAGGAAAATACGATGGTCTTAGTTCCAGCGAAGCTCGAGAAAGAATAGTTAACGATCTGGCAAAAGTCGAAATCGCCAAAGAAACAATAAACTACAAGATGCGTGACTGGTTAATCAGTCGTCAACGTTATTGGGGTGCGCCCATTCCCATTATCCACTGCCCGAAAGATGGCATTGTACCAGTTCCAGATAAAGATTTACCAGTAGTATTGCCTGACTTAACAGATTTTCAGCCGCGTGATGACGGCCAAAGCCCGTTAGCTAATGATCCCACGTTCATAAAAACAACTTGCCCACAATGCGGCGGACCGGCTGAAAGGGAAACGGATACTATGGACGGTTTCGCTTGTTCAAGTTGGTATTTTCTAAGGTTTGCTGATCCGCACAACGATCAAGCGCCTTTTGCCAGAGATAAAGTTGATTATTGGTTGCCAGTTGATGATTACATCGGGGGAGCGGAACATGCCGTGATGCATCTTCTTTATGCTCGTTTTTGGACAAAGGTAATTTTTGACGAGGGATTAATTAATTTCCAGGAGCCATTTACTAAATTGCACAACCACGGAATGATATTAGCCCCGGATGGTTCGAAAATGAGTAAGAGCAAAAACAACACTATTGAACCCGATAGTTTAATAAGCCAGGGTTATGGTGCAGATTCGATAAGATTATTAGAATTATTCATCGGTCCATGGAATCAAATGGCAGCTTGGAGCACAGAGGGTCTTGGCGGCACTTATCATTTTCTTCAACGTATCTGGACATTATGCCAGGAATATATAGAAGTTCCAGCAGAGTCAAATAATGATGAAAAATTCACTAACGAAATCCAACGTATAATGCACCGCACTATCAAATTAGTGTCAGAAGACATGCCAAGATTCGGTTTTAATACAGCAATTGCATCTCTCATGGAAGCAGTTAACAACCTGTATAAACTTAAGGCTCAAGATAATTTTTCTCATCGCCAGGACTGGGCAAAAGCGATCGACCAATTACTAAAATTAATAGCGCCGTTTGCGCCTTTTATCAGCGAAGAATTATGGCAAGATCTTGGTCACGAAGAATCTATTCATCGGACAAATTGGCCAGACTGGGATAAAAATTTTTTATCTGAGACTAGTGTCACTGTAATCGTACAGGTAAATGGTAAGCTTAGGGCTGAGTTGCAAATGCAGTTACCGACCGATAAAGAGGCTGTCATTAAAGCCGCGTCTGAGCATGAAAAAATAATCCCATACCTTAAAGATCAATCAATTAATAAGACAATATATGTCCCAGAACGGATTATTAATTTTGTAATAAAGCCTAAAAGTTAAAATATTACAGTTAATAATAAAAGCGTGATGCTATAATTTAGTCCCTTGTTTGGTTGTGCGAGGCGGCTTTATTAAGTTATAATACTGATTGATTTGTCGGTAATATAACAAAAGGAGTCAGAACTAAGATGGGACAACCCAAGAAACGGACAACTGCTCGACGAACCCGCTCCCGGCGTAGTCATGAAGTGCTTAAACTGGCTCGCAAAGTCAATGCACATTCTCCGGTGAAGGCTTTTACAACGCGCCGAGAATCTGGGAAAAAATTGACCGAAAAGTCAGCTACATAAACTAGATTAACTGTTAGCGGCAGTATTTAACAATATGGCATCAAATCGTCACTTAGGTCGAATAATCGCATTGCAAACGCTCTATGAGGAAGATTTTAGGCGTCAGGCAGGTGATAATAATAGCAAATTAGATGTTATTTTAGAGCGCAATATTGACCGCTATAACCATCTGATAGACGACACCACTTTCGTCGAAGAGTTAGTCCACGGCATAATTAAAAACCAGTCAAAACTTAATGATATACTCCAGCCAGTTGCTCCGGAGTGGCCAATTGACCAGATTGCCAGAATGGATCGGATAGTCCTTTATATAGGCCTATATGAGCTTCTATACGGCAAAGATGTACCCCCCAAGGTTGTTATAAATGAAGCCGTAGAGTTAGCCAAAGCATTTGGCGGTGAGAATTCATCAAAATTTATTAACGGTGTGCTTGGTACAGTATTACGACAACGAGAAGCCAAAGATACAGAAACTGCAGCTAAAAAGACAAAATCCACCAAGAAGAGCATAAAAACCAAGGAGAATAAATGAAGCGGCCAAAACCGATACAAGGATTTCGAAGACTTGTTAAACGACCTCCAGCGATTACCGAAGCCGTCAGCGAAACCACTTCAGGTGGTGTTATTTTTCGCCGCGATAAATTAGGCAAGATTGAGATTCTTTTAATCCAAGACGCTAAAGACAGGTGGACCATTCCAAAAGGCCATGTTGAGCCAGGAGAAGAGCCTAGAGTGACTGCAGAGCGAGAAATCCGCGAAGAAACCGGTCTCAAAGAAATGCAGGTCTTAAATTGGCTTGGTAAAGTGAATTTTCGCTACCGGCGAACGCAAACCTTAGTTCTCATGACAATGCATATTTATCTTGTAAAAGCAGTAGGTAATACAGATAATTTTAAACCAGAAGATTGGTTAAATGCCGTAAAATGGTTTCCTGCCCAGGAAGCAGTTGATAAAATTGAATATGAAGATATTAGTAAATTAATGTTAGTTGGATTAAAAAAGATTCGCGAGGAATCGCTTTAAAATAAGAGACTAGAAATATGCAGTCGTCCGCTCTTTATTACAATTTTGCCCAAGATGTCTTACATGTAAAATTTAACAATTTAGGTTTATTAATTACAGCTTTCACACATCGATCTTATCTCAACGAGCATAAAAAAACAGTTCATGAGCACAATGAACGATTGGAATTTTTAGGGGATGCTGTTTTAGAGCTAGTAACTACTGAATACCTTTACTCCAATTTTGATGAACCAGAAGGCATATTAACTAATTGGCGCAGCTCATTGGTACGCACAGAGAGTATAAGCGCAGCTGCTGACAAACTAGGTTTTGAACCATTGTTAAGGTTAAGCCGTGGAGAAAAACGGGGAACGGATCGGGCTCGAGCTCAAATTCTAGCCAATAGTTTTGAGGCAGTAATTGGTGCGCTTTATCTTGACCAAGGTTATGAAGCCGCCAAGCGGTTCATTACCAACGATCTACTAGTAACTTTTCATGATATTTTAGTGAGCGGCTCTTGGTTAGATCCTAAATCTCATCTACAAGAAGTAGTGCAAAATCAGCAAGGATTTACGCCGATTTATAAAGTTATTAACGAAGAAGGCCCTGACCACGACAAGACATTCACGGTGGGAGTTTATATTGACGGCCAATTACACGGGACAGGCATTGGGCCTAGCAAACAAGCCGGCCAGCAACAGGCAGCACAGTCAGCTTTAAGAGATTACAACGCTGAAACAACTAACCAAGGTAGCAACTAAAATTGACAACAGAGAACGTAATCTGTAAAATAAGCAACGATATCAAGATAGTAATCAAAGCTATAAATAGGTGTTAGATATTATATGTTAGCTATACGCATGCAAAGAACTGGTCGCAAGGGCCACCCAATGTTCCGATTGGTTGTTCAGGATTCTCGCCGATCACCATCCAGGGGCAAAATTGTTACGCAGCTTGGTCATTATGATCCCCATCAGAAGACTTTGGTCGTTGAAAAAGATAAAGCAGTTTTCTTTTTAGAACATGGAGCTCATCCATCCGATAGAGTCGCTCGACTATTAAAATCAGAAGGTATAAATTTGCCGAAATGGGTCCATTTACAGGAAAATAATCCTAGGGCGGTTAAAAATATCAACAAGTTACGTCGTAATCGTCCGGCTGGAGCAGAAGTTGAAAAAACTGAAACAAAGCCAGCTACGCCAGTGACTGAAGAAGAAGCGCCAGCAGAAGAGACTGTCGTGCCAACTGAAACTGAAGTCAGTGAAAAATTACCAGAAGATAAACCTATAGAACCTACTGCTGAGACTGAAGCAGATACAACTGAAAAATCTTAATAGGGATTGCTTATATTAAAGAGTTATCAATCTGTCACAAAGCCTTATGTTCAATGTATTTTGTATCTAGTATAATGATAAAAGACTAAATAGGAGATTTCTGTCATGAACAGTATTGATCAGCAATTTGTTGAATATATTGTCAAGTCATTAGTAAGTAAACCGGATGCCGTTTCCGTAGAGAGACGGATAGATGAAAAAGGCGTATTACTTGAATTAACCGTCGACCCGGAAGACCTTGGTCGAGTAATCGGCAAAAGAGGAGCCACAGCCCAAAGTTTACGAACCTTATTACGAGCACTCGGCACTAAAAATGATGCCCGTTATAACCTAAAGATTATTGACAATGGTCCAATGCAGCCCAGATCTTCGTCTGACAACGGTTCATATGCACCACAGCAGCCAATTGATAATGGTGGGGGAGACAATCAGCAACCAACTGCCCCCGTGGATGATAACAACAACCAAACGAGTGAACCGCCAACCGAAACACCAGCTGTAGTTGATGAAAACGAAACTAGCGAAGAAGAAGTTGATCACGAGGATGTTGTTAGTAAAACCCGAAAAGAACTTGAAGATCTAGACGATCTTGATGTATAGTAGCCTGGTAATCGTAATAGTATAGCGATTATTTTAACAGCCAAAAACAAAGCTCATTGCGAGCCACCGGTTTATCCGGCTGGGAGCTTTATGTGATAAAGAAACCTTGGCAAAATTACCGAGGTTTTTTTATTGGATTCACTTGCTTACAGTGCGTATCGTACGGATAATTAAAATATGAAGATAATAATTATTAGTTTATTCCCGGAAATGTTTGCTGATGTCTTTAATATCAGCATGTTAAAAAAAGCCCAAGATAAAAAACTAGTAAGTATAGATTACTTAAATTTGCGCGACTTTGGGCTTGGCAAGCGACACCAGGTGGATGATATACCTTACGGTGGTGGAGATGGCATGTTATTAAAACCAGAGCCACTTTTTGCGGCAATTGAAGCTGCCAAGCAATCGTTACCACTGGCTAAAGTCTATCTTATGACGCCTCGGGGTAAGCGTTTCGTCCAATCGACAGCTGAACAAATTGCAAAAGCCAATTCTGACATGATAATAGTTTGTGCCCATTACGAAGGATATGACGAACGCATCATAAAATTAATTGATCAACAGCTGTCAATTGGTGATTACATAGTAACCGGTGGCGAGATACCGGCAATGGTACTAGTTGATAGCGTAGTTAGATTAATACCAGGCGTTTTAGGTGGTCAACAAAGCGCTGCAATTGAGAGTTTTGCTGATAGTCTGACGCTGGAGTTCCCACAGTATACTCGGCCACCAGTATTTCGCAACTACCGCGTACCATCTGTCTTGATTAATGGGAACCATGCTAAGATTGACGCCTGGCGGAACGCCCACAGTAAAAAGATCAAATAATAGTATACTAATAAGGATAAGCAGGAGACAAAACTATATGAAATTACCATTTATTAAACCAGTCTACGCTCATTGTGACTTACCCTGCGGAGTATATGATCCAGCTCAAGCTAGGATAGAAGCCCAGAGTATCTTTGCAATTATGGAAAAATATTCTGGGTTAAATGACGAAGATAAAATTCGAGCACTTTTTATTAAAGAAGAACGAGCAGAACTAGTTAAACACCACTTGTGGGTGCTATGGACTGATTATTTTAAACAGGAACACCTTGATAAATACCCCAATCTACATGATTTATTCTGGCAAGCTACAAAACAAGCCGGAACCTGTAAAAAAACGACTGACACAGCCCAGGCACAGAAACTACTCGATCAAATTGATGAAATCACCCATATCTTCACGGAGACTAAAAAATTATAAGCCACTGTTTGTTCGTCGAGTAATTGGCAACAGCATGGTACCGACACTTCGTCCGGGCCAGTTAATAATTGCAACGAACCTTTCAACAAAACTGTCAATCAACGATGTAATAGTCATTAAGCATAACCAAGTCGATAAAATCAAACGGATTAAAGATATCCAAAATAGTAAACTTTTTGTGGTTGGCGATAATGATCATCATAGTATAGATAGCCGAAATTTTGGATGGTTACCCCGACAAAATGTTATAGGCAGAGTTATTTGGCCCTTAGTTTAAAAAATAAATGGACAAATTAATTACAGCTCAAGATTTTTGCTCACGTTCCCTAGATTCTAGTTCGCGTATTCGATCATGCCCTAATCCATAATAATGCGCAACTTCGTGCCAAACTGTTCGACTAACTCTGTTGGAAAGCTCTTCTAAGTTGTTGCTTGCAAACTCTAATGGTTTTTGGAAGATAGTAATTTTATCCGGTAGCAACTTAACCGCTCCGTGCCGTTGGCTTAAGGGAACGCCTTCATAAAGGCCAAATAGAGTTTGATCTGGCCTAAGACTAAGTTGATGACGCTGCTCTGGCGTTGGTTCGCTCTCAACAATAAAAGCTATATTATCCAAATGATCAACATAAGGCTTGGGTAAATTCTTAATAGCTCGATTAATAATCTGCTCAATTACTTCTCTGGATACACTAATCATTACTCAACTATACCAAATATAATTAAAAAGCCCCTGTGCGAGGGGCTTTGTGCTAGTGCCTAATAATGATTCGGGCTCACAACATAGCACTGTACTATAGTAAATACCATAAGCGCTTATGAATATGTAAGTATTCATACAAGAAATAAGTGGATTTTGTCACAAAAAGTCGTTTAGCCTGTTAAAATATTATTATTGGTGATATCACTTGGCTTACTTCCGGGTTTATAGAAACATAAATCATTGCCGTTACTTAACTCCCAAGCAGTTTGCAGCGGCTGAAGTATTCGCCAAGAGACTTCCACTTCTTCACTTGATGTGAACAGACTATGATCAGACTGAATAGCATCAAGCAATACTCTTTCGTAAGCATCAGCTAGTTCGCGCTCATGTTCTTTATAAGAAAATGCTAAGTCTACCTTCTCAAGCTCTCTGTCATAACCAGGACGTTTTGACCAGAGCTGAACTTCAATGCCTTCATTGGGCTGTATACGCAGACTAAGTCGATCAGCTTCGTCTTCATGAGTCTTTCGGTAATTGATTGTGATTTCAGATTTACTATCACTCAAAGATTTACCTGTAGTAAGGATAATTGGCACGCCAAGCCAATTTGGATCAGTTGAATGAAGTTTTAACGATACAAAAGTTTCAGTATTAGTTTGCTTATTGGCTACCTCTTGACGGTAACCGTCGTATTGACCTCGAACTACCTCATATGGGTTTTGTCCAGGTGCATGCAAAGTCAATTGTTCAAGAGCCTTTAAGCGGCAGACAGGGACTAACTGCCATTGACCGCGAGGCGGTAAATCCATAAGCGTTAAAGCGGCAAGTTGCATTAAGTGTCCCTGGATGACATCTCGTAAAGCGCCTGTCTGTTCATAAAAATTTGCCCGTGATTCGATACCAATACTTTCCAGCAACGTCAACTCTATCTTTTCTATAAAATTATTGTTCCAGGTTCGTTTGAATAGGGAGTTCTCATTTCTGAAAACTATTAGGTTTTGTGCCATCTCTTTAGCGAGGTAATGGTCGATACGGTAAATCTGCGACTCATCAAAATAATCGTTAAGGTATCTAATAAATTCTTGAGCAGAAGCTAAATCGGTCCCGAATGGTTTTTCAAGCAAAAGTTTCGTTGATCTTTCACTCGCTAATTTTGCCCGCCCAAGATTTTTAACGATTGGCTGCGATACTTGAGGTGGCACAGCTAAATAAAATAACACTTGAACTTTACCGGCCATGGCTTTTTTAGTAGTTCTTAGATATTCAGACAAGCGAATATATTCTTTGAGCTGGCTTAGGTCCATTTGAAACATAGTTACATGTAGCTTCAGCCATTTCCTAGCGGATGCTGAGGATATTTGGCGGCTTGATAAGTTCGTCATTAGTTCAGAAGCGCTAATCGATTGGCGACTAATGCCAATTACTTGAAAATTATTTGGTAGAGCTTTGTGAGACGCCAAAGTGACCAAAGCAGGTATTAATTTCCTTTTGGCTAAATCACCAGTTATTCCAATGATAACTATTATTGTTGATGGATAATCTTTGTTAGAGTCTGGCATAAATGCAATAATGGCAGGTTATTAGGTGATAGATAGTGATTTTAATAACGTAAGGATTGGAGCAGAAAAACTGGTAGTATTCCAAGCAGTACTACTAATACTCATTGGTGATCCGTTACCCGTACAAGCAGTATTTGTACAAGAGCTAAATGTTATACCGATAGCTGGACTCACAGCTATAATTGCCGATTCGGGAATGTATTGATTTAATTTATAGCCAGCATTACCAGTAACATATATAGCATCAATATTACTAGCAGGATTGGGGGAACTTGCATAATGCAAAAAACTGATGTAAGTCGAAGCGCGCTGAGTGGCGGTTGGATTTGTGTAAGTAATCAGCTGCGACTCTAAAGCGGCCGTTGCATTGCCGTTCTGAAATCCTGGGATAACAGGGGTTAGGTTCTGAATCGTTAATGTGATACGACCTTTTTCGAGTTTACTATTTGAAGCTAGTAATTCAATCGCTGGCGACTGAATAGTCAGTATATTTGTGATGGCATTATCATTAATTGTCCAAGTTTTTGGATAATTAAAGCCAAGACTAAGATTAGTAGAATAATATTGCTGGTTTGCTGCGGGAAGACCAATCTGGGAAGTTAGCGGCAACGTATTTACAACATTCGTTTTAGCTGCTTTGGACTTTTTATCAAAATGATTAATGCCGATTGCTAAAGCACTAGCCAGCACGATTAATAGAATTATAATTGCGATAATTTTAAAGATTTGATGATGCTTGGGCTGTAGGCTAAGTGAATAATCTGACTTTTGTAAAGTGTGCGGCAAGGGTCGATCGACATTTGCAGAATTGTCCGACTTTTCTACTGGATTCAAACGATAAGAGTCCATAATCGAAAGTATACACTTACAAATTAAAATTTACCCCAGAATAATTAAGGATATTTCTTATAAATAAAGATCTAACTTACTACTCAACAGTTACTGATTTGGCCAAATTACGCGGTTTATCAACGTCATTACCTAGTAAAACCGCAGTATAATAAGCCGCCAATTGGAGTGGTATGGTAGCTATAATCGGTAAGAAAATATCATCAACTGCCGGTATTGGTAAAACAATGTCGGCATATTTTTTAACTTCATTATCTAGATTACTGGCAATCGCAATCACAAAACCCTTACGGGCTTTAACTTCTTGAATATTATTAAGCAATTTAGTACGAAGTTCACCTTGAGCAGGTAGGATTACAAATACAGGTGTATCGGGCCCGATTAACGCAATTGGACCGTGCTTCATTTCACCAGCTGCGTAACCTTCTGAAGGTAGATAGGCGATTTCTTTCATTTTTAAGGCACCCTCTAAAGCTACTGGAAAACAATTATTCCTACCGAGAAAGAAAATTACATGTTTGTTAACAAGTTGTGGTGCAATTTTTTTAATGATTGGCGCATATTTAAGAGCCGTTTCCACATGGTCGGGTATCATCGAAAATTGATGGTATAGTTTGTGTAACTCTGCCGTGGGCAAATTACCCAATTGTTGCGCAAAATGGAGTGCCATCAAAGTTAGGGCGGTGACCTGGGTAGTGAATGCTTTTGTTGATGCTACGCTAATTTCTGGTCCGGCATGAGTATAAACTCCGGCTATCGTAGTTCTAGCTATAGTTGAACCAACAACATTAACTAAACCAAGAGTTAATGCTCCTTTGTCTTGGGCTAATTGCAACGCAGCTAAAGTGTCAGCCGTTTCTCCTGATTGTGATATTGCCAACACAACATCATGATTGTTTAAGGGGTAAGAACGATAACGGAATTCTGATGCCAACTCAACATCAACTGGGATCCCAGCTAACTCTTCAATCAGGTATTTACCAACTAGTCCAGCATGCCATGATGTGCCACAAGCTACGATGGTTAAGCGTGGTGCGCGCAATATTCGCTGTTCGTAATCATTAATGCCGCCTAGCATCACTGTATTATTAGTTAAACTTAAACGGCCACGCATTGTGTTTCGTATTGCCTCAGGTTGTTCGTGAATTTCTTTAAGCATGAAATGCGGATAATTATTCTTGGCTAATTTATCGATATTGAAATCTAAATGTTGAATTTTGGAGTCTATCTTATTACTAACCAATGACACCACTTCGTAACTACCGTCACGCTTTAGCTCAGCAACCTCATCATCGTTTAAATAAAGTACATTTCGAGTATGAGCCACGATGGGGGTAGCGTCAGATCCGACAATAAATTCTTTATGTCCTATTCCAACCACTAAAGGGCTACTTTTTTTAGCAACGACTAACGAATCAGTGTTCGTGCTATCTAATACGGCTATAGCATAAGCTCCCTGTACCAGTCGTAAGGCTTCTTGAACGGCTGTAAACAAAGACATTTTTGGCTTATTCAAAATAATGGCTATAAGATTAGCTAACACTTCAGTATCGGTGTCACTTTTGAAAGCTATACCCTGTTTCTTTAGATTATTTTTCAGTTCAGCATAATTCTCAATGATCCCGTTGTGAACTAAAATTACGCGGCCATTAGCACTCTGTTGTGGATGTGCATTAACTTCATTAGGTATGCCATGCGTTGCCCAGCGAGTATGCCCTATGCCTATGGTAGCTAATAGTTTATGAGGAGGAATAGCTGACTCTAATTCGTCTACTCGTCCACAGCGTTTAATGATGGTGGCTTTCTTGTTGTCGATAACAGCCACTCCGGCACTGTCGTAACCTCGGTATTCAAGACGATGTAATCCGTCAATAATAATTGGTGCAGCTGTTTTACTGCCTAAATAACCGACTATTCCGCACATTTTCTTAGATTAACACATCCTTACATAAAATATACTAATGAACAATAAATATATTATAACATTAAATACTAATAATATCTATTTTACTGCATTATAATTAGTAGAATTAATTATCTGCTACACTGTTATTATGCGCTTAATAATTATCCGGCATGCTGAAACAATTGAAAATCAACAGGGAATTATTCAGGGACAAAGGCATGGACAAATTTCTGAGCTTGGAAAGCAGCAAATCATTGAAGTTACCGGTAAGCTTAAAAATGAAAACATTGACGCCCTATATAGTTCAGATTTACTGCGCTGTACAGATACCGCTGAGCCATTACATCAATATCATAATCAAGTTCCATACTTACTTAGTGCCTCCTTACGAGAGTTCCGTTACGGACGATTTCAGGGGTTACAGTTAGGAAGATTTATAAAAATAATTCCTAAAATCAGTTTTGTAATGCATGTCAGACTACCAGGCGGTGAATCTTATAAGCAAGTTCAAAATAGGTTGAAAGAATTTCTAAATCAAATATATAAAATTTACCCTAATGGCACGGTGTTAATAGTAACTCATGGCGGACCAATTCGTATCATTCGGTTATTGCTTGACAAGAATATTAAACCGACCACGCCACAAGTAATAAATAACTGCTCTATTTGGCGAATAGATATGAGTAAACCATTATAAATTACTTTGTCTAGAAGGTTTGTACTATAATTTAACACTATGCCTACAACTACAACTACAACGCAAACCTTAGTCGTTCCTGTCCATTTAGGTCTAATTCTTGATGGTAATCGGCGTTGGGCTAGAGCCAACGGGTTAAGTATCAGGGAAGGCCACGAATTAGGTTATCAAAATCTTAAAACTGTTTCCAAAGCAGCAATTAAATATGGTATTCGCTATGTGTCGGCTTATGTATTTTCTTGCGAAAACTGGAAACGCGACCGACAAGAAGTAAAAGATATCATGAAAATCTTGAAATGGATTTTAAAACATGAGATCAATGATTTTCATAAAGAGAACATTCGCCTTTGCGTAATTGGATCAAAAGCTAAACTCGGCGCCGCGATTCTGACTGCTATCCATGATGCCGAGAAACTGACTGAAAATAATACAAGGGGAACATTATTGCTTTGTTTGGATTATGGTGGCCAACAAGAAATAGTCGATGCTATTAAAAAAATAGTTGCCGCAGATGTAAAACCGGAAGAAGTCTCTTTGCACATGGTTGAAAAATTTTTATATGCACCAGACATACCGCCAATCGATCTGATAATTCGAACTTCAGGCGAACAACGTCTCAGCAATTTCATGACGTGGGAATCAGTCTATAGCGAATTGCAGTTTACAAAGAAAAATTGGCCAGATTTTAACGAAGAAGACTTAAAAGATGCAATTGCCGAATATAGTAGAAAACAACGCCGGTTTGGCGCTTGATTATCTGTTATTTAATAAAATTCTCTGTTAAAATTTTCGTTGATAAGAAGTTGCTTATATAGTAGTATTAAGTTATCACCATGGCCAGATAGGCTTAAGGTTTCGACCGATCGCCGATGCTGGTCTTTTTATATTCAATAGATTTTCGCAATCGACTTATATGCACTATCCGGTTAGCAAATGGAATAAGCAGCTTTGAGTATTTATTATTGGGAGTTAATACTTGTAAAAGTTTGCCTTTAGATTCAAGGAATTCTAATAAGCAAGCAAAATCCCCGTCACCACTGATAATTATAGCTTTATCATAATTGGGATACTCAATTGCGGCGGCGTAGAGAACCAACTCAGCATCGACATTGCCTTTAACGGTTTGTTTGTCATTCTCAAAATATTGCACAGTAGGCTTGAATATCAGATCAAAACCAGCATTCTCAAGCTCTGAATAGAGTTCCTGGTTATTGCTCACATGGCCTATAAACATAAATGCCCGGCTAACGTGATACTTATTTTTTAGATATAATCGAAGTTTTTTATAATCAACATGCCAACCCAACGAACGGATACCGAGGTTTAAGTTTTGGCTATCAATGAAGGCATAATGGACTGGATGTTTGGTTGGATACATAAGATTATGACTCTCGTTCTACGCTTAGCGTACAACTACCCACTAGTGCCGCAATAGCTCCCACTGCAGCTAAAGTTGGCGCTAAAATTGTACCAATCACACCGATTGTCAGTGGGATTTCAATGATTGATCGTCCTTCTTTGCTTTTAATAATAATCCGACGGACGTTTCCTTCGCTTATCAGTTGTTTAACTTTTGTAAGTAACTCCTCGCCGCTTACTTTAAATTCTTCCTGGTATTGTTTGCTCATTGGTTTATCTATTTATCGAAATATTCCTATATCAAGCATAACAGACTCCATATCGCCTAAGCCAGGACAGCAACCAAATTTAATTAGCATTTGATGTATTGACACTAGTTGTCCATTTTAAGATAATTGTAAGCGCGAAACCAAAATAAAAATTAACCAAAATAAAATTATGAACACATCTACTACTTCGCGTAGATTAATGTCCCAATCCGGTTCGATCTTTAGTTCAATCATTATTGTACTAGCTCTGCTGATGGCTCTCTTTGTAATGTTTAAGTTTATAGAAAATCATGTTTCAGCTGATAGCCCCAAAATTACGTCAGGCATATCCGGTTATTGTTTAGATGACCATAATGGTAAAACTACTAAAAATTCCGTGGTTGATGCTTGGAAGTGCAATGATACGATGTCCCAAGACTGGGCGACTAATTACGATACTATTATCCATAATGGATCTTACTGCCTATCGGTCAAGGATAATGGAAAAGCTAATTTAACTGCTATTGTAATAAATATTTGTGACGGGGAAGAAGGTCAAGTTTGGTTGCGTGATCAATCTGGGTTTCAAAACCCCAACAGTGGGTTATGCTTAACTGCCTCTGTCTCCCAACCCGCTAACCAGTTAGTAATTGACAGTTGTAATGATATTTCAAAACCCCAACAAACCTGGACTCCAAGCTCATTAAATGATAAAGCCAGTCAGGCACAAATTAATTGTACTGGCTCAAAAGGAGAAAAAATTGCTTGTAATGCGGTCAAAGAATGGACTGCTTGGCAATCTGGTTCGCCTAGTCATGAAGCTTTGCTGAACAATTACACTGATGGGGCAGCTTACGAGGAATGGTGCGCAGATTTTGTTAGCTATGTTTATAAAGAATCAGGCTATCCATTTTCCCAAGGCAACGCTGATGGTTGGGATGAAAATATTGCCGGTAATATTCAGTACATGGGCTTTAAACTGCATCCAGCTGCATCGGGTTATGTGCCTCAACCAGGAGACGTTGCCTATTTTGATTACTCAGGCGGTCATGTCGAAATTGTTGTTAGTGGTGGTAAGAATCCGACATTTGTTTATGGTGATTCAGCAATCATGGATCCATCGACGGACAATGGTCAAATGATGGCCAATACTATTACGCAAGAAAGTGACGTAGGGCAAGTTATCTATTATCTGTCCCCAGATTGATGTAAATGGCTATTGCAAAGCCGTTGAGTTGCTCACCTGAATATTTGAATATAATTTAATAATATGTTATTATCTTAATAGTGTATTTATATTTATTGGTGGGTAATCGAATAAATTTAGTTATTGATCGATGATTGACCCAAATATTTCTCCAGGTGAAAATACATCGCCCCAAGAAACAGCTTCAACCCGCAACAGCTTGCTTCGGCGAGTATTTGCTGAGCCTATTGGAAGACTGGTATCTAGCCTTGATAAAAACCTACCCAACGTAAAGGCTGACCACATAACATTATTGGGCTTGGGTCTTGTAGCAGCTGCTGATACCGCCATACTTATTGATCCCGATAAATCGGTCGCGCCTACGGTGGCGTATACTGTCGGCAGTTTACTCGACGGCATAGATGGCAGTTTAGAGCGCAAGAAACACACTAACAACGATTTAGATTCAGCAATAATCGGCATGCAAAAAGATGTAATAGCCGATAAATTTGAAGAGATATTTACTTTTAGCGTTTTGTCATATACTTCTCGAAAACGCGGTAACCGGTTTGCGGCTGATTGTTATGCGTTGGCTACTATGACTACAGTCTTGCCGGCTTTAGCTAGGGCCAGGGCCGAATCGCATGGCTTGATAGTCACTGAAGGCGGAATTGGAACTAGAGTTGGCAGGGCGTTTCTGGGTGGTGTTGGAATGGCTTTGAATAAGCAGAGGGTTGTCTCAGCGGCAATTAGCTCTGGCGTGGCTATCAATAACCTTAATACAACTAGGACGCGCTGGACAGTACTTAAAGACGGTAATGAAGCATCTTGTTTAAAAGGATCGGATAATGACAAAAACTTTAAGCAAGCAGCTAAAACTCGTGAAAATACATTGCTACCTTTGGCCGCGGTTGGATTGGTGGTTGGAACGGCGCTTCTTAAAGTTAAGCCTAAATTATCTTGACCAAAAGCCAATTGTAATTAAATCAGTATGAAGTACGACAAAAGGATTAATACATAATGCTAATTCAAGATATGATCAATGAATTTAAGGGTATAATTGTTTAACATGGCTGAGAAATTATTTGGCACAGATGGTTATCGAGGCGAAGCTGATAACTCGCAAGAGACTGGGATAAACCCAGCAACGTTTAAACAGTTAGCTTATGAATTTATCGATTTGGTATCAGAGAAAACTGACCAACCTCCAGTAGTTGTAGTGGGTAGCGATACCAGAGAATCTAGTCCTGAATTACGTAAAGCTGTCTGTGTTGGTGCGGCTGCAGCTGGTGCGTTAGTTTGGGACGTTGAAGTAGCCCCGACGCCAGTAATAGCTTGGGCAGCTCAAAAACATTGGACTTATGCTATCTCTATAACCGCTAGTCACAATCCGGGCTCTGATAATGGATTCAAGCCATTCGATCTTGGGGGCATTAAACTTAATGACGAAACACTAAGAGAATTGGAAACCCGTTATTTTACCGCTAAAGAGAAAACTAGTAGACAATACCGGAAGACAAATAGATGGATTGCTCGCACGGATTTAATCGATGAATATTTAGAGGACACGACTATTAAACTTGGTGGCAAAGACGCATTAAATGGAAAAATAATTGTTGTTGATGGCGCTGAAGGAGCCGCATCAGACCTGGCGCCTAAATTTTATATGGCATTAGGCGCAGAAGTAGTTAAGTATGCCTGCGATGGTGATGGTAAAAATATCAATAATGGTTGCGGTGCAGCTAGTTTAGATGGCGTGAAAGTATTTCTTAAAAACAACCCCAAATTAACTCAGTCATCTAATTTTTTGGGAGTATTTGCTAGTGATGGGGATGGTGATAGGGTTATGGGTGTTGATCAACGTGGGAAAATAATTGACGGTAATTACTGGCTAAACCGATTGGCTATTGGTCAATTAGGCATAGTCGGAACTATTTACACAAATCCCGCCCTAAGACGAGCTGTTGGCGAAAAAGGTATAACTTTTTATGAGTGCGCCAATGGCGATCATTATGTTACTGCTAGATTACTAGAGTTAACTAAAGTATATGGTTCTGGGTATTCTAGGGGCGGTGAATTTACTGGCCATTTGATTGATCTTGATCACTTATCCAATGGCGATGGGATATACATGGGCGCTTGGTTGGCAATTCAAGCAGCAGCTGAAGATATCAGCTTAGCAGACATCCACGATGAACTTGTCTTATGGCCGGAGAGAATGGTCAATATTAGAGTAGATAGAGCCATTGAGAAAATAGCTGAACCAAGGATTCAAGAAATAATTGACAAAGAAAAAGCATATCTAGGCGACAATGGAAACATTGTAGTTAGGCCCTCAGGCACTCAACCATTAGTTCGTGTTTATGCTGTATCAAAACACGAGAATGTTGAAGCTATTACGTCAAGAATAGCCAATGCCATCCAATCGGCTTAAATTACCCAAGTTCTTTTTCTGTAACCAAACGACTTAGTAATCTCTCGACCCTTCGACGACGCAAATTGTCTAGTACACTTTCTCTGGGTTTTAGGTTTTGCAATAATCGATGCAATCCAGTTTTAACTAATCGGAATTCATCGCCGTCCTCGAAAAACAGTGACTGTATTAGCTCGGGTTGAGCGGTAAGCGATGGATTAATAATACGTATACGTTCGACGGCGGATTGCTGCTTGTCACTCAAGGGACCGTTTAATTCCACAATATGGAGACCTTCTGCAATATCTCCGATGGCTCGCTTGCCGGTAACTTCAAAACTGGCTTTCTCTGGTGACCAATAATAGTAGACGTTAAATCCTCTCATTTAATAAATTGTAATTATGGTATTAACCAATAGCAATCATAAGCGTCTTTATTTTGAGATAATCTAATTAATTTTTTGACTAAAATAATTGGCTATTACGGCAGCTCCGGGTCTTGCTTGCCAGTTGCCGCGTGCACCGGTAAATATATTTGTAAAACCGCCATAACCTGAACCGCCTGCTCCTACCCAATAATTTAATCCGACAATTTGTTTATATGGGATGATAGCATTAATTTCAGCCTCTAATACTGAGGCCTGAACGGCATCATCAACGTCAACGTCATTACTATATCCAAATTCACCAAGTACTATTGGAATTCCAGGATTGTATTTGATGATAGAGTTTAGTTCAGCAATCCGAGAAGCCACAGCAATTGTTGGGTCGGTAGTATTGCTTTCTGGATAAGAATCATAAGTAACATACCCCAGAGTTTTTATTGTTGACGGATACAACGAATAAGGATTTTGGGGCCACCAACTGTTTGTTGAGCGAATATTTGTAATAACACCGTAAACTCCATGCACCTGCAGCGTGGTCTGGGCAGTCTGTGACACATCAATCATAAAATTATTGTAGGTATCAGTACCGCTGTTGGGTGCATTTTGCCAACTCCAGTTACTGCCGAATGTGTTTTGCCAATAATTACTGTCTTCAGGTTCAGAACAAGGATCAAATATGTCTCCAGACTTAAAAATTACGTAATTGCTATTTATAAAATTTGTGAGTGATGACAAATATTCGGCTGGCGTCATTTGAGCAGAGCATCCGTTATCTAACTCCCAACAATTAAAATGGGGCCGAAACCACACGCTTTTACCCAAAGCGTGAATTGTGTTAGCCCATAAAGCCATATATGCCGGGTAATCATAAAATGCATCATCTGTAATGTAGTTGGCCTTTTGGGCAGCAATAATATTTACCTCTTGTTGAATCTGTATTTCGGTCATTTGATTTGACGTTGGGAAGTCGGTATCACGAGAGTCTTTCATAGTATCAATTGAACCGAAAAAGACAGTCGACGATATATTGTCAGATGAGTTTGCGGTCAATCCGGCATTGCTGACAGAACTTACCGGCGAACTTTGATTTTTAGCTATTGTCTGAGGAGCAAATGTTGGTTTTGTTTGATTAGTTGTGCTTGTTGAGGTGGTTTTTGAGGAGCTATGATTAATTTTAGCTGGCGTATTAGACGGTCGATTTGTGTGAGGTAATTTATGAGCTGCATTAGAAGAATAATGAGCGTAGTTATTTAAAATGTAATAGCTTGGGGTAAAAATAGTTATCGTTAAAATTATTAAACCTAAGGCTAATGTAAGATAAAAATTATTATGCTTACGTAAATTTGAGATTGCCTCTTTAATACCCAAAAAAGGCTGCCATTTAACCCGGTTATTCCTACGTATTTTAAACTTTAAAATCATCGGCATAACATTTAATTAGTCTTTGCCGGTAATGTTAATATTGCCCACCAGGCAGATTTTATATAATTATAATTAATATGCAACCATAACCATTTTGGCTGGGGAGGTGGGTCTGGAATAGAACTTTTGACGAGGATACAGACTGCGATGTAGAGGAAATTCGCCAACTGATTGACGGCTTAGACTCCCCCGACTCATCTGATAATACTACGTCTATAACAGAAGAGGTAGAGTAATATGTCGCGCAGACATTTACATCGTAAATCCTACAATGCTGGTACTACCGGCAATACAACTGCTTTTGTGTTTACTATATTACTTATATCTAATACCTGGACACATAAAGTGTTAACGACGAAAACGAAGCATATACTGGCTACTTCGTTGCTTGCGTTATTAGGTGTAATAAGTTTACTTATAATCTACAAAACAATTAAGAAGTTGAGGGTGTGCCGCCGAAATCACAATCCCAGTATGGCAGCCATCGATAATATGACCGGCCTAGAGTTTGAACACTACGTTGCTAGACTACTAAAAACAAAAGGTTACAACCATATTAGGTTAACAGAAGAATATGACTATGGTATAGACATTATTGCTATAAAGGATGGTATTACATGGGGCATACAAGTAAAGAGATACTCCGGCTTAGTTAAAGCTATTGCAGTTAGGCAAGTAGTAACAGCCTTGAAGAAATACCACTGTGATAGAGCTATGGTTATATCCAATAGTACTTATAGCCAAATAGCGAAGGAGCTTGCTAAAAGTAATGAATGCGTACTTGTTAATCGAATATTACTAGCTGATTGGATTACTACACCACGCCGGCTGAGGTTCAAATCTCTCAATCAGCCTTGATTCGCTTATTCGAACTAGATACTCAATTAGCCGCTACATCTTATGTGGCTCTCTTACAGCCGAGAGTATAATAAATGGCAAATGGAGTACACTTGCCCATACTGTAATCGGCCAACAACGCTAACCACGCCTAATTACAATACCTTTTGGCGAGAGATTAACATCAACGCTGCACATTATAGTAATAAAAAAGGGCGGGGGCTTAAATTGTCGCCATAACATGCCCCAATCCCAGTTGTAAACAACTTAGACTGGAAGTCTATTTGACAAGTACAATTGAAGGTCAATATGGGACAAAAGAGGGCAAAGCTATTACTAGCTGGCTGCTTATGCCTTCGTCGACGGCAAAACCGCAGCCAACTTACATACCGAGACCCATTGTTCAAGACTATACGGAAGCATGCTTAATCTTAACCCAAAGTCCAAAAGCATCTGCCACGCTTGCGAGGCGTTGTCTTCAGGGCATGATTCGAGATTTCCACGGTATCTCTAGGTTAAAGTTGTCTCAAGAAATAGACGAGCTAGAAGGTAAAATCCCCGATGCCGAATGGCAAGCGATCGATTCACTTAGAAAAGTAGGCAATATCGGTGCTCATATGGAAAAGGATGTTAATTTAATCATCGATATCGATCAAGATGAAGCCGAAAAACTCATTGCTTTTATTGAGTATCTCTTCAGACAATGGTACGTGAAGCGGCACGACGACAATATTAATCTCGCTAAAGTGCGAGAGATAGCTGGAATTAAAGACGTGCAGCGTAAGGGCGACAAAGCTGCGCAGAGTTAACGGCGATTATATGAGCAAGGTTTATGCGTGGCTTGAAATATGTAATGAGAAAAATTCATATTTATCTGATCCAAATAAGATAAAACTAGTTAAGTAATTTTCGACAAGCCGAGCTGTAATATCTCAGAGTCTGACAATGTAGGATAAAGCTTCTTGGCTTGTGATAATGCACGACTTATATCATAGCTAACCGACAATACCCTTTAATTTCTCAAAATCAATACTATGGTTTAAACGTAATTTACTACATACATATTCGCAGATTTGAGGGAGTTTTGCATGCAATGAATCGCCGTTGATTTTCCAATTCCTTTCATTGCCATCATGTTGAAAAATAGAATGATTAACTAAATCTTCCAGGGCTTTGGTTACGTTCGAGTATTTTGGATTTTCAACATCAAAAATATAAGTCTCAACAACTTTGCCATTCTCAACTGTAAACCTATGAACTAGATGATCTCTGAATCCACGCCACATTAACTCCAAACTTTTACGATTAGCTGGAAGATCATTTATTATTCCTGCTGTTTTTAGTTCTCGGCAAAGACTAATAAACGCTTCTTCTTCGTCTACTCTTCCGTTATTTACAATAAATTTTTCAGGTTTTTCAATGAAGTAATTAACCTTTGCGAGCAAGCCAATACAAATGAATAAAAGTGCTGCAATTGAAATATTGCCTCCACCTATATCGTCATCTTTATGCTGTAGATTATTTATCCTTATGTATAAAAAAGCTTTTAAGTCGTTATAGACCCAGGTTATCTTCTCATTAAGCTCTTCAATAAATTCATCCATGTTTTGAACTTCTAATCTCTCACTCTTACTTGTCCGGTCATGAGCATTGGTAGTAGCCAGTCACGTAACCTTACTAGCTCCAGATTTTCTGTTTTATTAGTACGAATTTTATCAAACACGGGCCGGATGCAACTATGAAATCTAGATAATAATCCTTCATCTGGAAGAAGTATATTAGAATCAGTTAAATCATCCTTGGTTATACCCACTATAATACTGCCACCTGCTTGAACCTTAAACCGCTCTATCTCCTGCAAGATTGCATAATAAATTAATTCTGACATCTTACTGTCATTAACCCTTATGGCTGCAACGCCGCGACCAAGACAAAATTCCTTCTCGGCATAGGTAAGATTGCCAATTGTAGCTCTTACGCAAAAAACTAAGTCGTTTTTTGCACATAATCTCGTTGGTTCAGAGGTAAAAGTTTGACCTACTAGTGATCCATTTTCATAGTCAGCAGGTCCATTAAGTAGCGGAACACCATCCTGATTTTCATTATATGAAGCTCCCTTTGGAGATTGCCCCATAATGACTTTAGCAATTTGCTTAAGTGGTTTGATATTCCAGCTTTCGGGAATTTCGCGCTTTAATTTGGTGCTGTACACCATTTTGCCGCCAGAAGACTTATAGGGTTTGTCTTTTTCGTAAGGGAAGTCAAATTGCGTAAACCAGTAATCGTATATTAATCGAGCAGTCTGCTCTAATTTGGCATTGGCTTTGCTATTCAGTGCAATTTTATCATCGAGTGTTGAAAGTATTTTTGAAACATTTGGTTGTTTTGTCTTATCATGAACACTGATTTTTAGTGGGTGGATGAAATTGCGGTTTAATGTCGGAACTCCGGACGAGTTAGCATAATCCTCAAGGTTCAATGCCTTTAGGAGGTAGTAGCAATATTTAGGATCGTTGCCATGAAAATCAGTTACAAATAACGTCGTATTGTGAGGCCAGATATCTTGATTATAAAATTGAGGTCTTCCAACGGTGCCACTTCTACCAATAAGTAGCGCAGGTGCAGTTTTTTTATACTTATCATGATAGCCAATTATTTCACTAGACCCAACGACGGGAAATTTCCCATTTGACATCTGTCTATGGGTTAAATCATAACCTCGTTGAAATGTCATAACTTTACCGAGTTCTGTCTGCAACAAGTCACTATTCATTTCTCAACATATCCAATTTTTCTATAATCTCCGATTCTAGCTTCTTAGCGTCTTCGAATAATTCATTCATTTCTTCTTTGTGTCCAGTAAGTTTTTTATTGAATTCTTCAGCTGTAATATCCGTGTACTTAATCTTGATATCGAAATATTGACTCGCGCTGAAACTATAATTTTTATCGGTTATCTTATTATAATCAAGGACTACAGAAAAATCTTCTACTGGTTCACCGGTACTAAATGCGTCAATAATTTTTTGCTCGTCATCATAGCCTAATAACGTTTTTTGGTTCTTACCATCTTTTATTTTTGTACCAAGTTTTGATGCATCTACAAGAACAACTTTTTCCGTATTTGATTTATCAATAAACAGTACGGAAACATTTGTGCCAGTAGTAGCAAAAATATTTGAGGGCATAGACACTACGCCTTTTAACCATTTATTTTCAACAAGGTCTGATTTGATATTTTTCTCAATACCGTTACTTGCGGTTAAAAAACCGGTTGGAACTACAACAGCAGCTCGTCCTGTAGCAGATAGACTATACATTATATGTTGGATAAAAAGCAGGAATATTTCCATTTTATCTTTGTCTTTTGGCTTTATTTTTGGTATCCCAGCAAAGAATCTATCGTTGACATTAGGCAAGCTTGAAATTTTTTCATGATCATCAGAAAAATCAAGTTTGAAAGGTGGATTGCATACAATAAAGTCAAATTTGCTAGTGATATGCTTGGGCTCCGTTATTGTATTACCTTGTACTATATGGTCAATTGAGTGGCTTAGGTTATTCAATATAAGGTTGAGCCGCAAAAGATTTGATGATTTTTGCGACATATCTTGAGAGTATATCGTACATTTATCTGGCCCTATTTTATGAGCAATATTCATCAGTAATGTCCCCGAACCGGCAGCAGGATCGTAAGCCGTTACGTTAACCGGCTTATCGTCATCAACTAAGATCTCTGCCATGATTTTTGCGATCGAATGAGGAGTGTAATATTCTGCATATTTACCGCCCCCATCTTTGTTGTAATCTTTGATCATATACTCAAAGAGGGTCGAGAAGAAATCGAATCCTGCAGCAAATATAGCATCAAAATTAAATTTGCTATTTGTAAGCTTATTAATTATTTGTCGTGATGTTGCATCATGTTGTGATTTGTCGTTGACGGCGTCTTGTATGAGACCCTCTTCGAACAAGCGAATTTCTGTATTACCCGAGGTACGCACAGAGAACACATCAGAGTTATCAACAGAGATATCATTTAATGTGTCATCAAATAGCTTTGCAAAATCTGAATCGTTTTGGTGGGTAAACAGAAACTCCAGTAAATGTTCTGGTTTGAGGTGCGCTGTTTTAGTCCCAAGTTTTATCATAAGTAGCTCATACTCATCGTTACTTAGCTTCTTAAAATCATCATAGGACTTAAGACTTGGATTAATTTTGCCGACCTCGAACAGAAATTTGTCATTAAGAAATTTGTATAAGAAACTCTGTGTAACTATCTTATATTCATTTGCATCACCACCAAGGCCAGCACTAGCACAAATACCTTTAATGTCGTCAATCAGCTGTTTTGCTTTGTTAGAAAATTCAGTCACTTCCATTTTTATTCTCCCTGATATTCGTTTATGTATTCGTCTGCTGTGTGGATTATAAGTGTACGCATAATTCCGGCATCAACTTGATACTTTCCAGATTGAAAGCTATCAAGTATATCTTCTCCGGTGGCTTGCCTAAAATATCCAGTGTTAGACAGCAGGTTTTGGTTTTGGCTTAGTCTAGAGTCAATCTTTGATTTAGCGTCATTAAGTAAATTATAGAGGGGTAGATTATCGCTAACTTTTCCTGAGGGTTGATATATTTTAAATATGACTGCAAATTTTCGATCACCGTCAAACTTAACTAGTAGCTGTGAATTTTTACGATTGAGTTCTTTAATCTTGTCAAAAATTTGTTTTAGTGTTTCGCTTTCGAACTGCATGGTATCGAGATTTTCAGCATTGGGATCGATATTATGTTTATTAAGCAATTGTAAAAATTCCTCGTAAAGACTTAACCACTCTGGATCTTTTTTATTAAAGTTTTTGTCTAGCTCAAAGCGAACTCTACCAGCAATATTATGAAGATCCTCTGAAAGTAGTCTTAGCTCTTCTTCGCCAGTTTTGGTGAAACTAAATACGACATCTTCAATAGCAGTATTGAGAAGTTCCTTTGAGTTGACGTCGTTCATAGCGTCTTTTAGGTTAAGTAGCTTTAGTCGATCACTTACCATAGTAAGAAGTTTTGCAAGCATTTTAAAATCTAGTTTTTCTAGAATCTCAATGTATCCAAGTAGTCGCGCTACATTATATACATCACGAGCAGATTCAAGTGCATTCTTGAGCTGCAGTATTTGCTCTCTGTCTTCTATTTCTGATATTTGGTTACTAAACGTCTCAAGATTTTCAGTGGTAAAATCTGCTATTGCTATCTCAACATCCGCTATTTGTTTATCTATTTCTTCTTTACTCATAAACAAAGATCCAAAAATATTTGAAGGATCTTCATCGTCAATATTTTCACTGTATTCTGCTTTTAGCTCTCGGAAGTAAGCTTGATTGGTAATCTCAAATTCTGCTGAGATATCCGCAAAATCAACTACATAGCCGAGCTTAAAGTTTTTATATGGACGATTTACACGAGTAAGAGTTTGAAGAAGATTATGAGCTCTTATTTTACGTCCCAGGTAAAGTTTTTTTAGCCTAGGTGCATCGAAACCAGTAAGCAGCATGGAGTAGACAAAAAGTAAGTCTATTTCCCCATCTTTAAAGTCTTTAGTCTTTGCTTTGCGTGTTTCTTTATCGTCTTCATTGTGGAGGATTAGGGCAGATGACAAGTTGTGCTTACTGGCTTTCTCTTTAAAAAGTCGGAACATTTCTCTTGCTTGATCGGAACTATCACAAACAACCATTCCGCCAATAGATTTTTCTCCGAAACGTATGCGTGAATTCTTAAAATCATCGAGGATGTAGTCCAGCATAGGTGTCACGAACTTTTCATGAGCGTATAAATCTCTTTTATTAATATCGCCAAATTGAATTTTAATGTCACTGATGATTCCACGAATTTTTTCTTTATAACTTGTCTCGATTTCTTCACGCAGAAGTTTAAGGGTATAACCATCTCGGATAGAGTCGTTGTAGTAATATTTATGAATGTAATTCCCGAAAATATTTCGCGTTGTCTTGCTGTCTTCTTTTTGTGAAGGATCTTTAATATCACCACGATCATCGTGTTCTTTATAGATGATAAGGGGAGTCCCCGTTAGGGCTATTTTGATAGAGTTTTTATCAGAGTTATAAAGGTTGGCAAGAAAAGAACCTTTAGGGTCGTAGCTTCGATGTGCTTCGTCGATAAAGAATATCCGTTGTAAGTTAATATTGTAGCCGCTATCATCAAGCGCTAAAGTATCCTCACGGAACTTATGAACATTTAATACCGTTATTCCTTCAGTTGAAGTATTTTTTTCAAAGTCTTTTATGAGTAAGTCTTTGCTATCAATAGTTTTAACAGCAAGTCCTCGTTTGCTAAACTCATCTTTTGCCTGGTTAGCAAGATCAATACGATCTACGATAAAGTAAAATTTTGGTATTATGCCTTGTTTCGCGAAGTAATCCTTAAGTGAACGAACATTAAAATATACTAGGGCTGTTTTACCCGAACCCTGTGTATGCCAAATAACTCCTTTTTTAGTACCCTCGTCGAGCTTGGATTTGATAGCTTTTGTGGCGAAGAATTGAGGATATCGCATTATATGCTTCTTGATAGTAATCTTGCCTGTAACTTCATCGACTTCATCGACATAACATATAGCGTACTTAAGTAAATCTCTTAGCCTGTTTATATTTAGTAGCGAAGATAGTATTCGATTGGTGGGTGTATCGATATCTTTATTTGATAGAAATTCTGGTGAATGCTTGATCACTTTAAGGTTATTATCTGCAAGGATAAAGTCTTCAACTTCCTCATTGATTTCTTTAATACCGTCAATGAATTCAGACTTTTTTTGTTCACGAAAATTATTAAATTTTGTGTCGGTATTTTTAGCAGTTGTGGCATAGAATGCACCTTGAAGCATGTGACCGTCAGAGTCGTCATACTCCATATTATTTGAGAATATTATCAGTTGAGTGGCATTTATAAACCGACGGAACTTCTCGTTTTTAAAACGAATATGAATTCGATCTCGTTCTGCCTTTATACCTTCTGGGTTATTTGGTTTTTTAACCTCAATAAATGACAGTGGTAAACCATTTATAAATATAGTAATGTCTGGGCGAAATTCATCTTCGCCATTTCTGTTTGTAAGTTCTGTAGTTATAAGGAATGAATTGTTCGAAAAATTATCCCAATCGATGAGTTTAAGTTCACTGTCGCCCTCGCCTATTAAACGACGATAAAATGATCTGCCAAGGTCATCGTAATTAAGTTCTTCGTGTATATTGCGCAATTCTTGCTCGATAACATCCGGTTTCGTTTCTGGATTTAACTGTGTATATATTTTGTAAATTCACTAGTAATAATATTTGTATCTGGATCTATTTTATAATCTGGGTCTTTTAAAGAGAAATATTTAAAACCAAGTCTGGTTAAGTGTATAAGCGCCGGGATTTTAACTCTTGTATCTTCATTGAACGTCATATTTACCATATTATACTCTTTTTACATCTGTTTTTAGCAGTAATTTGTAGTGTGAGCTATTTATTATTAGTAGTTAATAGTGCTTATGTATTAAATAATAACTATTGACATAAGTCAAATAGTTGTGTAGTTTGAGGATAACTAAGGAGGGATATATGAAAACTAAACTTATAGTGAAGCTCACTTCACTATATGTGGCCTTCGTAGTGCCTTTAATTTATAGTCATACGGCACTGGCGGCTACAGCAGGCGCAACCAGCGTAAGTAATTTTATACAAAGTTTGATAGAAGTTATTGCAGGTCTTGCCGGTCTTATAGCGACCGGCTTTTTTGTAATGGGGGGATTGAGTTACATTACTAGCTCTGGAAACCCCGAGCATTTAGATAAAGCTAAACGTACACTAATGTATTCGGGTATAGGCCTGGTAATTGTGATTGCTGCCTTCGTCCTCACTAATATAGTGACGACCTTAGCAACTAACGCCTTCGGTAGTTAATCCATGAAAGGACACGCGGTCATCTTAATTTCCAAGATGGCTGACGTGTCGGCAGCCGGCACGGCTATGAAAGCCTTTGTGACGCCGGTGGTGTTTGTTTTGGGCGGTATTGCCGGTTTAGTCGCCACCTTTTTCCTGATAACCGGCGGTATCAACTACATGACCAGTTCCGGACAGCCGGATAAGCTGGAACATGCCAAGAAGGTTATCCGTAACGCTATTATCGGACTGGTTATAGTCATTGCGGCTACTGTCCTGACAGGAATACTGTCTCACGCTTATCAAAGCTCCGGCGGGGCGGGGCTGGGTAATATGCCGACGCTGACGGCTATTCAACCGACTCATGTTTCGGGCGGTCTGATTAATGTTCTGGTAGATGCCATAGTCGGGCTGTTTAGAAATATTATTGAATCGGCAGCGACGCCTTTTATTGATGCCTTAAAGTACTTTACCCGCGGCACACCGTTAATGGCCGCTAATTCCAGTGTTTTCAGTTTATGGCTGGCGATAGTCGGTATTGCCGATGCTTTGTTTGTGCTGGTCGTGGTACTACTTGGCTTTCATATTATGAGTGCCGCCACGCTGGGACTGGATGAGATTGATTTTAAGCATATGCTGCCGCAACTGGCACTGGCCTTTTTCCTGATAAATACCTCAATCTTTGCGGTTGACGGCATTATCAGCTTATCGAACGGCATGATTGACGCGCTCTATGCTTCGTTCCCGATCGGGGCAGTCTGGACGTCGCTGTCCAATGTGGCTGCTTCGGCTGGTGCTCTCAGCTTAGTAATCTTGCTGATAATGGTGGCTTTTTTGGTATTGGCGGTGATTCTGGTGATTTACTACGTTACCCGTTTAGTGACGCTTTATGTCGGCGCCATACTATCGCCCTTGGTAGTACTGCTCTGGCTGGTCCCCGGCTTTAAGGATTTTGCCATGACCGCTGTCAAGACCTACCTGACAACTGTCTTTGTTTTGTTTGTCCATGTCGTCATCCTGTTACTGGCGGCCTCGATCTTTACCGGTATGTTAGCCAGCAGTTCCAGCGGTACCTTGGATCCGATTATGTCGGTAGTTGTCGGACTGGCCACGCTGATGGCGCTGCTTAAAACCCAAGGTGTTTTAATGCAGCTGAACTACGCCAGTGTGGCTCCCAAGGCAATGCGTAAACTGGGCAGCCAATTTATGACCGGCGTCAGTTATATATCAAAATCAAGGACAAGTCAAGTTCATCAAGTTCAACTAAGGAGGCCAGCGAATGAAAACTACAACCGTACCAGCTCAAGTAACAACCGTCGAAGATAAGATTGCCGGCAGCTTAACGCTGTCCCAGCTGTTTCTGTTAATCGGCCCGATATTTATCGCCAGTGCTATCTATCTGATAATCCCCCCGACCATGCATCTGACCATTATTAAATGCGGTATTAGTTTCTTTATCTGGCTGATATCGGGCATTATGGCGATCCGCGCTGAAGGGCAAAATAGTCCTGCTCTGGCTGGTGGTGCTGATCCGTTATGCTATCCGGCCCAGGTATTACATATTCAACAAAAACGACATGTATTTACGCCAGTACCAGCACTGATATCGAACCTGAGCAACCGGATAAGGCCGAGGACAAGGAAGAGACAGCTATTACCAGCCGTTCGGCGGATGTTTTGACGCCCCTGGAACGATTCCGATTAGAAAGCGTGATGGCTGATCCCCGGGCCAAGCTGCATTTTAGAACTAACCGGAAAGGAGATTTGAGTGTCCATATTACAGAAGTCAAATAAAAAACTCAGCTCCCGCCGCCAAATTGATATCAAAGGAGCCCGTGATAACGTCTTACTGCTGCCTGGTGGCCGCTACCGCATGATATTGCAAGTCTCAGCCGTTAACTTTGAGCTTAAGAGCGAAGCTGAGCAGGATGCCTTAATTGATACCTACCAGAGTTTCTTAAACGCCCTGCCGTGTCCGCTGCAGGTACTGGTCCGAATCCGGGAAATGGATATGGATAAGTATATTGAGGATTTTCAGGCTAACTTACTTGGTGAACCGGAGCCCGTCTATAAAGCCCAGATTGCCAATTACGTGGAATTCGTCAGCGATCTGATTACCACTAATAAGATTTTAGCCCGTCATTTCTATGTGATTATCCCTTATACAACCCAAGATCAGGATTTTGACCTGATTAAGGAACAACTATGCTTGTCGGCCGATATTGTGGCCAAGGGTCTCAGCCGGCTGGGGATGCAGAGCCGGGAGCTAAGCAGTCTGGAAATGCTGGACTTGTTTTACAGCTTCTATAACCCCAAACAGGCTAAGCGCCAGCCGCTACTCAACCAGACCTTTGAACTATTGGGGAGGTCATATTTATGAAAGACTTTCGGGAGATGATTGTTATTCCTAAAACCAAGTATGATGACTGGCGATTACGCCGGGTCCAGCGTCCCAAGGAACTAGCACTCAGTTACGGCGAGCAGGATGAGATTGATATTCTCTCCTACAGCGGACTGGAAGAACAATCAAGTTACCTGATCATTGATAACCAGTACGTCCGGACACTGTTTATTTCCGGCTATCCGTTTGTGGCCAACTCCGGCTGGCTGAACAGTCTTATCAACTTCAATCATAATGCCGATATTTCCTACCATATGAGCCACGTTGATGCCCAGCAGGCCCTGCCCAAGCTGAACCGTAAAATCACCGAGCTGGAATCAACCAAGCGGGCCATGATGCGGTCCGGCAAGATTATCGGGCCGGAAGTGACTGATCCGCTGGAATCGGCCCAGGGTTTACGCGATAAAATTCAGCGCGGCCAGGAAAAACTGTTCCAGGTCTCAATCTACGTCACGATTACGACTGATTCCTTGGCTGAGCTGGATAAGACCACCAAGTTACTGGAAACTGTTCTCTCGGGCCGGTTGTTTTATACCAAAGTCGCCCGTTACCAGCAATTGGACGGTTTGCAATCGGTTTTACCCAGGGGAGAAGATATCTTAAGCCAGAAACGTAACTTGGACAGCAGTTCAGCCGCCCTGACCTTCCCGTTTATGAGTTCCGAGCTGGTACAGGAATCAGGTATTCTCTACGGCGTTAATAAGTCTAATAACTCGCTGGTCATTTTAGACCGCTTCAGTTTGCACAATGCCAACAGTATCGTCTTTGCCCAATCCGGCAGCGGTAAGAGCTACGCTACTAAAGTCGAGATATTACGACAACTGATGCAGGGCACCAAAGTCATCGTGATTGATCCGGAGCGTGAGTATAAACGATTAAGCGAGTCGGTTAAAGGCACTTACATCAAACTCTCGGCTAAATCTAGGGAAAAGATTAATCCGTTTGACGTTGCCGCCACCTACCGCAGCCGCGAAGATTTATCGGAGCATACCCAGGACTTAACTGAAGTCATTTCACTGATGGCTGAAGGGCTGTCGCCGCGCGAAAAAGCGGCTGTCGATAAAGCCATTCTTAAAATGTATAAGAAGGCTAAGAAAGGTATGCCCTTGCTGGAAGATCTCTACCGTGAACTGCACGATCTCGGACAACTGAAATTATGTGACCGGCTGGAAAAATATATCAGCGGCTCATTAGCCGATGTCTTTAATGCCCAGACCAATATTGAGCTGAATAACCGGCTGGTGATTTTTGATATTAAAGATATGCCCGAATCATTGCGCCAGATCATGATGCTGATTATTTCTAACTTTGTGGCTAACCAGGTTAAAGCCAATCCCGAGAAACGGCTGCTGGTGATTGATGAGGGCTGGGTATTGTTGCAACACGAGGAAAGCGCCCGTTTTGTGGCCTCCCTAGTTCGGCGATCTAGAAAGTATTACTTAGGCGTGTCGATCATCTCGCAGCAAGCCAGTGATTTTCTGAAAAACGATTATGGCCGGGCAATTGCTTCGCAGAGTTCGCTAAGGATCCTAATGCGACAGGATACCACCACCATTAAGTACGTGGTCTCAGAGTTTAATTTAAGCGAGTATGAGCAGAACTTCCTGTTAACCTGTGATAAGGGCGAGGCGCTGATTATTGCCGATCAGAACCATGTCGCCGTAAAAGTCGTCGCCTCTGCTAAAGAACACCCGCTGATAACTACTAATCCGGCGGAACTCTATCACCTATGATCCCCTTACTTTTCATGAAATCCATGTCGTCAATGAAAAAGGTGGGCTTGTTGGTGGCCGGTGTGATTATTGGCATTTGTTTTTTGCCGATGCTGGCGATAATCGCTTTGGCTGGCACTAACACTATCAGTACCACCGGCACGCTGTATAACGGCCCGGGAGATACGGCTGATACCTATGCTTTCGGTAATTGTACCTATTGGGTGTCATTACTCCGAGCCCAGATAAACGAGCCGATCCCTAATACCTGGGGCAATGCCTCGACCTGGGCGTCGCGGGCGGCCAAAGACGGTTACTTGGTTGACCAGACTCCCAGTTACGGCGCTATTATGCAAATCTCTGACGTTGATAAAGGCTTAGGCCATGTAGCCTTCGTAGAAAGCGTTAATCCGACTACCGGAGCCTGGACGGTCTCACAGATGAATGTTGTTGCCTGGGATGAAGTTAATGAGGAAATCTATCCGGCACTGGCTGCTCAGCAGTTTAATTTTATCCATCAGCCGATAGGAGTTGTATCATCACCAAACCTGTAATTACTCACTGGCTGCATGTCTTACGGGATGTAATTCCTTGGATTGCTGTTATTGTCGGCTTGGCAGTGGTGTTGGTTTTGCTTGGTAAAATACTGCTCCGGCTTTTATATATTCGCCGGGTAAAGAATCAGGCCTATGTCTGCTTAGAATTGACACCGCCAGCTTCTAGCGACAAGCAGCCGGCAGCAACCGAAGCATTATTTGCGGTTTTACATACTTTAGATAATCAGCGGTCTTTGATTAGCAGATTGAATAAGTCAGCGACGGTTTTTTCTTTGGAAACTGTTGCCTCCAGAAGCGGGGGTATTCGTTATATAGTCCGTCTACCAAGTAGCGCCGAAGCATTATTCAGGCACACAATAGTTGCTTATTTGCCGGAATTACGACTGCAAAAGGTGGCTGACGAGCTGGCTGGACTTGATCTTGTCTCAGCCCGGGTAACGGAGTTTACACAAAGCCGGCACTTTGCTTATCCTCTAAAGAGGCATGATTTACTGGATGTTCACGATCCGCTGTCCTATCTGACCGGCGCGATGACTAAACTTGGCGAACATGAGCTGATGGTTTTCCAGATTGTGCTAAGCTCCGCCAATATCCGGGAGATTGGGGCGATGAGACTAAAGATTATGCGTAATGAAAATATTTTAAGCGATCTTAATAAAGGCCGTTTCTCATTCTTAAACGGCGCGGTCAGCGGCCTAAATAAACTATCTTTTGCTTCGACTGATCTTGTCACCAGTACTGTTCACGGCGCCTCCAAGGAAAGTTACATGTCATCTCAACGTGATGCTTACCAGAAACATCAGGCTCAGATGGGGTTAAAGCCGGCCCGAACGCTGACCATGTTTGAGCAAGAGCTGGTGGAGTCCATTCATAACAAACTGAACCAATCGATGTTCCGGGCTGATATCCGGGTACTGGTTTTGACTGACAGTAAGCAGCAGGCGGCCTGGCGGCGCCAAAACATTGAATCGGCGTTGGCGGCTTTCTCGATGCCGGAATACCAGGCGCTTAAGGCCAGAGGAAATTCTATATTGTCGACTAGTAAACGGCGGCTTGAATATTTTACTAAGCGTTTACCATCGACACTTAAGAAAAGCTCCAGTTTGCTGGCTGTTTCGGAAGTCGCTGATCTATATCATTTTCCGAGTACCGAGACCCACAATACCGAGAATATTGTGAAGTCGCTCAGCCGGGAATTGCCGGCTCCGGTATCGTTAAAAAACGGCTCAAAATTGGAGGTGTTGCTCGGCGTAAATAATTTTCACGGGTCAACGACGGCAATTGGCCTGACCGAAGCCGAACGTGAACGTCATGCCTATGTTATCGGCGGCACCGGCAGCGGTAAGACGACTATGCTGCAGTACGCTATTGTCCAGGATATAAAAAATGGCAAAGGCGTAGCGGTAGTTGATCCGCACGGCGACTTGGCCGAGACAATCATCAGGCATATTCCTAAGGAACGGCTAAAAGACGTCGTTTATTTTAATCCTGATGACTTAGACTATCCAATCGGTTTAAACCTGCTGGAAGTAAAGCCCGGACTAACTGGTAATAACCTGTTGCGCGAACAGGCCCGTATTACTGAAGCCGTGGTATCGGTTTTCAGGAAGATATTTTCGGATGAAGATACCGGCGGGCATCGGATTGAGTATGTCCTGCGCAATACTATCGAAACGGCTATGACCGTTAAGGATGCAACTTTGTTTACGGTTTTAAAATTGTTGCAAAGTGCTACTTACCGGAAGACAATCATTGATAGTCTGACTAATGAAGACCTGAAGGACTTCTGGCGGAGTGAACTTGGGCAAGCCGGTAATATGCAGCGCGTTAAAATGAGCGCCGGTATTACGGCTAAGATCGGCCGGTTTCGTTCATCGCCTTCGGCCAGATTCGTACTACAGCAAACCAAGTCTACTATCGACTTTGACGATATTATTAACTCCGGTAAAATCTTAATCTGTAACTTTGCCAAAGGCGCTTTGGGGGAGGATACCTCGCAGTTATTCGGTATTGCCACACTGGCGATGTTGCAGTTGGCGGCTTATCACCGGGTACATATCGAAAAAGGCGCCAGGCGGCCGTATTTTCTATATGTTGATGAGTTTCAGAACTTTGCTACCCCATCATTTGTCCAAATGCTAAGTGAGTCACGCAAATATAAGCTACTGATGACCATGGCTGAACAGTCAACTTCCCAGCAAAAAGACCAGCAAACCGTCAGTATTATTCTGGCCAACGTCGGTACGGTAGTTTGTTTCCGGACCGGTAATCCGGAAGATGAGAAACTGTTATTGCCACTGTTTACACCATATATAAATGAGAATGAGATAACTAATCTGTCAGCCTATAATTTCTACGCCAGATTATCAGCTGTTACTTCCCAAGAGCCGGTATCGGGACAAACCGTACTGTTATCCGATAAAGACAGCGATGATATAGCCAAGAAAGTGATTAGATTATCGAGGCAGACTTACGGCAAGCCAGTTAAGGTGCCTGTTCCAGCTGAAATAACTACTACTATCGTTGAAGATCAGGAGAAAGTTACTGCCGATAAAACAGATGATAAAAAGACAAAAACTAACCCAAAGGAAAAGAGTTCATCAAAGAAAAAGCAAGCCGAAGCAAATACAAGCCTGGAACATGTTGAATATCCTGAGCAGACTAAAGCTACAAAGCTATAAACTATCATTGACTATATTAGTAAATAGTAGTATTGTAATACTCAATTAACGGGTTGGTAAAGTTAAACGTGTTTTTAAAACTAGCTGTTCATTATACTTCAAACTTACACAATACAGTTTTCTTACTTAATACTGTTATTTTAATCATAGCTTTAATAGTTGTGGAACTGGTTTATGCCGAAACTCCTAAAAAAGACCGCGAACACTTAAAGTACTTTGCCCCGCTGTTTCTGGTTTTGATTGGTCTTCTAATTTACGCTGCCTATAAGCAGGCCGGAGTGGCGGGTTAAAGATTATGACTATTAATACTATCACTCAGTCGATTAAAGAAATGTCGGTGTTAGACTCTATTAAAACGTCTTATTTAAAGGTAACCAAACGGATTAAAAAAACCTACCGCAAATCACTGGCGACTGTTAAAAAATCATCTAGCGCAAAAGTTAGCAAAAGTATTAGTAAATCTATCCGCAAGGATATTAAATTACTAAAGCCTTACTTTAAGGATTTCTGGATCTTTGCCTTTATAGTTGTAATCCTTGTCGGTGCCCAGATAACCCTCGCTGATAAAGCTTTGGCCGGCGTTTATGTCAACGCTCTGGCTTTTATTCTACTTATTGGTTTAGCCCTGTGGCAGGAAAAAGCCCGGATGTTAGCGATTTCAGCAGCTATCCTACCTGTCGCCAATATGATTAACTTAGCACTGCCGCAGAGCACTCAGTTCGCCCAGACCGTCGTTTTTTATGACTCAATTTTAGTCCTGGCATTGGTGTACCGATTCTTATTTGTATTAGACCAACCAGTTAAGGAATCTAAACTTGGTAAAAATGGTTATCTGACAGTACTACCGTTAATGGCAGTATTCGGACAAATACTGGGAGTTATTGGTTATGTCATGCTTAGGCATCACTACGCTTTTGGGACTACATCTTTGCCGTTAGTTGCGGCTTGCGCGGTAGTCTTTGCTGTAGCCGAGGAAACATACTTCCGCGGTCTGATCCAGCAAAAAGGCTCAATGCTATTTAATCCGGTGTTAGCGGCTATCTTATCGCTTATCTTGTTTACTTTCACAACTATCGGACACGTAACTATACTAGCTCCGGTATTTGCCTTAATCTTAGGCGTAGTTTTAGTTACCACTTACTTAAAGAAAAATAATCTTATACTGACTATTACTATCAATGCCGTCACTAAGTTGGTTTACGTTGGTTTGATGGCCGCGTTTATATTTCGCTAATCAGATATTTTAATATAATCTTTGGTGTTGCGTTGACAATTTTATACATGCAATTTTGGCGGCAATGGGTCATTATTATAAATAATATACAATTAAAGTAGTGGAGCAAGATGAGTTTTGCATATGAAAAGAATTGTTTAGATGAAGATACTATTTGTTTCATATTATGGCTGGTTATTTGGTGGCGGAGAAACATACCTATTTGATTTAGCAGATGAGTTAAAAAGTCAAGGAAATGATGTACGTATATTTTCAAGTAACGATGGAGAAGGCTCAAAAAAAATTAATTATAGCTACTCATTCAAGGTTTCCAAAACTAAAGTTGGTCGCGCATTAAGCTCTTTATTTAATCCTCGCTCACTTAGAGAATTTAAAAAAGTACTTAAAGATTTTAATCCGGACGTAGTTCATATTAACAGTATTGCTTATGAAGTTTCACCTTCTATTACTTTCGCCCTAAAACAATTCCCCACTATATTATTTGTACATGCTCAGACTATGTTTACAGTAGATAAAAATTTACCAACATTAAAAAAAATATATGCACATATGTACGTTTTGACAAATAAATTTTTACTTCGGAATGTAGATTTGTTCCTAACTCCGAGTCGATCTTTGGCTAAAACTATTCCTAAAAATTTTAAACAATCTAGAATTACCGCATTTGGTATTAAAACCATGAATTATAGCCCACTAAAAAATTATAGTAACTTATTATTTATTGGAAGGCTTGAAAAAGAAAAAGGTGTCGATGTTCTACTAGATGCAATGAAAAGTATAGTTAATTATGATCCGAACGTTAATCTAAATATTATCGGTTCCGGAGGTGAATATAAAAATATTAAAAGTTTAATAAAAAAGTTAAATCTTAATAAGAACGTTAAACTGCTTGGATATTTGGAAAGAGACAAAATCGCACATTTCCTTAAGGTCTCAACTTTACTAATAATCCCCTCGGTGTATGAAGAGCCATTTGGTATTGTAGGTATTGAAGCTTTGTCCGTAGGAAGGCCAGTAGTGGGGAGTAATATTGGCGGAATCTCAGAATGGTTGAATAGTTCATGTGGTGTATTAGTTAAGCCAAATGATCCTAAATTATTGGCTGAAGTAATTTTAAAGCAACTCTCTAATAAAAAACGATTGGATGATTTAAGCAAAAAAGCACATCAAGAATCCATAAAATATTCAATGAAAAGTCATTCAATAAAAATTTCATCATTATACGAAGAAGTTATCCGAAATTATTTAGATATTTATTAGTTACACTAAATTTACGTTTTTTATATTTGTAATCTACTACTGGATGCCCGATTCGTTAAATCGTAAAATTATCTACAAAAATTAAGATTTCTTATCTTTGATAAAGTTGTATATAAAGAAACTTATCAGTGCTATCAAGAAGCATATTTCTCCGAATGTATCCTCATGTGGCCAAGTAGCAAAGTGAGTCAATCGCCAATGCAGTGTATATGGATGAACCTCTGAATTAATAACGATATAAACCCAGCCAGCAAAGCCAAATATAAATCCAGAAAGACTTAATGATTTGATAACGCGTTTTTGCATATGTTTTGATTATATCAGCTCAAGCGATATGCGTCAGGTGATTTAATATAATCTTTGGTGTTGCGTTGTCAATTTTATACTTGCAATTTTGACAATAATGGGTCATTATTTAATTAATCATTAATGGCTTTTTAGTGGGGGAAGTAAAAGGAGTTTTGCGCATGAAGAAGTTATTTGTCTCATTAATAGTAACCTTAGGTTTGGTTGCATTTTTACCAGTTACAGCCATGGCTCAAGCAGTACCAGGGACAACTCTCGTAGATGGTCAGGTAACACTATCAAACAATACTACACCGGTAATTGGTGCTAGTGTAACTGTTCGATGTAATGATACTACTTTGACTGCTACTTCGACTACACCAGATGGATATTACTATACAACATTTACTAGTGATCAGTGCCCAATTGGCGCTACGGCTTATGTATCAGCCAGCCAAGGAGGTCTAAGTGGATCTAATAATGGCCCTGTAGATACAATTCCAACAGTCATTAACTTAGCAGTAGTTGATGTTTCTTTAGTACCAGAGTTTGGTGCGTTTACTGGGGTTGCCGCAATTGCACTCGGTGCTGGTGCATTTCTAGTTATTCGACGGCACAATATTGCTGGCAATAAAAACTAAAAAATAGATCCAATACAAAACTGATAAAGCAACCATTCTGGCATTATGCGGGATGGTTGCTTTTTATGAGTAGATAATAAAATATTACTATCATAAAACATATGCTTGCTATTAGGCATAAATTGGTTCATATTAATATTATATTATCTAGGTTGAGGTGCTAGCGATGAAGAAAAGGTTCCTATTAATAGTTGCAGCTATTGGATTGTTCGTATTAATGTCGGTATCCATGACATCAGCGGCAAGTTCGCACGGTCCAGGTGTAACTGATATTAGTGGCGTGGTAACACACAATAGCAACCCTGTAACGGGCGCGAATGTGACTGTTGTGTGTAATTCTTATAATGGAACTAGTAACACTGATAATACAGGTACTTATCTTGTGGTTTTTAGTTCTGCAAAGTGTCCAAATGGGGATACTGCATACGTTACGGCAACTTCAGGAGATTTGGGTGGTGTTAATAGCGGAGCCGTGAACGCACTTACCGCCAGACTTAATGTTTCAATTATTAATGTATCATTAGTTCCAGAACTTGGTATTGTTACTGGTTTTGGTGCTACGATAATAGGCGGCGGTACATTCTTATACATACGTCGCCGGAATCTAAGTGATAAAAAAGTTTGAATTAAGTACCAATTCTAATAGCCTAAAAGCGATCGCTCCACTTATTATACGAACGATCGTTTTTTTGGCTGTCTTTGTACTATATTCCGGACTAATTGGCTCGCGGATTGTTGGTGGGGGCATAGTATACAAAGACCATTTTGGTATATATGGTGGTTTGGGCAAGTCAGCTATATTTGCTGCGATTGCCTTCGTTATAATGGTTGTTCGGCGTAGTTATGATCTTAAATTAAAGTCTTGGAAGGTTTTTAATTTAGTATGGATAATTCTTTCAGTTTTAAGTTATATTGGGGCATGGATAGGAACAGATAAACTCTTAGATGGTAATACCAGCTTGGCATGGGTAGCTATAGTTCAAGTTTTATTAATAGTCAGCCTAATATTTGCCGCTGGAGGGATATTCGGCTCAGTTAACCTTAGACTGCTCATAAATAAATATAAAAAGGAATTACTATATGCATTAGGACTAGTCATAGTATTCTATGGCTTTTTGACGCTTGTCTATGGACTTTGGAGAATTTTATCTACAATAGTGCTACATAGTGTTAAATGGCTCTTAAACCTTACGGGGTTAACTGCAACGATAATTCCGCCCAGAACTCTACTACTGGATAAATTTGGCATTAATATAGCTCAATATTGCTCAGGCATAGAATCAATTGCCTTATTTACTGGACTGTATGCGTTAATAGCTATATTAGATTGGGGAAAATTTAATCATAAAAAATTATTAACACTTTTTCCTATATCATTAATAGTACTATTTGGATTCAATATTATACGGGTTTATGTGTTAATACTCGGCGGTTATTATATAAACCCCCATGTTGCTTTTAGCCTCTTCCACACGTATGCTGGCATGGTGTTCTTTATATTATACTCAGCATTATTCTGGGCTATATGCTATAAATGGATGCTACGAAAAGATAATCAGTGAAGACTAGTGTCATTATAGCGACATATGGTCGTGAGTATTGATCCACTTAACCAAAACTACCTACATCCAAAACTTAAATTTATACTTAAATACATATATTTTTTAATAGCATAAACTTATTTTATTGAGATCAGTAAAATAAGTTTACAAAATTAGCTCATTTAGATAAGTGCTAAAACTAAAACCCATTCGACTACTAACTGTAGCCTTTTATAAATACCCTTAAAACTTTATTAATACCGTCCTTGATTTCTTCTGGCAGCCCACCTATAAAATATAAAATTATGAAATATGGACAAACTATTATCGCCGACGCGAGTATACAGTCGAGCAGAGCGTTACCCTTGCTTAAACTATTGTAGAAAACTAGCCCCAATGCAAGAGAACACAAAGCGGCAAATAAAGGTTTCATAATAATTCGCAAGTGTATCTTCACGTTTGTTTGTTTCTTGAATAAATGATACCCAGCTATCATTGCGATAAATTCTGTTATTACCGTAGCCCATGCAGCACCGACTATCCCAAAGCGTGGTATAAATATCAAATTTATCCCAAGATTTAGAAATAAAGACACAATCGAAATAAAAATCATTTTATGATGCTTATTTATTGCGACACTCGCGTAGCTAAATATGCTATAGAAATACGAGAAAACCGTTGCTAAGGCAAGGATAGCTAACGGATCCGCTGCTTTTGAGAAAACTTTATTTGATACAAGAAGAACTGCGTTTTTTCTTAAAATCAATCCGCCGACAACAAGTAAACATGAAAAAATAGCCATAAAATGAAATGCTTTTTGAATAATATGGTTAAATTCTTCCTTTTTTGCGACAGCAAGAGAAGGAGTTAGGGCAATCATTAAGTAACCAGAGAAATATAGTGAAACATTGACGATCGAGTAGGCAACCGTATACAGACCAACAGCAGATGTCCCCCGCATAATTGACAATAATATACTGTCTGTTTTCAAATACATTGTATATATAATAGAAAAAATTCCGAGTGAAATAGACATACCAAGTATTTTTCGCCAAGCCTTAAGATTAATCCGTGGATTAATATAAATATACTTCTTTACTAAGCTGAGGGTAGCTATCGCTCCCACCGCAGCTGAAAATACATATGCGCCTAAAAATCCATATATTCCAAAACCAAGTAACGCCACTACTATCACGGACAATAAAAACAACAACTGTTGAGCAATAGATATAATTGCGGGCAGATCATTCCGTACTTTTGCGCCGAAATATGCGATAGAGGTCGACCCCAAAGCATCAAATAATAGATAAAAAGACATAATCAAAATTCCGATATGAATAGTTCGACCTACATGAGGATAAAATATAAAACCCACTCCCGATATGATCGGTATCATAATTATGGCTAGAAATAACCTTAAACTAATGTTGTGACTTATTATCTCACTTGCTTTCGAAGGAGTTTTCGCTATTTCGCGAGCTGCAATTGAATTAACTCCTAGCTCTGTAAATATAGTGAATGTCGTTACAAACACAAAACATGTTGCATATATTCCGTAGTCATGCAACCCCAACTTATTTGTAATTATTTTAAGTACAAAAATTCCTGCTAATCCCATACACAACTGGCTAAATAGCTGCGCCATCACACTAGTTGTAATCCGTGTTTTTAAGTTTTTACTAACTAACTTCTTCGCGGACCCTTCTTTATTTTGTTTATTAATCTTTACCATGATTTCAAATTCTAATAAGTTCCCATATCACACCAGCTCCAAAAATAAGATGATCTTCGATTGTTTTTATTGGATAATTATTTACGTTCTTAATAAGCGGCACAAAAATTAATAGAGGGTATGGCCAGAATACAATTGTAATAGGCAGACCAATTATGTAGCTAGAATATGTTACTAAAGTTGTATCTTTAGCAAACAAATCTTTCCAACGATTTTTATGTTTTTTATATAATCTAGTCCTCCCAACTCCATATCTGAATGCTCTTTTGATTTCATCTTTGTGTGCCCCCCATTCATGAGCAATATTTGCTTTAGGAATATACCTAATCTTGTAACCTGCATCTACAGCTCTCCAGGTAAAATCAGCGTCTTCGCCATATCCCAGTTTCTCGTCGAATTCTCCTACAGTTTCAAACACTTCTCTAGAAAATGCCGAATTGATAGCCGGACATTCAGTCAGATATTTTTTACCAATTATTGATTCCAGGGGATTGTCATATATTGATTTTCTCCCTCTTGAAGTCACGCTACCTGCCACAATTTTTTCATCTTCGTTAAGAATGGGTGAGACAAGTTCTGATAACCAATTTTTACTTGGTAAGCAATTGGCATCTATAAATACTATGATTTCGCCTTTGGCTTTTTTAACTCCTAAATTTCTCTGTTCTGCGATAGTACGTTTATTTTTAACTGGTTCAAAAGCAAACCATCTAACTTTAAATCGTTTTTTTATGTCATCCAGTTTACCCCTAGACGCATCAACCACAATAACCTCATATTTAAGCGGGCTAGATATATTAACTAACCCCGATAGCGTGTCTACGATACCTTTGTCATTCTTATTTACAATTATTATAGATATAAAATTATATTTATTAGTTAACCTATTATTTTTATTTACTAATGTTTTATTCATAAATATTACTCGACCCGCTTGCATATAGTTTATTTTTGTATTGACTTATAAATTGATTTGGAAAATTATATTGCAATAATCCGTTTCCAGAATAGTGTAGATCAGCGCCATCTATATTTGTTTGATCCATATAAACATACGAATTGATTGTCATAGTAGATGGTAGATATATTCCTGCGTGTTGGTTACATTTCCATAAGCTAAAAGCTTTAATGATGCTAATTGATCTGAATAAATTGGTAGATTTGTATGCTGACTACCAAGCCATTGTGCTGCTAATACCTCTCCCTTTGTTGTGTAATATAAGTAATAATCATTACTATTATTAGAAAACATTGCCGATGCAGTACCAGTAGTAACATATGGTATTACGCCAGAAGAATAGAGCAAAAATACTGCGACCAATATAGCTATTAACTGAAATTTAAATTTTGGAAATTTAGTTAGTAACTTAATGCCGCCAAAAACCACAAGAGGCGAGAATATAATTAATGCCTGGAGCCATAACCTTGGTAAGTTATAATCTGTTTTAAGTAGAGGCAGCACTAGCATAGTTATAATGAGGGCCAATGATGCAAGTGATAGTAAAGCGTAATCTTTAAATATTATTTTGCTTTTATTCTTAAAAGCCAAAAAGCATATGGCTAATAATCCTACTATTGGCAATAACTCGCTAGATAAAAATTTACTTAACTTACCTAGATCGAGTAGAAGTTTTGATGTTATACCGCTCGTGGCTGGTTTGGTGTAGCGCGTTAGACTTGGGATAAGTATGGGCTTGGTAATTTGTATAAGTGCTTCTTGGATATAAATCTGTATATTGTTTCTCGTATTCTTTTGTTTGAGTTTGATAATCTGAGGTTATGTTTTGCTGAGTATTTAAATTGGGGTTTGAAAAAGTAATCTGAGATACGCTAGCCCCTATCCCTTCACTCGAAAATACTTGAGGCAAGGTTGACACCGTCTGCTTGATAGTACTATTTAAATTTCCTGCTGTTTTAGTCATTTGATATTGCCAAAGAAATGTAATTATAAACAATATTAATAACAATCTAACCGAAAAAAGTTTCGGATGATTCCTGAAGACTAGTCCGAGTCTTACTACTGTGTATATTGCTAAAAGTGCCAACATTACATATGCGGTGGAATAATGTGAAAGTATAATCATCAATCCAAATAGAACAATATAGAAACGATAGTAAGTTTTTTTACTTAATAAAATAATTAAAAATATACTGAAGAAGAATAGTGCAATTTCTTGTCGCACTAGAATGGGTGCCTGCATGATAAACCACGTTTGACTTGCAAAAATTGCTGCTGCTAAGAAACCAAGACGACGATCTTTGTTTGGTAAAATAATTCTGGTTAGCTCATATATTGCTAGAGGCACTAGCGCAAAAATACCCTGAAAAATAATTTTAAAAAGAACAGCTCCACTAATCCGTGTAATCGAAGCAAGAACAGTTGGTAAGATAGTAATACTTAGACAGGCATTGTATGGTCCTCGATCAGAACTTATGATCCAATGTTTTGCATTATTCGCGAGTTGAAAGACATGAAATTCTTGATTGATATCCCAACCGAACACATAGTTGCTTCTTAGCGAATAGGAAAGTATAAGCGAGAAACTAAATAAGAATATTGCTATTGGAAGTGTGGTTGGGTTTAACTTTTTATGGAATAAGATTCCGAGAATAATATAACCAGCAATGCCGACAATAGCACACAACACCAAAGCGCCAGATCCGCCATTATTAAGAATTTGCGATCCTCCTAAAATTAGAAGTAGACATACAATTCCAAATGATATAAATAAAATATCTAATTTCTTAAATTTAAAATGATTTTTAAATTCAAATTTAATATTCTTATGGCGATAAAGTGCGATTACAGCAAGAATAATGCCTAAGATATCAAGAGTGATAAGCAAAGGTATGCGCGATAAGGGTCTGTCTATGCCAATAAGTGGTCCAATTGTATTTATAAACAAACCACCAAATATCAAGAAAGTTAAACTTAAACCCATTGCAGTAAGAAAATTTTGAACACTAAACCGCGGGGTTGAGCGGTTGATAGCCAGTAATAACAAAATCCCAGGGAGTATTAATAATACAATAAGTAACAAGCTACTACAAAGCAAAGGAAGCGGGTTGAAGAAAGTTAGCAAATTAATTATGACAGCCAGCACTAGGAGAGATAGGATGGCTCTTTTGCGGTTCATACCGGTTATCATAGTTGTGTCTCCTCTAGTGTTTGCTTATATAAATCTAAAACTGATATCGCCAAGGAATCCCATGAGTAGTTAGCTATGCTTTGACGGGCATTTTTAGCTAATTTTTTTCTAGTGTTTGCTGAGTGCATAAGCGTTTCTAAAGCTTCTTGTAGTTGGGTGGGGCTGTTCACGTCAACAAGCAAACCGTTTTGCCCATTTTTCACTATATACGGCAATTCGCCCGTTTTCGTTCCTATAAACGGCCGCTCACATGCCAATGCTTCTAGGGCGGGTAGGCCAAATCCTTCTAAGAGCGAGGGATAAACTACAATATCCGCCGCAGAGTATAATTTTGGGATCATCTCACGAGTTACATAATCAACAAAAATGAATTTGTCTGCCAAATTAGCGTTGTTTAAAGCGAGCCTGGCTTCGCTCTCCCAGCCAAGATTTGTGGTTCCAAAGCCACCCGTCACAACACAGCGATATGCTGGAGTAGTTATTCCCTCTAATGCCTTAAAAAGGTCTAAGGTACCCTTTCTTTTCCCCCGTGCACCACCAGGACAAAATAGTATAAGTACGCCCCGAGGGATTCCAAGGCTCTTGCGTACAGTGTCATGTGCTTGCTTTTTAAATACATGCAAGTCTATACCGCACGGGAGTGTGAAGATTTTTTTATTAGGTGCTATTCTTTTGAGCATATATTCCACCATGTGGCTGTCAGCAATAATCAACCGCGCTCTTTTTATAGTAATTTTTTCAAAAAGTATATCAGCCCTAAAAATTAATTTCTGAAGCCCGATGACATTTTTTAACTCTTCACGCGCAGGATGATGAATGGTGGCCACAAATAGGGCACGTCCTCTTCTGACAAAGGCCCCTCCGTAGTTGTTAGAATGTATTATTGTTATACCAGAGAGCTTTATTATTTTCTTGGAGCATCTCCAAACCTGTATATGATGGGTTGGGACCCTTAGAAAAAAACCACTAATTACTCTGTGCCTATGAACAGTTATGTTTGAACCTATGATTTCTTTCTCTGTACGTAAGCCAGGACACATAATATGTACGGACGCCCCTGATCTTGACAACGAAAGTGCGAGTTCATAGGCATATATTCCTGCGCCAGCTCGATAATCAAATTCCTGGGTTATTATTAAAATATTGTCCCTGTTAAACAATTTGCTCACAATAAAATTCCTAGATTTTTTGTAAATATTAATAATTTGTCTGTTATAGCATTCCAACTATAGTCTCTTAGTACACGTTTCGACACGTCTCGGTATTCGTTAGGAGTACCTTTATGCAAGAGCGCTTCACGCATTGCAGTCTTAAGGTTTGGCCCAAGTTTATCGCTAAAGAAGAAAATGTTGTTAAAATTCTTCAGTGATTTCACCTCTGCCAAATCAGTGGAAACTATTTTTTTGCCCATTGCACTATATTCAACTACCTTGACTGGTTGTGCTGCATCTCGCAATTTATCTTTGATTGAAATATTCAACCCTATTGCATTCTTGCCAATATGATCGAATATCTTTTCACGATCAAATATGGGGCCCAAATAGTGTACATATTGACTAACATTGTTATCTTTAATATATTGCTTTATTTTGTCAGATTCTGCATTAGTTATGCCAGGGCCAATTAAAGTTAAAGAAATCCCCGGGAAGTCATCGCGTAATTCTATTACCGCTTTTATGGCACTAACTGGTCTGCTCCATTGAGCAAATGCCGATACATATATAAATGAATAAGGGTTTATTGTCTGGCGGGGCCAGTGTAGTGCTTTTTCTACCAAATCTTTTTCTACACCATTCGGCAGTTTGAAAGTTATCTCGCTATATTGCTTAGCAAAGTCTATTAGTTTATCAGAAACGGCCACAACGGCTAAAGCGTTTTTGCATTGACGTCTCATAACTCCTTTAACATCAAGCAGCTTAAAAGACATCTTATAAAAAAGTCCACCATAAAGCTCTGCTGGTGCTGCGTAGTCATCAGCAAGGTCGTAGATAAAAGGAAGGCTCTTTGGAACTTCTGTTTCGTTAGTGCAAGTCTCTGTAATGACTAAATCAGCATTAAGGCTTTTGTAAAGTTTTTTCAGTTGATATCTAAATAGCTGTCCATTTATATATGGCCAGTAGTAGGGTAACCTTGCAAATTTATGAACCGTTATTTTTTCACATTGATACTTCTTTGGCAAAAAAGATGTTAAAAAATGTCGCAGCAAATCCTTGCGCTCCATATTAAAGGGATCATCCCACACAACATAATGTACTTTGTAGCCATGAGCTGCGATGTCATTTGCGATTATATAAGGTCTATAACGTAAATTAGGTTGAGTGGGAATTATTATAAATGTCATTGTGTGTGATAGGCTATTTATTTTTTCTGTTGGTAATCGATGAAAGAAGTAAACTACCATGCCGAATATTCTGCCGAAGTAGTAACATAATATTAGTAAAGCGTCAATAATAACTGCTCCCAGGCTTTGAAAAAATTGTTTTAAGGATAGATGAAATTTGCGACTCGTATGCAAAAAACTTACACCAATCAAACACAGCAAGGGGATTATAAACCATAAAAATGTATTGGTAACTACAGATGCGATTATAGACACTATGATTGCAAACATAGTTATAATAAATGCCAAATCTGGCATGCGAATTTCGTGAAAACGGAATAACTGACGCGTAGCTCCGCGCCACTTTGATAAAGCCAAAACATAGAATACAGAAAAGATTTATTTTCTTTATGTTTAACAACAAGGTCATTAATGCTCGAGGATAAAAAACCAGCGGTTAACAGCTGATGGTTAAAATCTACGTCCTCGCCTTCAATAATTTTTATTAAACATTACATTTGAAAAAATACTTCTTTTGTACAGACCATTATAGCCATACAGAATTGTGTGTGGAGCTATTTTCAGGAGCTATATTAAAAAAGTTATATATGAATGCAACATCTCCATCCGGCACACAATACCCCCAACCACGTCAAACTTTTTTATGTTTTTCAAACAGGTTGATAACCAATTTTTGGGTAATATAATATCCGCATCAACCATTGCAATATACTCACCTGTAGAATTTTTAACTCCTAACCAACGACCATACCCACGCCCACGATTCTTATTATTATTTAATATCCTAACTCTTTCGTTTTTTATTCTGATATCTTTTAAAATTTTCAGCTGTTGTCTGAAGAACTATCATCAATTACAACAATCTCGTAATCCTTACCTAAACGATTTTGTTTTAAAATTGAATTTATACAATTATTAATGTTTTTTTCTTCGTTGTAAGCAATGATAACAAATGAGTATTTCATTGGGAATATACCCCCACTATCTGTTTAGCAAGTTTGTCCCAATCGTATTTTTGTGCGTACATAACGCATTCCTTTTCAAGAGCATTGCTCGCGTTAAGCGCCTTTTGTAACTCATGAGTAAATGCAGAAACTGTTTCCTCGAATATGAATCCATTTTATCCATGATTGATTATTTCTTTAGCGGCATTATTTGTAGATAAATTGGTAACAACTGGTATGCCACAAGCATTTGCTTCAATAACTACCATCCCAAATCCTTCTCTTGAAGAAGGAAGAGCAAAGACTTTTGAAGCTTTTACATGTGCATATAAATCTTCTTGTTTATCATAAAAGTCGTGGAATTTATACTATTTTCAGTTAATTCAAATTTTTCTGCAAGTTTAATAAGTTTAGTTTTTTCTGGGCCTTCGCCTATAATCAAACAAGTATAATTTGACCGTTGATTATTTAATTCATTAATAGCTTTTATTAACATATCTACGTTTTTGTGCTTTAATAGCCTACCAGCATAAATAATATCGATATTATTAATCACTGCTTTAATTTTTTTAATATTTTTGATAGTTAATCCCCGGTAGGAATAATTATTATTGGTTTATTACATTTTAAAACTTCATATAATCTGTCACTTGTGTGTAATGAAATTGCAATTATTCTTATGAGGTAGGTAAATGCTAATCTCTCAATCACAAAAGCTATATATACCTCCAATCCCCATATATTCAACCCAATATTTTCTCCCCCAAACTTCATTCCAAGTTGCAATAAATGGTTTTTTCTTTATAGACAAACTATCCACATACTATAAAGCGGGAAAAACGGCATATGATCAACATCAACTATATCAAACTACTTTGTATTAGCTTAAAACAAGCCAACCCAAACAATAACCCTTCTTTAATAGATCGTCGTTCTCCTACATACATACGGATAAAGTTTACTAATGCCATGCAAATATACACCATTCTTCGATTCGATCTTTGGGGCCATCCCACCATTTCATACAGTAGATATCAACATCATGGCCCAAATTAACTAAACGGGTACTAAGTTCGTATAAACGTTTTTCTTTGCCACCTTTGTTATACGGATATATAGCATCTGAAACAAAGGCGATTGTCATACTTCTTCTTCTGTTTCTTCTGATGTTTGTGGATGGCGCCAATTCAAATTTTTACTTAATGTATGCAAGATATGTGCCCCATCGTGTAATATGGTCTTAAGTGAGAATGGCCATTTCTTTGGTGATAACTAATTGGGACAGAATAAACTTCACATCCCATCTTAGCCATCTTAGTTATCATTTCCATTTCAATAGTAAAACCACGCGAATTTCAAATGTGGGGCAAGCTTATTAATAACTGATCGTTTCCAAGCAAAATAACCGCTTAGAACGTCAGTGACATTGACTTTATAAGATAAGTCTAACTAAGTGGGTATATGACCCAGTTTCCTGCGCGATTAAAGCTCACTCATAGCGTCACCGTGAATCTTGCCACCAAGTCGAGATCCAATAACCACATCGCAGAAACCATTGTGCAGCGGTTCGAGTAACCGTAATATTTCTTCTGGATCGATAGGTATCGTCGCCGTCAATCATTACTACATAAGCAGTATCTGGAAGCAAGTTAGCGAAACCAGTTCTTAGGGCCTTCCTTTTCCTTTGGAAGACTGCTCTATGCACTCTAGCGCCTGCTTTTTTGGCCCGTTTGCCGTATCATCAGTAGAATTATTATCGATAACTAGAATATCAAGTTTATAGCCGTGATGTTTTAATTGTTCTTTCGGAAAGCCATTAATTACCGTGGCTATAGACTTTGCTCATTGTAGCAGGGAATAATGACTGTTATTTTCATGAGCTCACCCCGTTTGCCCAATAACTAATAGATTCATTGACATTCGTGAGATCAACAGTAACTTTTACTCGAGAACCAAGATCACTCAGCGAAACTAAATTTGTAGCGTTTTTATACTGGCCCTGTTTGAGCGTAAAATTCGCAGTTTCTAGCACCTGGCTCTGCTGGCCATTGTCACTTGTCTCGACGATCTGATACTGATAATTCTCGGTTTGATATTCCAAATTATGAACAGTAAATGCAACCGCCTGAGTACTCCCAGCAATATAGGTTGAGGGCAGGGAATTAGGATTGTAAAATAGAGCTCGGTCAGCTTTTCCGGCTCAGGAATAGCTTCCAATCATTCAATTGGTCTTTAATACCGTGGGCATCAGCTATACAAAAGATTATCAACGCAACTACAACGGCACCCAGCAGGGTATAAAGTATAAATTGACGATCTTTAACTCGCGCCTTCACAATACCCCTTCCCACTTCGTTTTTTAGCTTCACTGTTGACAGTTACAGCCTTTGTTATCATTGTACATATTATTACAGATATGTCCAGATATTTTTTGTGTACTATTTCTTTACGTAGTCTTCCATTGTACAGCCCGTTCTGCTCCGGCAAGGTTTATTATCTATATAATTTCTAATTTCTGTAAAAGTGACAGGAAGAGTTGGATGTTGCTCAAGAAGTTAACATAAAGGAGTCTATGAAATCTGTTGTCTATTAATTAGGTATTTAGAGAGTAGATTATTTATTTCTCCAGACGTATTTTTTGCCAATTGGCGCGATAGGCTTAAGCGGCCTAAGTGGTCTTAGGGGTTGTAGAGGTTTTAGTGGTCGTAATGGCTTCAATGGCCTCACGGGTTTAATGGGGTTTAATGGGCTATATTTTGGATCATTTATTAGATGCCAGGGCATAGTTAGGCTCCTCTCTTTGGTACTACGCAATACAAATTAGTTAGTTTATCTGCTTTAAGTCTATTATTTTCCCACTGTAACGCCTGTAAGTTTGCCAAGTTGTCGCCCCCGCCGTTTGAGACAGGGTTGATGTGATCAATTTCCCAACCAGTTTCAACGGTTTTACCATAGTTTGAGCTAATATTGGTGCCCCACACGCGTCTCGTCGCCATAACCGCAAATCATAGCCAGGTATACTGAGGGCTTTATTCCATACAGCCGCCATCTCGAGTTCATTAAAAGCGGCACCGGCAGTTTTTTTGCTATATTGTTTTTTATGGGTTTAGCCGCCACCGGGAGTGATAATAAACTCCGTAAGTTATGATTTGACGTTGGGATTAAGCTTTTTGAGTCCATAGATTTGCTCACTTTCTTTGGATCTTAATTAATATGGGTTATTTCGTGTTGCTCCCCAGGCATAACCCTCACCTACCAGCAAACCACAGCTACGATAATAATATCACCTATAGCGGCATTACAATATAATTATATATTGTAATTAATGCTACGACCATAAAACTATTTTATGCTATACTGACCTTATGAATAAAATCCAGTAAGCAATTATCATCCTAAGCTGTGAACGTGATGTAACTAAGCTAAGCTTAAGTGAAATAGCCTCTCTCATCGGGCAAAAAGCCCTCAGGTTGTCAAATACAAATAAAGATCGACTAGAGAAATTAAGGATATAACTTCAATAATAAAGATTTAATATCGAAATCTGGATTTAAACTTGTTTCGATTCCTATAGTCGGTGCGGCAAACTGCGGGGCTGTTTTTTCTCCGGCCGATATTTTCGCGGACGAAAGAGTTGAAGGTCATCTTAAAGTTTCCTCACGTCTGCTCCAAACTACAAGATACGATGATCTGTTTGCCCTAAGGGCTCAAGGCACGTCAATGAATCGCGCTGGCGTCCACTGGTCAGCCGATTAACGATGGTGATTTTGTGATCGTCGACAGCGCATCAACACAACCCGAGCCAGGTGACTATGTTGTGGCAGTAGTTGAGGGCTAGCCAAACATTAAGGGTTATTATTTTGATCTTCTTTCTTAACAACCAAGTTGTTTTTATATCTGAGTCAACAGATGACTACTTATACACCTATATTTTTACATGAAGCTGATCAGCCCGATGCGGTAGTGGCTGGCAAAGTCATTCAAGTTTTATCTACTCCGGAGTGTTAATAGTATAGTATGGATACGTTCAAAAATATCCTAATCGGTATAATAACTGGTGGTTTAGGTGTTGCGTTTATTTGGGCAATTACAAGCAACTCGGTTACGTCGTAAAGAACTTATTGCCGAAGCTTATCAAACAACTTTGGCCAGACTAGAATTACTTTACCGCATAAGACAGACGCTCGGCGGCTGATAAAACGCTAGCCCAGCAAGATGCTATTAGCAACGACGATGAAATGCATATATCCCAAACAAAAACAGACTACTACATTGGGCTACGAAGAAACAGAATCAATATGGTTTGGTAAAGCTTATCAGAAGCTTCGTCGTCGAAATTAAAAAAATAACCGCACCTTTAATGCAGTAAAAAGCCTGAGGATAGTCAAGCCAAAGGCCCCTGCGGCGCAAAATTGGAAAATGAGAAACATCCCGACATTAGTCAGTGCACTTATAAGTTCTTGAGTGACGTTCGTGATTTCTTTAATCCATTTTCGTCGATTAAGAAACGTTGGCTGGCAAAAATAGTATTATAAAACAAATAGGCAGGATAATGGCCGATATTGATCCACGAGATTGATAGGGTAATTGAACTCTACCTCAATAAGTTGATATTAAACAAATCGCAGTTTAAGCGTTAAAATGATGCCATCAATGGCTTGTGTAACTTTTTCAGTGACAACAATGATGAGCTGCCGGGAGGTATTAGTTGCTATGAACAAGGTTCTTTTGCTACTCGAACTACCGTACAACCTCTAATTGACGAAGATGAAACGGTCGAGTTTGACGTGGACGTAGTGCTAGATCCCGAAAGTGGGTGGCGGCCAGCGGCGCCCTAAAATCAATCGCTCAAGCCCTAGGCTCCTCATCGGACTACTCAAACAGAAGCACAACTATTAAACATCGTTGCGTGAGGGTTCAGTACGCCGAAGGCCCGAGTGGCGAAAAATTTCATCTCGATATAACGCCAATATTAGTTATGAACGGCCATAGATACGTAGCGGTAAGTAATAATACGGTAGATCAATGGGAGCTAAGTGATCCGGTTGCTCTTATAAACTGGTTTAAAAATTTTGCAGCTTCGTCAGCAGCTCCCACCTTTAGACCTCTATACATTCTTTTCAAGAGGCTTGCCCAAATGAACGGAATTATAAGTTCCATATATTTATCTTCAGCGGCTAGTCTATGACAGTTACATCTTCAACAAAATGGTCACTACCTAAGAGAGCTTTTAGAATTATCCCGTAATATTAAAATCAACCTTTCAGATCCTAATAATTATCAGAGTCCTTGAAACCCGGTTAACAAAGCAGAAAAAGAATTCGGGCAACGCATAGGTCAAGAATAGAAGATAAAATTAAGCAACTGTCATATAAGATTAGCCTGGACGATCGTGCAGTATACGCAAACCGACAACTATCAATTACTAACAGACTTGTTTGGAGAGTCGTTTGCCGGCAACTTTAAAGCATTTCAAAGAACTTCCGCTTCGCAACCAAGGCATTTACTTCGATTTGCATTATGCCGGTCAATACAAAATTGAGGCAGATTGCGAAACGGCTCTATAGCTGGGTGGCCTGTATGAACTTACGGTGCCTTTTGGCCACCTGAATAGTGAAACTAGCCGGCAAAACCTTGATAGCTTAAAGTTTAAGCTAAGCGAAGAGTTACAGCCCGGGCATATTGTTAAGTGGCAAGTTATGAATACCCGGGCGAGGTGCCGTTTCAGATTCGAGGACATTTTGAAGACCCCAATAGTATGGTTGACGATCAGCCACAAAGAACTGAAGCTGTTAGTTGGGCCGGCAAGCATTGGATACGAGCATTTGTATTAGAAAACGATCGTTGTAGGTCGATTTCTAACAAGTTTAGAGTTAATGTTTTAAGAGAAGTCCCTTAAAAACAGTCTTTTAATAGATAAGTGGCGAGCTAACGCTATTTTTTTTATGCTGTCTCTAATTGCACAGCCCGATCAACTCCAGCAAGGTAGTATTTTTATCTCCACCATTGCCTGAATCGCTTGCGGGCTGCGCCTTCCTCCTTATTACGTAAAGTAAGAAAGGAGAAGAGATATGAATTTATCAACTGTATTGAGAGAAATTAGGTTGAGGAGAGTTGTACTTGAAAGAGCAGCACTCCAAATAGTTTGTGCTTGTCTGTACTATGACCTGGCTGATTGTATTGATTCAACCTGTGATCAGGAACTAGTAGATATTATCAACCGGAATTATGACTGTGATACATGTGGTCTGAGAGGAGCAATAGTCATGAATGATACATTATCAGTTACATATAACGGTTGGTCAAACCGTGAGACATGGCTGGTCAGCCTGTGGCTAAATAATGATCCAGCTAGTTATGATTTATTGCAAACAGCATGCAAGAAAGCTGGGAATACATTTTCAAAGGCAGAGTGGATTGAGTCTGAGCTGCAGGATGGAATGTGTGGCTTAGAGCTGGAAGCTAGTCTGTGGAGTGATTTACTCGGCACAGCCCTAGCTAGAGTTAACTGGCTCGAAGTCATCGAGAATAACTAGCTCTTCACGTCCTGAGCACGACGTTAAACTACTCAAAGTACTATCAGAGTGATAAGTTCATCCGGTTCTTTGACACTCGACCAGATTAAGTCGTTCTTTGGGGAGGCGCTGCCAAGCGCATTCTTTGTAGTAGTGTAAACCGTCATATCGGTATCAGACCGGTAAAGTGCTTTACTAGCTAGTTTCTGTAATCGTTTTTCAAGGCTGCCGGTTTCACAGACATATAAGATTGGCGGGAAAGAATTGCCCTTAGCCTGCCAGGCGCCATTCTGATAATACTCAATCTTTTGCCGCAATTGCCGGTCAATCACAAATGACGGTGTACTGGCTTCAATAAAGTCCAGAAACAGCCGCTTTGTTTGATCGCCTAGCTTTATTGATAAATAAAGATCAGGCAATTGTTTAGGAAAGTAGTTATATATAACCAGTTCGCGTTTCGTAAACTGTTTGATGTCCGGATGAAAGGCTTGTAGCCGGTTGCCTATGGCATAGACTGCCAGGTTATGATCAATAAACTGCTCTGAAACAAGTTCGTCTTTATCTTTATAGCTGTTTTTAATAGCTGCATCTGTAATATCATCACGGTTGGTATATTGCTTCAGGGCCCGAAGACCTTTAGGCAGTAAGTAATAAGCTGCCGGTTTACCGCTTAGTCTATGGCTCTTATCATATCTGCTAGCTACATAACCATTTGCTATCAGTGTCTGTAACCTTAAATAGATAGACATATCACTCTTACCTAAACTATCAGCTATTAACTCTCTTGTACTGAATCTATACCTATACAACTTCAACAATACTTCTAATTGACCTTGATTTAATTTCCTATCTTTTGACTTTATATTACTGTCTTTACTGGCCATACTTATACTACCGATCCCCACAATTCTCTTCTATATATTTATATATATAATAGAGGAGAAAGAAAAAAAAGAATAACAGAGAATAAAAGAAAAAATATCCATAATATCGACATTATGGGTTTTTCTACAAAAAACATTGGAAGACGGCGGATCCGAAATAGAACTTTTTTACCCCATAAAACATTCACTTAGGTCGGGGTATTTAAATACTGTATTAGCTAAGTTATATATTTAACCATCTATATGCGCATGTTACAATATACATAATATGACAGATGAATCAGTGAAAAGAACAGCTAATCGAATTCGTACTGCTCGGCGCGCTAAAAATCTAACCCAAGTTGAAGTAGCAAAGAAGGCCGGTATTAGTCAGAATCATTATGCGCAAATTGAACGTGGCGAGAAAAACCCGACCACTTCAAATTTTTTAAAGATTATTGATGCAATTGGTGCTACCTCAGCTGACATATTGGGTAAATAGCCTAGTATATTTTATCTCGTAAAAAAGCTGTGTATAACCTGTAAAAAGTACTTGAAACTATTGCTAGAGCTATAGTATACTATTGCTATAGCAATAGTATACAGATGAGGGTAATAAGCATGGCGGAATCGTTTGAGCAAATAAGAGATACTTTCTTAACAGAGTCGACCTGTAATGCCGAGACTTCCGCTAGCATAAATATATTGCGTCAGATCTTGTCGGCCGAGCAAAACAGAGATGTTACATACGAGGAAGCTACGGATATTGGTCAATCACTGGTAGATTTTTTTCAGATACTGGCAGAGACCAGCTAGCGTGAGATAGTCTATGGATCAGTCAAATGCAGTCATATTAGCCAGAGTTTCCAGTAAGTCACAGGAAGACGAAGGTTACTCACTTGATTCTCAGTTAAAGCTTTTGACGGGATATTGTGAAAACAAAGGGTTATTGGTTGTCAAGGTGTTTAAGATTGCTGAGACCGCCTCAAAGGAGCAGAGCAGAAAAACGTTCCATGAACTGTTGACTTATATTTCCGAGAATAAGATATACCATTTAACGGTTGAAAAAACTGACCGGTTCACGAGGAACTTTCGTGATGCCGTAGCTATAGACGACTGGCTTGAGCAAGACGATAAACGTCGACTACATGCAGTCAAAGAAAATTTGTTACTTCATAAAGACGCCAAGTCTGACGTTAAGTTTATGTGGAACATTCATTTATCTGTCGCCAAAAAATACACCGACAACTTGAGAGAAGAGGCTATGAAAGGATGGGCTGAAAAACTAGCTCAAGGTTGGCTCCCCGCCTCGCCGCCGCCAGGTTATAAGACAGTTGTAGATAACGGTAAACGCATACATGTTCCAGATACGGCCACAGAAAGTCTTATGAACCACATATTCAAGCTTTACCTTGAGCCAAATCAGTCCTTAAACACAATTACTCACGAGATGGACTTGTTGGGTATTCGAAGCCGTAAGGGTCGGCCATTTGCCAAAAGTTACATTCAAACAATCCTCAGCAACCCTTTTTATATAGGTATAAATCATTTTAATGGTACGGATTATCCAGGAGCTCAAATACCAATTATCAGTAAAGAACTTTTTGATAGGGTGCAACGTAAAATGCACGCCGGTCGCCCAATATACTTTAAAAAACATAATCCGGTGTTTAAGAACATGATCCGGTGTGACGATTGCGGGGGCGTAGTAACCTGGCAGTTGCAAAAAGGCCATTATTACGGTTCTTGCCAACGAAGAAGTGCAGCTTGTAAGAGTAATAAGTTCCTACGAGAGGATAAGCTTGAGGTCACAATTGTTGAGCAACTTACAAAATTAATATGTCCTTCATCTAGAATTATTGATTGGGTGGCCGATTCAATCCGAAGTCAACACCGTAACGATATTGAAAGGCGAACTCGTATGCTGGAATCGATCACCACGCAGATCGATAGGATAAAGCGTATGGATGATGAGCTTTATGATGATAAATTAGCCGGTGATATATCTAAGGATAAGTACGTAGAAAAGCATGAGGTATTTAAGGCTCAAAAGACCGCGTTAGAAGCTCAAAAGGCCAAGGTTGATGCTTTAGTAACAAAAAGCCTGGAACAACGCTTGGTGATCCTTGAATTAGCCCAAAAGGCAGCCATAATTTATCAAAATAGAATGCCAGAACAAAAGCGGTTGATAATAACCAAACTTTTTAAGCGCATAACCACACATAATGGAGTTGTATCTGTTAGTTATACCAATTTTTGTCGAGCTATAGCCGACAAAGTGTTAAAAACAAGTAAATTAATAGGAGGGTAGAAGATGAGTGATCGAACTTTCAAAAATAACAAAATTAACAGAGATAAAAAGCTAAATGAAGCCTTAAAAATCAAGCTTCGTACTATCTGGCTGGGGCGGTAGGATTCGAACCTACGATCTCCTGTTCCAGAGACAGGCGCCTTACCACTTGGCCACGCCCCAATATTGCAAATCATCAGTATAATATCATTTCACTACTTAAAAAGCTTGAGATCTTTTAATTCTGGCGGTAAAAAACCTTTATCATGTTTAAATCCTGCTTCCCATTTGTAATCCTCAAGGTAACCGATTTCTTTCATTAATTTAGTTGGAGCATTCCTAAGATGTAATGGGACTCTTGCATCTGGATATTTATCGGCAGCAGCAAAGGCCTTTGACATTGTGTCAGCAACATCTCTAGATTTGTTTGTTTTAGCTAAAACGATTGCACATTCAAATAAAGCAAGCTGAGCTTCAGGAAGCCCGATACGTTCCACGGCTAGAAAAGTAGATATTGCTAAATTTAAAGTTGCTGGAGCAGCTAGTCCAACATCTTCACTAGCAAAAATAACCATTCTTCTAGCGATAAACTTAGGATCTTCGCAAGCTCGTAACATCCTTGCCATATAATAAAGAGTTGCATCGACATCGCTACCGCGCATAGATTTTATAAATGCGCTGATCAAGTTGTAGTGGTATTCACCTTTTTTGTCATATCCAGGTATCTGTTTCTGAGCAGCAACTGTGACTATGTCGCTAGAAATAACCTTTTTTGTTAACTGGATAGCCAGCTCTAGGGTACTTAAAGCAACTCTGGCATCACCTCCGGATAACTCAGCTATTAAATCTATGCTTTTTATGGGTAAACGTGTGGCTGATAACCCTTCGTGTTTTGCAGTTTTTTTAAGAATCGTAACTATGTCAGATTTTGATAGCGGTTCTAATAAAAGAACACGACTTCTGCTTAGTAATGGGTTGATAATTTCAAAACTTGGATTTTCAGTTGTAGCGCCAATTAATGTAATCGTGCCATTCTCAACGTAAGGCAAAAAGGCGTCCTGCTGGGCTTTATTAAAGCGGTGGATTTCATCTACAAACAGTATTGTTCTAAGATTTCGCTTAAGATTTAATTGAGCTTTTTCAACGACTTTTGTAACATCCTTTTTGCTGGCTGCGACAGCGCTTATCTCAATAAAGTCAGCTTTGGTCTCATTGGCAATAATCCTGGCAATTGTTGTTTTGCCACTTCCAGGAGGTCCCCATAAAATAATATTTACAGGCGTTTGATGCGACACAATTTCTTTAATTATCTTGCCGTTATCGGTTAAATGTTTTTGCCCCACCAATTGATTTAGGTGTTGGGGTCGCATTCGATCGGCTAATGGTCTCTCATCCATGTCTTATAGTATAGATTGATTTTATATTTTATGGTTAAAGTATATTAATATAATTGGCTCAATTAAATAAAAGTGAAAGCAGGGCTCATTTATATGCAACAATTTGATTTATTAAAGGATGATCCAGAAAAAGTCGCTCCTCGCTTGTTGGGATGTTTGTTACTAAGAAACGATGGCAATCAGCAAATGAGCGGATTAATAGTTGAGACTGAAGCCTATGATCAATCGGATGTAGCTAGCCATAGTTATCATGGAGAAACGCCCCGGACTAAAATAATGTTTGGTGATTACGGGAGAGCCTATGTGTATTTCACTTATGGCATGCACTTTTGTTTTAACGTAGTGACTGGGCCAGTTGGACATGGTTCGGCAGTACTAATTAGAGCCATCGAGCCGATTAAAGGTAAGGAGTTTATGCTTCATAATCGGCGATTAAAATTAGAACTATCCAGTCAAGATTTAACTAATGGACCGGCAAAGCTATGCCAAGCTTTAAACATCGATAAACAATTAAATGGACATGATTTACGGTTTCAACCACTTCAGCTGATTATTAATCCGGCAATTGATAAAAAACATATTGTCCAATCAAACCGGATTGGAATTAGCCAGGGCAAAGAATTGTTATGGCGTTTTTATCTAAAAAAATAACCCATATGTTTCTAAACCATAACAATTTATTCATACGTCAACATTATCGAGTTGTTATCTGGTAGAATAAAGACATGTTAATAGCAGTAGCGGTTATCGGGGGACTGATTGTAGTTCTATTAATATTGATATTATTCCGTCAATATGGTTCAAAACAGGGTGATGATGGCGCGCTTATGCTAAAGCAAGATATAACCAAGTTAAGTGACGAGATAGTTAAATTTAAAGACGGATTGCAGTCCCAAATCACCGACCGAATGGATAAAAACCAAGAAATGATGCGCCAATCAATTCTTAAGCAGTTCAGTACCAGCTCAAAATTAATCACAGAAGTTACTCAAAAGTTAGCTCGGTTAGATGAAACAAACCGCCAGGTTGTGAATGTTACTGATGAGCTAAAAACTTTGCAAAATGTCCTGCAAAATCCCAAACAACGCGGTGTACTTGGCGAATACTATTTAAAACAAGTACTAGAAAATGTCCTTTCTCCGGAACAGTTTAAACTGCAACACCGTTTTAAAGACGGAGAGACAGTGGACGCAGTAATTGTGCTAGACAAAGGCAAACTATTACCGATCGATTCGAAATTTAGCCTAGAAAATTATAACCGTTTAATCAACGAGCGCGATAAACTGCGCCGAGAAACCTTAATTCGTGCATTTAAAACTGATCTTAAAGCCCGTATCGATGAAACCGCTAAATACATTCGTCCTCAAGAAAAGACTATGGATTTTGCTTTTATGTTTATTCCCAGCGAAGCCATCTACAATGATCTTCTAGTTAACCGAATAGGCGTTACTGATACCAACTCTAGGGATTTAATTGAATATGCCTTCAGAGACAAAGCGGTCATCATCGTTAGCCCAACAACCTTTATGGCCTATCTTCAGACAGTTTTGCAGGGATTACGCGGCTTACAAATCCAAGAACAAGCTCAAGATATCCAAAAACGAGTATTGGAACTAGGGCGACACATTGCCAACTACGAGCAATTTATGCAAAAACTAGGCAGCAGCCTAGGCACTACAGTAAATCATTTTAATCGGGCCCACCAGGAATTAAATAAAGTCGACAAAGACATTATTAAAATTGCCGACACGGAGTCTAGTATAAAACCACTGCTTATAGATATCCCTGTCAGCGATGAAGAGGATTGATTATTTGCGCTGATATAAATCAATTGCTAATGCGGCGGTCCAGGAAAAATCAGGTGCTCCCGCTGGTTCACCGTTGATCGGGTCGAAGTATTCATAAAAACCAGATTTAGTAATTAGTTCCAGCGTGCTTTCCCTTAGTGCAGCAGCGTGGTCTTTATAGCCATATCGCTTAAGTCCTTCAATGATCATCCAATTCATATTTATCCAAGTCGGTCCTTGCCAGTACGTTTTACTTTTAAACCAAGGAGAATCTAACGGCACAGTGGGGACGGGAAAAGCTGGCCCAAAGCGGTGTTCATTTTCCAGCGCTCTGACCAATATATCGGCGCGTTTTTTATCAATACATCCAGCATATAACGGCATCAGCGCGCCAATACTTGATTCTTTTAAAAAGTGGTGAGTTACAAAATCTCTTGAAAAATACTCTGAGCTGAAAGGATCCCATAACTGTTCGAATGTTTCTTCGGATTTTTTCATTCGTTCCAAAAGCTCGGCAGGTAGTTCGGCTTTAATACTATTGGCAATGTGGCGTAAATGGGTGTTGGCTCGGATAAAGATACTATTAAAAGTTAAATCCTCAACCACAATTAAGGCATGATCAATTATCTTGTCGAAGTTATAGCCTTTTCTGCGAAAGCGGCGTTGCATATCGTATGCCGCCAAGGCTTCAATAGTTGATTCTCGTTGTTCAAGGGGGACATAACGAGTGTCGCTACGAAACCAACCGACAACAGTATCAAAATGCGTAGCTCGGATAGCACGGATCCACCAAGGTAATAAATGTTCATGAAGCTGCGCCATCCACGGCGGCGAATTATCTAATCCAGATTCCCAGGGATGAATTTGCAATACCAGGCCTTCATTATGCGGATCGCGTTCATTATAAAGCCACTCATGATAAGCCAGTAGCGGTTTATAAACCATCTTGTACCAGCTTCTGCGTTCGGGCCATGGTAATTTTTCACCTATCCGCACAACTGCCTCAGCGACAACCGGGGGCTGAGTTATGCCGCTGGTACTAACATCCTCCGGCGCCAAAGGGTTTATCCAACTTCGCCAGATATTGGCATTTCTTAGATGCCTATCATATGGATCGCGGCCATTGGGATTAAGTATCATGTGCGGCAGCATGCCGTTGCTCCATTGACCACGCAGTAAACTCAAAATTTCAATTTTAGCCCGTTCAATGTCGTAGTGTCTGATGCCAATAACTACAAAACAACTATCCCATAACCATTGGTAAGGATACAGTCCGGCAGCCGGTATGGTATAAGTGCCGTGGTCATTTCGAGCAAGAACGTCTTTGGCTAGGGATACAATATCAGTCGCAGTTGTGGGTTTGGGGTCAGTATTTTTGATAGCCTCGTCTTTTAATTGTTCTTTTTGAGTTGGCTGTTTTTTTGATTTGAGCTGAGGCTTAGCCATATTAATAAGTATAGCGCAAAAAATTTATGGTTATTATAAAGCGAAGCATATTATATATCTCTAGTAATTACCTAAACTTAACTTGAAAAAAATACTTAACAAGCGAATACTTTAAATCATGTAACCTTAAGGAGAAAAGTAATGTGGCAACTCTATGTCTATAGTTTTGTGGCAGGATTAATTGGTGCTAACGGTGTACCGCACTTTGTAAAAGGTATTACGGGTCAAAAGCACCAAACACCATTTGGCAGGCCTTCTTCAGCAGTAGTTAATGTGGCGTGGGGCTGGTTAAATTTTGCCGTAGCAGCACTACTCATATACTACGCGGATGTTCACCAACATTTACTTAGGGCATTTGCATTAGTCGGTTTAGGGGCTTTAATTATGGGCTTATTGTTGGCCTACATGTGGTCAAAGCATCCTGAACTTAATAAATAGTTTAGAATTTTAAATCTTATAATACCTATGGTTAGTGTTCTATAGGTTGATCTGTATTATAATCACTCCAGAATGGACTACACACAACAGAAAGTTATTGAAGCTAGAAAACTATTATTATCCCCAGAACAGATGAAGTTATTGGCGGGCAAAAATGATGTTTCGAAAATTAAAGAATTAAAAGCGCTGTACCGGCAAATTGGTACATTGCCATCTGATCAACGGGCAATTTTTGGAAAAGAAGTCAATCAGTTGCGCAGCGAATTAATTGAAATACTAAGCAACTCTTCGTCTTCGTCCCAATCTTTATTGCCAATTGATCTGACTGCGCCGTTTGATGGAGATGTGCCTGTTGATCAGCAGCCTAAACTTCTTACCGCTGATCGAGGCAGCATTCATCCGCTCATGAAAGAACTAGAAATAATTCTAGATATTTTTTATCGAATGGGCTTTACGGCAATCGAATCACGGCAAATTGACGACGACTTCCACATGTTTAGTTCATTAAACTTTCCAGCCGGACATCCCGCCAGGGATGATTATGATACTTTTGTGACAAACGAAGGTTTAATTGCGCCAGCTCATACCAGCACAATGCAAAACCGGATTTTAAAACAATATAAGACCGATTTAGAAGCTGGCTCGCCCATAGCTGTTGTAATACCGGGCAGAGTTTATCGTAATGAAGACCTTGATGCCAGACATGAACATACATTTTACCAATTGGAAGGCGTCTATGTTGATCAAGCGGTTCACGCCGGGAATCTAATAGCCACACTTAGAGCTTTTTTCCAGGCTTATTATAAGAAAGAACTGGAAATAAAAATTCAACCTTTTTATTTTCCGTTTACCGAGCCTAGCTTTGAGCTAGTAATGTCTTGTCCGTTCTGTTCTAAAAAGGGTTGTTCGATTTGTTCGCAGACCGGTTGGATAGAAATGCTGGGCTGTGGCATGATTCACCCCAATGTCTTATCGGTTGCTGACATTGATCCGGTTAAATACAGTGGTTTTGCGTGGGGAGTTGGCATCGATAGATTGGTCATGATGAAATATAACATTGAAGACGTTCGGCTGTTTGAAGCTGGTAAATTAGATTTCTTGAGGGAGTTTTCATGAAAGTAAGTCTAAACTGGATCAAAGAGTTTACCGATGTAGATTTACCCATTGATGAACTTGTTGAAAAAATTGGCAACCAATTAGGCGCCGTCGAGCAAGTTACTGATCTAGGTAAACGTTACCAGGGAATTATCGTAGCAAAAGTTATAGACTGTCAGCCTCACCCAGATGCCGATAAACTTCATATCTGCAAAATCGATGATGGTAATAAGCTAAAAGATATCGAACGCGACGATAAAGGTTATATTCAAGTTGTTTGTGGCGCCACAAACGCCAGGAAAGATTTACTGGTAGTATTTGTCCCACCGGGAACATTAGTTCCGGACACCATTGATCATGATCCGTTAACCATTGAGATACGGGAAATTAGGGGCGTAAAAAGTAACGGCATGCTGGCTAGTTACCGGGAGTTGGCGATTAGTAATGACCATGAGGGCATAGTTGAGCTAGATCCTAATGATGCCAAACCTGGAGATGGTTTTGCTGATGTGTTCAAATTAAACGACCACATAATTACTATTGAAAACAAAATGTTTACCCATCGCCCGGATTGTTTTGGCCAGCTGGGAATTGCCCGCGAAATTAGTGGCATTTGCCGACAATCATTTACTTCACCAGATTGGTATAAGCAATCAGCGCCATTACCTATCGAAAGCAACGAAGAATTACCATTAAGAGTAGAAAATAATTTACCAGAATTAGTGCCTCGTTTTATGGCTGTGGTTTTATCAGTTAAAGAGAATGGACCAAGTCCGATTTGGCTACAAACCTATCTGAGTCGGGTAGGGGTGAGGCCGGTCAATACGATAGTCGACATAACAAATTACATGATGTGTGTTACCGGCCAACCGCAACATGCCTATGATTACGACAAACTAAAACAACAAGATGGTGATAATGCTGATACGGCATGCTTGATTGTCCGATCACCGAATGATGGTGAAACAATAACCGCTCTTAACGGTAAACAATATTCACCTCGTCCCGAAGCCATTGGTATTGCATCCGCAACAAAACTCGTGGGTATTGGTGGAGTGATTGGTGGCGCCGATACAGAAGTAGATAGCACAACCAAGCGGATTGTTTTGGAATGTGCCAGTTTTGATATGAATTCAATTCGGCGCACGGCCATGGAAAACGGTATTTCCACAGATGCCGTTACTTGCTATTCCAAAGGGCAGTCACCTCTCCAAAATAATCGTGTTCTGAACGAAACCATTAACATGCTCGGGCGTTTGCTCGGTGTTAAGCTAAGTTCCAAAATAATCGACTTAATCTCTCCAAACCTGCCTATCGAAGCCGACACCATGCATCCACCGCTGACGGATTCAACTGAAGAAATTAACCGTCAATTAGGTCTCGATCTAGACAAAAATAGTATGAAAAATCTTTTACAAAACGTGGAATTTAAGATTACGGATATGGATAGTAACAATTTCCAATTGACTGCGCCATTTTGGCGGACTGATATCGAAATTACCGAAGATGTTACCGAAGAAGTTGGGCGCCTGTGGGGGTATGACAAGCTGAATATAAGTTTACCTAAACGGAATTTAAATCCTCCAAACAAAGATCCGTTACTTGATATGAAAGCTAACTTGAGAAAATTGTTGTCTGCTGCGGGGGCTAATGAATTACTAACTTATAGTTTTATTCATGGCAATCTAATGAAAAAAGTTGGCCAGGATCCTGCTAAAGCTTTTCAAATAAAGAATGCCCTAAGCCCAGATTTGCAATACTATCGGTTAAGTTTATTGCCCAGCCTGCTCGATAAGATTTACCCGAATATTCGTTCTGGCAGTAAAGATTTTGTCATATTTGAAATTAATCCAGCCCACAACAAAGAAGCAATTGATGGTGAGACAAAGCTGCCAATTGAATATCAACGTTTAGGGTTAGTTGTCACTGCTGATAATAAATTTGCTGAACAGCATTATCACGGAGCAGCCTATTTCCAGTCTAAAAAGTTTCTGCAGTATTTGTTTAATGCTCTCGGTATTAAAGCTACTTTTGAGGCAGTATCACCTGAAACGACTGACTTGGCAGAATTTAAAAACGATTTAGTCTTATATGATGCCAACCGAACGGCGGTTATCCATGCCAGTGATGGTAAAATTCTGGGTCTAATTGGTGAGTTAAACGCCAATGTTAAGGATAATTTAAAATTGCCTAATTTTGTTGCAGGCTTTGAAATTAATATAGCCCAATTGGGCGCTTTACAAGCCCCACAAGCAGCCTATCATCAGTTATCGAGATTCCCTTCAATCCAACAGGATATCTGCCTTAGAGTGCCCAGCACAGTAGCCTATGCGGAACTTTACGCAGTCATTGCTGCGGCAATGGAGCAAAATCAAGATTTGTCGCTTTGGCACAAGATTGACTCAGTAGATATTTACCAGCCCAAAGATGACGACAAAGTCAAGCAAGTTACATTTCATATTACAATCGGTAGTTATCAAAGGACATTAACAGATAAATTAGCAGAAAGTGTCATTTCGGATATCGTTAAAGCTGCAGGTGATAACTGTGGAGCGATTCAAATCTAGTCGAATTAATGTTTATTATTTTTATTTAGGTTCTCAAATCTTTTACCATGAGCTATAGTATGAGCACTAGAGAGAGAAAAATTTATGTCTAAAACTCCCATATCTCACCGAATTTTTACCTTTACTATGGCGGCCCTATTTTTTTTGACAGCACTGTCATTTAGCTTTTTAGTTATTTGGGAGCTTCATTCTAGTAGCACTAGTAGCAGCACTAACAATACTTCAACCAATTCTAATTCAAAACTTCCTGTATTAGTCGGCACAAAACTGCAAAACTTTACGCCTGTTTCGACAGTCAATAATTTACAAATTGACGACCAGACAGTCGGACAGGGTGCAGTTATTAAATCGGCTAGTCAAACAGTAACCTTTGAATATACCGGTGCGATAGCTAAAACCGGAATTATATTTCAGAGTTCCTTACAAACTGGTCAATCTGCCAGCGACCCTCTAAATCAGCTTATCCAAGGCTTTCAAAAAGGCATGATTGGTATGAAAGTTGGTGGCACACGTCGATTGTTGATTCCCGCCAATGAAGCCTATGGCAGTAATCCACCGTCCGGCATACCCGCCAATGCACCGTTAGTCTTTGACGTCACTCTCTTGAAAGTCCAATAGCGCAAATTGTCATAAAAAACACAATATATAGTGTATTGCATAGTTATTAAACACTATATATAATCTTAAGCATCATTTAAAAATTAAACAAGCAGAGGATCATAATGGTCAAAAAAATAACAATTTATACAACAAATACTTGTGCATCGTGTGTTACAGTCAAGCGTTGGTTGGGGTCCAAGGGCCATCAGTTTGAAGAGATTGACTTAGACCGCAATCCAGATCGACGAGCTGAAGCGATGGCAGTAAGCGGTGCATCAACTGTGCCTATTACGGTTGTTACTAATCATGACGATAGTCAAGAAATCGTTATCGGCTGTAATTTATCAAAACTAGCACCAGCGCTTCATTAAATTTTTAATTAAGCTTTTCGATTCGAAGTTCTAAGGTACAATAAAAATAATTATGAGCAACTCCGAACGTGTTGTCCTTTATGGCGCTGACTGGTGTGCCGACTGCCACCGTTTAAAATTTATATTGGATAAACACAGCATCGTCTACGACTATAAAAATACAGATGACACTGTAATTAAAAACGAAATGTTGGCCCTTACGAATAATGAGGTAATTATTCCAACATTAGTCGTTGCGGACAATGTTCTTAAAAACCCAGATAATAATGAAATTCTGGAAGCTTTAAATATTAAAGAAGCTCAAATAACTACCCATGACACAATTATGATTGGCGCCGGTCCAGCTTCACTCGCGGCGGCAATTTATACAACACGGGAAGATATTGATACTTTGCTTTTTGAGAGAGCAGTAGTTGGTGGCTTGGCCGCCATCACTGACAAAATCGATAATTATCCAGGTTTTGTGGATGGAATACCGGGGTTAACTCTAGCCGAAGACTTGCGAAAACAAGCCGAAAGATTCGGGGCAGTAATAGAGTTGGGTGAAGTAACTAAGCTGCATGATGAAGGAAAATATAAACGGCTTGAAACCACTAGCGGCGATATGTATGCCAAAACCGTTCTATTGGGCACCGGTACTGATTATAAAAAAATTGGGGTTCCCGGCGAAAAGGAATTCTATGCCCGAGGAGTACATTATTGCGCAACTTGCGATGGCGCGTTTTATCGAGATAAACGGCTAGTCGTAGTAGGCGGAGGAAATTCTGCGGTTCAAGAATCGATTTTTCTAACAAAGTTTGCTAGCCACATCGACCTGTTAGTCAGGGGAGATAGCTTTAGAGCCTCAGAAATTTTACAAAAAGATTTGAATGAAAATCATCAAGATAAAATAACCGTCCATTTTAATACCTCAACTGATGAAATTGTTGGTGAAAACGGTGTCGTAACAAAAGTTATAGGCACCGATAAAGCGTCCAATAAAAAAGTTGAATTTCCAACAGACGGTGTGTTTGTGTTCGCCGGCTTAGTACCAAACACCCAGTTTCTTCAAGATAGTGGCGTAGAACTTGACCAAATAGGATTTATAAAGACCAACGAGCATTTGGAAACAGCAATACCCGGCGTATTTGCCGCTGGTGATGCGCGATCTGGCGCAACCATGCAGATCGCCAGTGCAACAGGCGAGGGGGCAACGGCTGCCCTCCATATTAGGGAGTATCTTTCTGATCTAACCAAAGCTTCTACTAGCTAATTCGATTAATTGAAATTGAATTACTTTAATGCACCCTATTCATACCCAGGAAAATAATCCGTTACTAATTGAAATTTGCTATTATTTTGAGCTTTAAATTGGTTTGTTAACTGTTCAATCATCGGTTCCGGGCCGGCGAGATAAATGAGATCGTTTATTGAAGGCTTAGTCAGAGTCATCAGCCGCTTAGCATCTAGCATGCCAATATTGCCGTTCCATTCATGGGCGGGCTCTTTAACAATCACTATTTGCTCCATATCATATAATTCAAATTCAGGTTGAAATATCATATCTTGTGCGATCGTTACAGCATATACAAATGTTATATCGCGCTGCTGTTTACAAGACTGCAACCAGCTAATCATGCTAGCAAATGGAGTAATGCCAATGCCGCCTGCCACGAATATTAATCGACGCTTAATGTCTTTAGGCAACACAAAATCACCCATGGGTTCAGACATATGCAAATTAGCGCCAGGATTAAGTTTCTGCAATGCGTGCTTAAAACTACTGCCTTGATTGCTGATATGAGTAGTAATTGATATAAGTGGCAAGTCCGTTGGTGAGCTAGAAATTGTAAAATATCGTTTTATGCCACGTTGGTCTGGCGATTCATGAGGAATGGTGAGCTCAATAAATTGTCCGGAAATAAAAGATAATCTTTGTTCCGTCCGGAACCAAAAAGTTGAAATGTTTTCATTTTCAGAATGCTTGCGTTCAAATATTATTTTCATAATTCTCGCTCAACAATAAACAGTTAACCACTCTTAGTGTACAATTTATACCGACAAGATAGTATTTTAGCAAAAGGAGAAACACAAATGTCTGACTTTAATCGAGTGCTTGAACCGGGAGATTTTCAAAATGGTCTTGTTAATACAGTCATTGAAATTCCTGAAGGATCAATTCTTAAAATTGAGTGGGATAGAAAAAGAGCTGCTTTTAGACTGGATAGGGTTGAGCCTTCAATTTTCGCTAAACCAGTTAATTACGGTTTTATACCTGGAACGTTAGACGAGGATGGTGATGAACTGGATACATTGGTAGTATGCAGTCAACCTATCCCAACCGGCACATGGTTAAGTAGCCGAATCATTGGGGTATTAAATTATGAAGACGGCGGTACGCAGGATCACAAAATAGTTGTTGTACCTACTGCCGACCGAGATAATGGCGAAAAAATCCAAAGCTTGGATGATCTTGGCGAAAGCTGGAAATCAAAAATTGAGCATCATTTTAGGCACTATAAAGACCTCAAGGCCCTGGGAACTACAAAAGTGATGGGGTGGGGAAGTATTAATGATGCCCAACAGACTATTGCCCAGTCAGTCGAACGTTTTCATCAGGACGAAAACAAGGATTTCTTGAATACTTAAACAGTTAAACAACCCAGCAATTTAAAATATTGCTATCCCCTGTTGCATCCAATAGATTATCCTCCTACAATATAAAAAGCATAAGAATGATTGGGTAAATACAGAATATAAAAAAGGGGGCTTCGTGAAAACAAGGGTGGGAATCAATGGATTTGGCCGGATTGGTCGCAATGCTTTTAAAGTAGCGTTTGAGAGAGACGACCTTGAAATTGTTGCGATAAATGATTTAACAGATACCAGAACTTTAGCGCATCTATTAAAACACGATTCAACCTATGGAACATACCAATATGAAGTTGGATTTGATGATCAAAATATAATTGTCAAAGGCAAGTTGATTAGAGTATTTGCTGAAAAGGATCCGGCTGCCCTGCCTTGGCGCGATAATGATATCGATGTAGTAATTGAATCTACCGGTTTATTTGTTGATCCAGCTAAAGCCAGAGCCCATATCGATGCTGGCGCCAAACGGGTAATTATAAGTGCTCCAGCTAAAGGTGAGGGAGCAACTACAATTGTTCTGGGTGTTAATGAAGATAAACTTGAATCAGCCGGCGACATTATAAGCAATGCTAGCTGCACGACGAATTGCATTACCCCAGTTGCGGCAGTTATTGAATCGAATTTTGGAATTGAAAAAGCCATGATGACCACAGTGCATAGCTATACTGCTAGCCAGCGACTGCAGGATGCTCCAGCCAAAGATTTGCGAGAGGCACGAGCTGCTGCTCAAAACATAGTTCCAACTACAACTGGAGCCTCCATTGCCGCTGCCCAAGCCTTACCTGCCCTAGAAGGAATCTTTGGTGGTTTAAGTGTTCGAGTACCGACCCCAGTGGTTTCATTGTCGGATTTTTGTATTGTTACCAAACGGACTGTAACAGTTGATGAGGTAAACGAGGCGTTTAAGAAAGCTGCTACCGAACCTTACTATCAGGGAATATTAGCAGTAACAGACGAAGAGCTAGTAAGTAGTGATTTTATTGGAAATAGTCATTCTTGTATTGTTGATCTTAAATTGACAGCAGTAGTTGATGGCGACCTAGTGAAGGTAGTGGCTTGGTATGACAATGAATGGGGCTATAGTAATCGACTAGTCGAGGTCGTAGCCGATTGTGACCGTTTATTACATGCCCAAGCATCAACAGACAATAATCCTGAATCCGATAACCACGATCAAACTGGTCAAGAAAATACCTAAGATGAAAATCTATATCGGTGCCGATCACAACGGATTTGCTTTGAAAGCGGAACTCCTTAGCTACTTAAGAGATATGGGCTTCGAAGTTATCGATGAAGGGAATAAAACTATTGATTCCGATGATGATTTCCCGCGCTTTGCCGGTAAAGTTGTGGGAAGCGTATTAACCAGCCAAGATCCTGACCCACGCGGCATATTAATATGCGGTTCTGGTCAAGGTGTTTGTATGGCGGCTAATCGATTCAAGGGTATTCGAGCCAGTATTGTCTGGGATTTATATGAAGCTCGTTCTTCGCGCAACGATGATGATAGTAATGTCCTATGTTTGCCAGCCAGGATTCTTAAAAATAGTAAGGCTAAAGTATTAGTCCATACCTGGCTGATGACGCCATTTGCTGGTGCGCCACGATTTAAGCGACGAATTTCAGAAATGGATCAATTAACTTAATGCAGGCATATGGTAGATATTTGTCCAACTGTTACTGTTGATAATAGCGATAAATATCAACAGTATATTAAGCGCATTTCGCCATTTGCGACTCGGGTTCACATCGATATAGCAGATGGAACAATCACAGATAATAAACTAATTAACCCAGACCTAATTTGGTGGCCAGGCGGTGTCAGAGCAGATATCCATGTTATGTATCTCCAACCAGACCGACACCTTCCGCTGCTCATGAGCTTAAGGCCGCAGTTAATAATTGTCCATGCCGAAGCAGAGGGTGATTTTAATCTGTTAGCCGAAAAATTACACGAGCACGGCATGGAAGTTGGCGTAGCTTTATTGGCTGAAACGCCAGCAAATATACTATTTGAGTCGATTAGAATAATTGATCATGTCCTAATTTTTTCAGGGAAACTAGGGTCTTATGGCGGTCAAACTGATCTCGGATTACTTAAGAAAGTCCAAGACCTTAAAGCCGTTAGGCCGCAATTAGAAATTGGCTGGGATGGCGGTATCAACGATAGTAATGCATCTCAATTAGTAGCCGGAGGAGTCGATGTGTTAAACGTTGGTGGCTATCTGGAGACAGCGGATTCAACGGAAGAAGCTTATGTTAGACTAGAAAAAGCTATAGCGGGGGATAGGACTTTAAATAATGACAATTGAGGAGCTTGAGCTAAAAGCCGATACAATCAGGCAAGATATTATTAAAATGCTTGAACATGCTGGGAGCGGCCATTCAGCTGGCTCTCTAGGATTAGCCGATATCTTCACTGCCCTTTATTTTGATATTTTGAAGCATGATCCTAAAAACCCGGACTGGGCAGAGAGGGACATCCTTGTTTTAAGTAATGGACATACTGTTCCAGCGCGTTATGCGGCAATGGCTCGAGCTGGCTATTTCCCGATCGAAGAATTAATGACTCTCCGCCGCATTGGTACCAGATTACAAGGACACCCGGAACGAGTCCGATTACCGGGGTTAGAGACAACTAGCGGACCTCTCGGTAGTGGCTTGGGTCAGGCGTGTGGTATGGCATTGGCTATGCGTATTGATAAAACAATACACCGCTGGATTTATGTGATTATGAGCGACGGCGAAGTAGATGAGGGTAACGTATGGGAAGCGGCAATGCTTGGCAGTAAATATAAGCTTGGTAACATCATCGCAATAATCGACCGAAATAATATTCAATTAGATGGGCCGACCGAAATTGTCATGCCACTCGAAAACTTAAAAACCAAATGGGAAAGTTTTGGCTGGTATGTTATTGAAATAGACGGCAATAATATACCGGAAATAATCTATGCTTGTGCGTTGGGTCGATCAATTGTTGATAAACCAGTTGTGATTATTGCGCACACCATACCCGGAAAAGGGGTGGATTTTATGGAGTACGATTTCCGATGGCACGGTATCCCACCTGGATTAGTGGATATAGAAGGTGCACCGCCAAAAGCTAAGCAAGTTAAAGAAGCCTTGCACGAATTACGCACTTTAAGCGGGAAAATCAAAAGCGAGGCTGATTAAATATGGCGACAATGACAGTTAATTTAAGTAGCTCCAACCTACAATCCGAATCTATTAGAAACGGATTCGGTAAGGGCTTGCTTGAAGCGGGGCAACAATACCAAAACGTAGTGGCCGTAACTGCTGATCTGACGGATTCTACCAAAGTCAGTGCTTTTGCCATAGAATTCCCAGAGCGCTTTATTCAAGTTGGCGTAAGCGAACAAAATCTCATCACAGTCGGATCGGGCTTAGCGGCTTTAGGAAAAATCCCGTTTGTAACAAGTTACGCTGCTTTTAATCCAGGCCGTAATTGGGAGCAAATCCGAACCACGATATGTATTAATGACCGACCGGTTAAAATCATTGGTTCTCACGCTGGGATTAACGTTGGGCCTGATGGCGCAACGCATCAAATGCTTGAAGATATTGCCCTTATGCGATCATTGCCGAACATGGTGGTAATAGCACCATGCGATTCAATTGAAGCCGAAAAAGCAACTTTGGCCATGGCAACAGATGCCAGACCAAACTATATGCGGTTGGCCAGAGAAATAACACCAATCATAACTTTGCCCAATACGCCTTTTGATATAGGCAAAGCATATGTTTTCCAAAAGGGGTTTGACGTCACTCTGATCGCGACTGGAACCATGACTTACCAGGCATTAGTTGCAGCTGATCGACTTAAGCATTACCATATTACAGCCGAAGTTATCAACGTGCCGACAATAAAACCTCTAGATAACGAAACCATTATTGCCAGCGCTAAAAAAACACGAGCGGTAATTACAGCCGAAGAAGCCCAGATAAACGGTGGTTTAGGAGGCGCGGTTGCTGAAGTTTTAGCAGAACGCTGTCCCACAATTATGCGCCGTATCGGCATGAAAGATGTTTTTGGGGAGTCTGGTAAGCCTCATGAGCTAATGAAGCATTTTGGTCTTACAGCTGACCATATCGTTTTAGCAGCCAGAGAATTAATAGATAGGAAAGGATAAGATATGTCGTTAACTTTACGGGAAATGCGTCTAAATTGCCAAAAAGCCCGTGATGCTATGGCACGCGCCAGGACTGATCAATTTGCATTTGGTGCGTTTAACCTTGATGACGAACCAACACTTCGAGCCGTTGCTCAAGCTGCATCAGGCATGAAGGCGCCTGTATTAGTTGAGGTTAGTCAAGGGGAAGTAGACACAATCGGCTTAGATAATGTTCGTGATATGGTTAATAACTTTAAAAATGATTATGGCCTTGAAATTTATATTAATCTTGACCATAGTCCGAGCGTAGAAGCGGCCAAAGCTGGCATTGAAGCTGGATTTGAATTTATCCATATTGATATTTCGCAAGCTAATCATGATGCTTCCCGGGAAGAAATAATTGATAAGACCAAACAAATTGTCGCCTATGCTAAATTAACTGGAGCATTAGTAGAAGCCGAAGAACGCTATTTTATGGGTTCTTCTAATTTACACACTGAACCGATTGATTATGATCAAGTCAAAAAATATAACACCACACCCGAAGGAGCGGCTGATTTTATGGCGCAAACAGGAATTGACACCTTTGCAGTCCAAATTGGTAATTTGCATGGTAAATATCCGGTGCCTAAAATTCTCGACCTAGATTTGCTGTCTCGAGTCAGAAGTACGATTAATTGTTTCATCAGCTTACATGGTGGCAGCGGCACGCCAGGACATTACTTTATTGATGCCGTTAAAATCGGTGTAACTAAGATTAATATTAATTCAGATATGAGAATTGCCTACCGAAATACGCTTGAACAAGTGCTGCGCGATAATCCGGATGAATATTCTGTGCCCAAGTTAATGCCAACTGTCGTGTCTGCAGTTCAAGAAGTGGTTGAAAGTAAACTTCGTGATTTTAATTCAGCCGGCAAGGCAATTACTGGTTGAATGTCATCAAATCATGTGTCAAGATAAACATTAGCATGAACGATTCAGGTGGGACATCTCCGCAAACTGCGCCAATCGAAAATGAACTAGATGTAATAAGTATTGGTGACGTGGCGACCGATGCATTTATCAAGCTATTTGATGATCAAGCAGTAACTTATGCTAATGACCAGGGTCAATGGTTGGCTATGCTTTTTGCAACAAAAATCCCGTTTGACAAAAATGTCGTAGTTGAAGGAGTGGGTAACGCTAGCAATGCGGCTGTTTCTTTTGCCCGCTTGGGTTTGAAATGCAGCATTGTGACAAATGTTGGTGGCGATCAATGTGGTCGGGATATTATCCACGCGCTTGGTAAAAATAAAGTCGACACTCGTTTTATCAGGATCAACCCGGGTAAAAAAAGTAACTACCACTATGTTCTTTGGTACAAAGATGAGCGCACCATTTTAATTAAACACGAAGACTATTACTACCATTGGCCACACTTAAGCCCTGCTGAATTACCTAGATGGGTGTATTTTAGCTCAATAAGTGAGAATAACTCTTCTTATCACGAACAAGTAGCGGATTGGCTTGACCAAAATCCTAATATAAAACTAGCTTTTCAACCGGGTACATTTCAAATTGAAATTGGTACCGAGAAGCTGCAACGACTGTATCATCGTTGCGATATCTTGATTTTAAACCGCGAAGAAGCGGTAGCGGTGGGCGGGGGTAATCACGAGGATATTAAAGATTTATTTGATCATCTTCATTCGCTTGGTCCGAAATTAGTGGTAATTACAGATGGTCCTAATGGCGCATATGCTTCAGATAATACTAACCGTTTTAAAATGCCGCCATACCCCGATATCGCACCACCGTATGAACGAACGGGTGCTGGAGATGCTTTTGCCTCGACATTTGTGGCAGCCTTAATTAAAGGCAACACTATCGAAGGCGCACTTCAGCTAGCACCGATTAATTCTATGAGTGTGGTTCAGAAAATTGGATCGCAGGCCGGATTGTTAGACGAAACTGAGCTTGACCAATATTTACGCAAGGCACCAGATTGGTATAAACCGGAGCGTTTCTAGATTACATTTTACTCACTTAATGCGCTTATGATAATCTGTAAGCAATGACTCGAATTCTTTCAAAATTATTAGGCGCCAATGAACCAGAATTCCAACTCAGCTTACGCCGCTTAGAGCGTGGCAATGGTTTTCCAGCAGCCGATATAGCTTTAACGACCGAAATAACGCAGATGGTCCAAGATAAAATCCGGCAATTAGGTTTGGACCCCAGCGATACGACCCCTGAGGAATTATACATAGCACTACAACAACGATTGCTCAATGACGACCATCAATTGCGATTGCATTTAAACCTGAATAATACTGCTAGCTCAGCAGACATCACGGCAGCTTTGAAACTATTTATTGAGCAGTTGCGTTTTCCAAAAGATTGCTTTGCCTTACGGATGGCGGTTGCTAAAAAATTATTAAAAACTTTGCCACCGCTAAAAGCTATGCAGGCGCTTGGCTACCGATCTTGTGATTCTATGATCAAGCATGAAGCAGTTGCCCAAATCTATGCCGCGGCTTTCATTTATGAATCGAACGATTGGCAGACTAAATTTCTGAGCCAATACAATAAATTACAACCCGGAAATTTTGAGACTAGAAAAATTTCGATTTGTTATCCAAAGACTAAAGCCTGGGCTAAAATAGCTTCCGACTTTGTAGCTAAACAAAAACAGACTTGTATGGTTTTTCAAGAGCTAGGCGCCGTTATAGTAATGCCTGTTGCGGTTGAGTTACCGGCCTTCGCTATTACCAGCACGTTATTTGTAATGGAGTCTATTAATGACATTCGTCGCTGTAGTGCTTTTCTAAAACTACAGCAGGTTAAGACTAATTTCGGGGAACTTGTTGCTCAGTATGCTCACAAGGAACCATTAGCGTCGTCAGATATATTTGGCCGATTTTTACCATGGCGGGTTATCCATTACTATTATGATAAACACCGTCAAATCGATCATCCAGAAGTTTTTGAACCACATGTCCAGGCGCAGGACCTAAAATTAGTCCGGGCTGAATCAGCCCTAGCCGAAGCTATGCCGGAATTTGAATTCTGGCAAGATACAGCCTGTCTAGGGTTAGAGAAAAACGAACAGTCCGTATCACTTAATATGCTAGACGTCGCAATTAGTGTGGTTAATAAAATGCCATTTGGGCAACGTATTTTAGGTTATATGCGCGACCGGATGTGGTGCGAATTATTCTCAAGATATCTTAGTCAAGAAAATCTGGAATTGGCCTTACGACGCTTCAGCGGCGAGCTAACACAAGAACCGGCAATGGCATCAATCGAGGAGAATTAGAGTGTATCAAATATGTATTTCAGGTGCCGCAAGAGGCGATAGCGTAGAAGAGGGCAAGCAGCTAGCGAAAGAGGCTGGAGCAGCAATCGCTAAAGCTGGGCATTGTTTATTATCGGGAGCCACAATAGGTATTCCGGATTGTACGGCTCGAGCTTATAAAGCAGCCGGCGGTATCATGAGTGTTGGTTTAAGCCCGGCTGCTTCAAAGATTGAACACGTCTACAAATACCGTCTACCCACTGAAGCCTACGATGTGATTTTATATACCGGCTTACATTATGTTGGTCGTGATGCCCTATTAATAAATTCAGCCGATGCTGTTATTAGCATAGGTGGGCGGTTGGGTACACTCCACGAATTTACTGTGGCCGTGGAAACTGGTACCCCGATTGGATTTCTGCAAGGCGCCGGAGGAGTTAGCAATGAAATCAAAACTATTATCAAATTAGCTGGCAAAGAACGGGAAGGCACTGAAATTCTATTCTCCAAGAACGCCATCCAACTAATTACTGAAATCACCAAATACCTCGACAATAAACGATCTGAATACAGTGATCTTTACAAGTAGTATTTAAAGTGTAATGACTCAGGCGATTCTTGCTACAATTGGAAAGTGAAAAACTTTCAATTAACTAGCGAATTTAAGCCAACCGGCGATCAACCATCGGCCATTAAACATCTTACCCAAGGTTTAGTTGACCAGCAGCAAAATCAGGTGCTGCTTGGAGTTACCGGATCGGGCAAGACTTTTACGATGGCCAATGTAATTCAAAACGTCCAACGTCCGACACTTGTATTAAGCCACAATAAGACACTAGCAGCCCAACTGTATAATGAGTTTCGTAATTTTTTCCCAAATAATGCGGTTCACTATTTTGTTAGTTATTTTGATTACTATCAGCCGGAAGCCTATATTCCAAGAACCGATACCTATATCGAGAAAGACAGCGGTATTAATGAGGAAATTGATCGGCTAAGACATGGTGCAACCGATGCATTGTTGTCAAGACGGGACGTTATCATCGTAGCCAGTGTTAGCTGTATTTACGGCATAGGTTCGGTTGAGGATTATGGCAATTTGGCAATCACCCTAAACCGCGGCGAAAGAAGATTACGCGATAAGTTTCTTAGGCATTTAACAGATATTCAGTATCAGCGAAATGATATTGATTTTCACAGGAGTACTTTTCGGGCTCATGGCGACGTTGTAGATGTTTTTCCTGCTAGCGAGGAATTGGCCTATCGAATTGAATTCTTTGGCGACGAAGTCGAAAAGATTACCAAAATTAATCCCCTAACTGGCGAAGTTCTAACCCAACTTGATAGCTATACGATTTTTCCTGGTTCGCATTATGTAACACCACGCGACAAATTAAATATCGCTCTTGGTAAAATTGAAACCGAGTTAGATCAACGATTAAAACAATTTAAAAAAGAACATAAGTTGTTAGAAGCCCAAAGACTTGCTCAAAGGACTCGTTTTGATCTAGAAATGTTGCAAGAAACAGGTTTTGTAAAAGGCATCGAAAACTACAGCCGCTATTTAACAAATCGGGAACCTGGCGAACAGCCGGCAACACTGCTTGATTATTTTCCGGATGACTACTTAATGTTTGTGGATGAATCACATATGACAATGCCACAAGTGAGGGGAATGTTTAATGGCGACCGGGCTCGTAAAGAAGTGCTGGTTGATTATGGATTTCGTTTACCGAGCGCGCTTGATAACCGGCCATTAACTTTTACAGAGTTTGAACGTCATCTAAATCAAGTGGTTTTTGTCAGTGCCACCCCGTCCAGTTACGAACTTAGTCGTAGTCCAAAACCGGCTGAACAAGTTATTCGTCCAACTGGAGTATTAGATCCTAAAATAGAAGTCCGCCCAATAGAAGGCCAAATTGATAATTTAATAGCTGAAATTCGAGCTACTGTTGAAAAACACCAGCGGGTGCTAATTACCACTTTGACAAAACGAATGGCAGAAGATCTGGCGGAGTACTTAGCCGAAGTGCAAATTAAAGTTGCTTATTTACATAGTGATGTAGACACGTTGGACCGGACTGATATTCTCCGTGATTTGCGGCTAGGAGTTTATGACGTGCTGGTAGGTATAAATTTACTTAGGGAAGGCATTGATTTACCTGAAGTTAGCTTGGTGGCTATATTAGATGCCGACAAAGAGGGATTTTTAAGGAGCCAACAAGCCTTAATCCAGACGGTTGGCCGGGCTGCACGCCATGCCTCAGGCCGGGTAATTATGTATGCTGACCACGTAACCGAAAGTATGAGACGAGCTATTGATGAAACCGACCGTCGGCGTAAGATCCAGCGACAATACAACCAAAAACACGGTATTACACCAACCGGTATTGTAAGATCCGTTGAAAAAAGATTACGGCCAGATCTACCTGAGGATGCGAAAACCGCTAAACTTAACTTAAAAGCTATTCCAAAAGATGAGTACTCCTCTTTAATCAAAGATTTAACAGGTCAGATGGATTTAGCTGCCGCAAATCTGGAATTTGAAAAAGCAGCTGAACTAAGAGATATCATTGAGGATGTTAAAGCCAAGCTAAAATAGCCTTAAAGTTTAGCGAATATTTTATATCTAGATAGATGGATTATGCCCGCCACCAGTGGTATACTAACTGGAAATGGCAAAATTGACGCGGGAAGATGTATTAAAATTGGCTTATTTAGCTCGATTAGAGATTGATGAATCCGAGATTGATCGATACCAATCGGAGTTAAATGAAATTTTGAAATATGTCGAACAATTACAAAAAGTGCTAGTTGATGATTTACTGCCGACCGATCAGGTAACTGGTTTAACTAATGTTACCCGAAAAGATGAGCTTATCGATTATGGCTATAAAACCGCAGAGCTACTAGAAAATGTCCCAGCTGTAGTTGACAATCAAATTAAAGTTAAGCGTATCTTATGAGCCAGTGGCCTGACCTATTAACTCTAGCCGATAGTGTTCGCAACGGCAAAGTGACAGCTACCGAATTAGTGGAACGGTCTTTAAAAACGATTGCTGCTAATAAATCTTATCAGGCAATAATTACCACATTGGACGTCTCTGCTAAAAAACGAGCTGCGGAAATTGATAAAAATATTGCAACGGGCAAAACAAAAGGCCGATTACTTGGTATCCCTTTCATCGCCAAAGACAATTTTTTAGTTTACGGTGGCGAAACAACTGCTGCTAGCAACATTCTTAAGGGTTTTAGGGCACCATATCAGGCAACGGCCGTTAACAAATTGGAAGCGGAAGGAGCAATATGTGTGGCCAAAGCCAATCTTGATGCCTTTGCCCACGGTGCTAGTACTGAAAACAGCGATTTTATGGTTACTAAAAATCCGTATGACAAAACTCGAGTCCCGGGCGGTAGTTCTGGCGGCTCAGCAGCCGCTGTAGCACTTGAAATGGCGCCATTCGCACTAGGAACTGATACTGGTGGTTCTATTCGTCAGCCAGGCAGTTTTTGCGGCGTAGTGGGGTATAAACCAACCTATGGTCTGGTTTCAAGAAGTGGTGTTATTGCTATGGCCAGCAGCACAGATGTAATTGGCCCATTGACCAAAACCGTAGCCGATGCAGCTTTAATTCTAGATATTATTTCAGGCGAGGATCATTTAGATGGCACTATGATTGCGCGCGATAGTCGAAACTATGCTGATTTAGCGGGTGAGTTGAAAAACGCCCGAATCGGAATAGTCGAAGAATATATGGGTGAAGGTGTTGACCCCGGAGTAAGAGCGATTATTGAAAAAGCTATCGTAGCTCTTAAGGCTAAAGGCGCTAATCTTAAAACCGTGAGTATTCCATCTGTGAAATTCGCACTGGCAGTGTATTACATTATTTGTCCCGCAGAACTAAGCAGCAATTTATCGCGTTATGATGGACAGCGTTTTGGATATAGTTATCCGAAGGCTAATTCGTTGGAAGAGAGCTATATAAAATCCCGGTCAATCGGCTTTGGCCGAGAAGCGAAACGCCGAATAATGATAGGCACGCATGTTCTTAGCAGTGGCTATTACGATGCTTATTATAAAAAAGCCCAAACCGTTAGGACCAAACTGATAAATGAGTTTAATGATGTATTTAAAGACTTTGATTATCTGTTGGGTCCAGTTACTCCAACCACGGCTTTTAAAATCGGCCAAAATGTAGATGATCCCTTAAAGATGTATTTATCGGATATTATGACTGTTGCTGCTAATCTGACCGGTGTACCAGCAATTAGCGTGCCAGCCGGTATGAGTCAGGGTTTACCTGTGGGCCTTCAATTAATGGCACCGCAAAGAAACGACTTTCAACTTCTATCCATTTCCCAAGTCGTAGAGAGGGTATTAGCATGAACTTAACGCGCGAAATTATTGCGGTAGTTATCTTAATTCTTATTATAGGAATAATTTTTGCAGTCCTACAACGTCGGCCCAGGACGTTAAATGTCGATTACTTTAAAAAAAGATGGCAAGAATTACAGAAACTATGCTCGGACCGGAAAACCTGGAGCCTGGCTGTGATTGATGCCGATAAGCTACTCGACGAAGCTTTAAAAAAAGCACACTTTAAGGGAAAAACTATGGGCGAGCGTTTGGTTTCTGCGCAACATACTCTAACGAACAATGATTCAGTCTGGTTTGGTCATAAACTGCGCAATTCACTGGTTCATGAAACAGATGTTAAACTTCGACAAAAAGACGTCAGAGCAGCACTTGTTGGCTTTCGTCAAGCTTTGAAAGATCTGAGGGCATTATAGTCATGATAGATGCAAAGCTAAAACAACTTTATAAACCAACAATTGGCATTGAATGCCATGTCCAATTCAAAACGGTTACAAAGCTTTTTTCCGGTGTCAATAACGATGCCCGAGAAGCTCCGCCCAATAGCCTTGTCAGTCATATCTGCTTTGGTCTGCCTGGATCATTGCCGGTGCTTAATGAAGAAGCGATTCATTTAGCCACTCGCGCCGCATTTGTGCTTGGCACTGTGCCAGAAGCCTATAGTACTTTTGATCGGAAGCATTATTTTTACCCGGATTTGCCCAAAGGTTATCAAATAACACAGTTTGCTCAGCCAATCATAGGCAAGGGTTTCATTAAAATAGAAGTTGATGGGGTTGAAAAATCCATTGGTATTACTCGGGCGCACCTTGAGGAGGATGCCGGTAAAAACACACACCCCATTGGCGCAGATTACAGTCTTGTCGACTTAAACCGGGCTGGCACGCCCTTACTTGAGATAGTTTCCGAACCTGATATGCATTCTTCGGCTGAAGCCAGGGCTTATGTCAGGGAACTTTATTTGGGAATGAAATTTGCTGGCGTATCGGATGCTAACTTATTTTACGGAAATATGCGCTTTGACGTGAACGTCAGCGTGAGCAAATCGGCAGCTTTGGGCACACGGACCGAAACTAAAAATTTAAACTCATTCCGAGCTGTCGAAAAAGCTATCGATTATGAAATTAATCGTCAAATTGAACTACTTGAAAAGGGTCATAAAATTAAACAAGAAACACTTGGTTGGAATGAAGCGAAACAAAAAACCATCAGTCAGCGGAGCAAAGAAGAGGCTCATGACTATCGTTACTTCCCCGAACCAGATATCCCACCGATTGTTATAGAGAAAGATTTCGTTGAAAAGATTCGTCAGGAATTGCCTATTATGCCAATAGAATGGCGTAGCCGGTTGAAAAAGCTTGGTATTGACCAGGCCCATATTGAGACTTTGCTTGATGCCGAAGCCGACAATAGCGAAGCTGGCTATCTTAGGTTGATAGAATCAGCAATTGAAGATGCCAAACGGGCAAACTTTTATGCCAGTTGGCAAGTTAATATTGAAATACCCCTTTATAAAAGCACCGAAAAACCAAATATTCTTGATTTGAAGTCAAAGCAACATATCTATAATTCGGTCTTTGAATTAGTTAATGCCGGGAAATTAAACTCTAGTCGGGCCAAGGAATTATTAGCTATACTGCTAACTACAACCGATGTTCCCAAAGACGTTGAAGGTTTAGCAATCTCCAAAGGATTCGTTCAAGTATCAGACGAAACTGAATTAACCGCAATCGTTAAAAAAGTGCTATCTGACAACGAATCAGCAGCTGCCGATATCAAGAAAGGCGAACTAAGAGCCATTGGATTCTTAGTTGGCCAGGTTATGCAAGCCTCCAAAGGGCGAGCTAATCCGGAATTGGCCCAGAAAATTATTCGTCAAGAATTAAACATAAAATAAAATTAAAAAGCTTCGTCAGCAATAAATAATTCATTATTGTATAATAAGAGAAGAATTAATTATGGATACAACTCTAAAAGTTCTTATCATCATAGTCTCATCAGCACTTAGCTTATTTTTAATTGTTGCGATAATGCTTATCGTAAAACTTATCCAAGTCACTCAGTCATTGAAAAAAATTGCTCTGAAAGCTGAAAAAGTTGCCGATTCAGCTGAATCGATTGGTGAGTTTTTTAAGCACACGGCAAGCCCAATGGCCCTAGGCCGCTTTATCACCAATATAGTTGATGCGGTCAAAAAGCATAATAAATAGGAGTAATATCAATGAGTAAAAATACTGCTAAAAAGTGGGCACTAGGGACGGTTTTTGCGGCAGTTGCCGGCTATGTAACGGGCGTACTAACTGCTCCAAAAAGCGGTAAAGAAACCAGAAAAGAAATTAAAGATGTAACTCTAAGCAGTATTGTTGACGCTGAAAAACAGTTAAAAAAATTGCACACCCAGCTCTCCGAACTTATTACAGAAGCACACGATAATCTTGAAACAGTCAGTGGCAAAGCTAAAAAGCAGTTTGAGGCGGCCTTATCGGCAGCCAAACAAGCCAAGACAAAAGCCAGAGAAATGTTAAGTACAGTCCATGAAGGTGATACTGGCGACCAAGATTTACAAAAAGCCATTAGCGATGCTACAAAGGCATTTAATCATCTTAAAACTTACTTAAAAAAACCCGACTAAGCTTTTTTTGTTGTAAAACTAAAATTCGGTGATAGCTTGGCTAATCATTATAATGGATATTACGTAAGAGGGTTTTGCTTCTAATGGCCGAATATAAACTGAAGCCAAGTGATTTTGTTCATTTGCATAATCACACGCAATATAGCTTGTTGGACGGGCTTACAAAGATTGGGCCACTGCTTGATTTTGTTTCTGAAAATGGAATGAAAGCGATTGCTATAACCGATCACGGTACTTTGTCAGGTGCAATTGAGTTTTATGACGAGGCCATGAGCCGAGACATTAAACCGATTATCGGTCTGGAAGCCTATGTTGCCAGCCGCACAATCACCGATCGGGATCCGACTAAAGATAAAGCAAGCTACCATCTTACAATTTTGGCAATGAATAATGTTGGCTATAAAAATCTAATGTCTTTGTCTAGTGCTGCTAACTTGGAAGGTTTTTATTATCGGCCCAGGATTGACCACGTACTTTTAGAAAAATATCAAGAAGGGTTGATCGTGCTCAGTGGTTGTATCGGCGGAGAAGTTGCTTCTAGTTTGCTAATTGGTCAGTATGATCAAGCCAAGGAAATAGCCCTCTGGTATAAAAGTATATTTGGCGATCGTTATTATATTGAAGTTCAGGATCATGGGCACCCAAAACACCCTACCACCTGGTCTGATCAGACCATGGTTAATAAACAATTAATAAAATTAGCTAAAGAATTAAAAATAGATTGCGTACTAACTTGTGACGCGCATTATTTACTGCCAACTGATCAGATCGCCCATGAAGTACTACTGTGCATACAAACCGGTGCCTTTTTAAGTGATGAAAAACGCTTCAGTATGAAAAGTATTGAACTCCACGTAACGGATCCACGAGCAATCATAAGCCGTTGGGGGGAGCAGTACCCAGAATTAATTAAAAATAGTCGAAAGATAGCCGATAGATGTAACTTGTCAATTGAGCTAGACAAAATACTAATTCCGAAATTTGAAGTGCCCAAAGGAGATACCGAAAAAACTTTTCTACACCGCTTAGTTTACCAGGGTTTAGCTTGGAGATATGGTAAATGTGATGAAAGCAAAAGTCAAAAGCTTACTCTTGCTCAAGCAAAGAATAAACTCCCGCCAGAAATTAAACAGCGTGCCAAGTATGAGCTGGAAGTAATTGACCAAATGAATTTTAATGGATATTTCTTAATTATTGCTGATTTTATAAATTGGGGTAAAAATCAAGGTATTATCTTCGGGCCAGGACGCGGTTCGGCTGCCGGCTCAATAATTGCCTATGCACTTAAAATAACTGAGCTAGATCCATTAAGTTATGATTTACTATTTGAGCGTTTCTTAAACCCTGACCGAATATCTATGCCCGACATAGATATTGATATTCAAGATAATCGCCGGGACGAAGTTATTGAATATTGCGTTGAGAAGTATGGCGCGGATAGAGTTGCTAACATAGTGACTTTTGGCAGATTGGCTGCCAGAAATGCCTTAAGGGATGTGGCGCGCGTACTTCAAATGCCATATATCGAAGCTGACCGACTAGCCAAGATGCTGCCAATGCCCAATCAAGGGCGCCATATTCCGTTGTCGACGTCGCTAAAAGACGTTCCTGAGCTTAAAGTTGAATACGAAAAAAATGATTTAGCAAAGCAAGTATTTAATTTAGCCATCCAACTTGAGGGGACCATTCGTTCTCACGGTGTCCATGCGGCCGGTGTAGTAATTGCTCCGGATACTATTACTAAATTTACTCCTTTAGAACTTGCTCAAAAAGGAGTGATAGCTACTCAATACTCAATGAATCCGATTGAACATTTAGGCTTACTTAAAATTGATTTCCTAGGCCTATCTAATTTGACGATCATCAAAAATGCCTTAAGCATTGTCAATAAAGTTTATGGACAAAGCATAGATATTGTCGAAATACCGCTTGATGATAAGAAAACTTTTTCACTTCTGGCAAAGGGAGATACTACGGGCGTATTTCAATTTGAATCGGCTGGCATGAAACGTTATCTAAAACAACTCAAACCAACTGTATTTGAAGATATCGTAGCAATGGGAGCGCTGTATCGCCCGGGACCAATGCAATTCATCGACGATTTTATTGCCAGGAAAAACGGGTCTAAAGAAATTCAGTATTTTCATCCGAAAATGGAAGCTGCCCTCCGGAATACTTATGGTGTATTAGTCTATCAAGAACAAGTAATGCAGATAAGCAAAGATTTATGCGGCTTTTCGGGCGGCCAAGCAGACACTTTACGCAAAGGAATTGCTAAAAAGATTCCATCCGTATTGGCCAAGATGAAATTAGATTTCATCGAAGGTGCAGTTAAATTTTCAAAAGCCGATCGCCAGCAAATGGAACAATTATGGCTCCAGCTAGAAGACTTTGCGGCGTATTGTTTTAATAAGTCTCACGCCGCTTGTTATGGTTTGATATCTTATCAAACTGCATATCTCAAAGCGCATTATCCCGCAGCCTTCATGGCTGCATTAATGACCAGTAATTCCGACAACACAGACCGTTTAGCGATTGAAATAACAGAATGCCAACATATGGGCATTGAAATTCTACCACCAGACATTAATGAGTCATTTGTGAACTTTGGAGTTATGCCAATCGAACAACCACAAATCCGTTTTGGCATGTCAGCGATAAAGAACGTGGGTGTAGGCGCCGTAGAAGAAATAGTTCGCGAAAGAACGACCAATGGTAAATATAGTTCATTGGAAGATTTTTTAAACCGAATTAATTCTCGGATTGTTAATCGAAAGGTTCTGGAAAGCTTAATTAAAGCAGGCGCTTTTGACAATTTTAATGATCGTTCAACTCTTCTACATAACCTTGACTCCATCATCGCCTATTCCGGTCGGGCCCAGAAGAATAAAATTAGTGGCCAAACAGACCTTTTTGGTAACGTTGATACGGCAGACCAGGTACCGACTCACAAGTTAAATCTTGTAATTCCAACCGAACAATATAGCGAGCGCGAACAATTACAGTGGGAACGGGAATTACTTGGTTTATTTTTAAGTCAAAACCCAATTCATATTTATGAAGCTTATATCGAACAGTATGCTACGCCAATTAAACAGCTTTCCGAAGAAAAAAATAAAGATCAAGTAATTGTAGGCGGTAGTCTAACGGCAATTCGTGAAGTAACAACTAAAAATAACCAAAAAATGGCCTTCGTTAGCATTGAAGACAAATCTGGGGAATTAGAAGTTGTTGTATTTCCTCGAGTTTACCAAAAAAATAATTCAATCTTAGAAAGAGACCGAGTGTTGTTAATCGCTGGGAATATCTCCCAAAGAGACAGTGCGAACTTTCCGAATTCAGGGATAAAAATTATCGCGGAAGAAATTGAAGAAATTACGGCAGCTCAGGTTAAATCTAACATTTTACCAAAATCTATTGCCAATTTTAAAAAGGTATCCATTCAGGGTATTGCTAAGAGTTCATTAATTTCTAATAACCAAACCGCTAAACCCGAACGAGTATATATCCGATTATTAAACAGTGATGACCAGCAAACGCTTTTGTCAATAAAATCTACCCTAGACAAATTTAAGGGAGATACAGAGGTAGTGTTGGTGCTTGGCCCGGCAAATAATACGCCGCAAATTATTAAACTACCATCAAGGATTAACAAGCAGGCCGAAACCATTTCACACTTAGAATCATTGGTAGGCAAAGACAACGTTAAATTAAAATAAGCAATCGAACGAAGTTTTTAAAAGTCAGATTGCGAGCGTTAATCCCGCAACAAACACTGAAATACTTCCGAACACAGCGCCAACCGGACCGATTACTATCGCGCCAAAAATTATCACACCCACACCTATTACTGCGAACAATGGTAAGTATGGCCAATAGGTTTTCATAAAGTGAGATGTGTGCTTTTGATGCAAACCTTTTCGTTTTAAATTCCGGCTGGAAGGCCGACCACGTTTTTGTTTTGTTGTTAATGTCATGCTTAAAAAATAATAACACAAGTGGTTTAATATGCAATACGCTTGCCGACTTAAGTAAAGACTGTTTGGGCAACTAATCTTTGCTAGCAATTAATACTAAATTATCTTTTTCATATAACATTTTAGTTTTAATTCAATATAATTATTTTAAGTTTATTTTAAGTTTAGCGCTTGGATTTCATGATAATAGTTGTCTAATTGTTTCTCTAACCGTTTTGAAATCGCTTCGAGCAAATGGTTATTCTGTTTATCGCGTCTCATCAAGCTGAAAATGCGCCTGTCAATAATTACAGGATGGGATTTGCCAATTAAAGTTAGTTCGCTTTTGGCGATGTAGTCTTTAACTAAGAAATAGGGGAGTACAGCTGCGCCTTTTTTTAAAAGCACCAACCTTAACATGACTTCCACGCTAGTAGAATAAAATATTGGCACGGCAGTAATGCCGTGACGATCAAATGATCGCCTAATCAGACGGTAACTATTTGATGGCTGGTCATAGCTAATAAAATTTTCTATACGCCCTTGTTCCCAAGTGGATTGCGTAGCTGCCGATCGGTTTTTATGGACAACCAATACCAGCGGTTCAATTGCAATAAATTGCAATTGGATTTGCCTCCCAACATTACCAAATTGTTCAGTAGCAAATGCAACATCCAATTCGTCATGTTCGATTGCGCTTAAGAGGTACCGAGAATTATTTACGAATACTGAAATTTTAGCTTCCCGTTCCAGATCATAGATATTATTATTGGTCGAAAACATCATGCTAGCGATACTATCAATCATACCAATGCTTACTGATAATTTTTGATGCGACAATTCTGCCAGCCGAGTTTTAAGATTGTCAGTTGTGATAAATAATTTTTTGGCTGAATCATAAACTATTTGCCCGGCTTTAGTGAGTTTAAATGGGCGAACACCACGAACTATAAGTTTTACGTGGAGTTCCTGCTCTAACTTGGCAATGGCAATTGATAGTGCCGGTTGCGAAGTATGAAGCTGCTGGGCAGCATTCGTAAAGCTCCCGACGTCAACTAATACAGCAAATTTATGCAACCTCTCTTCCATAAGTATTATTTATAACATAATTATAAATATATATTTGATTTATATTCTTTAACACCGTAGCATAAAAGCAAAAGTATTAAGGAGATATAAATGGTTGCAAAAAAACCCATACGTATAGCAATAGTTGGTTTAGGAAACTGTGCCTCTTCACTTATTCAAGGTATCTATTATTATCGAAATGCCAAAGATGATGAATATATCCCCGGTGTCATGCATGTTCGAATCGGCGGATATCACCTTAGAGATATTGAAGTAGTGGCAGCTTTTGACGTTAACAGCAATAAAGTTGGCAAAGACGTCGCAGAAGCAATTTATGCCGAACCTAATAACACCACAGTTTTTGCTAAAGTTCCCAAAACTGGCGTCAAAGTATCACGTGGACCCTTGTTGGATGGTGTAAATAAATATATCGCTCCCTTGGTGCCGATAGATAAAACCGCTAAACCCGTAGATGTAGTTAAAGTCTTACGCCAAACCGGCGCCGAAATTTTGGTAAATTACTTACCAGTTGGTTCCCAAAAGGCCACTGAATTTTATGCTGAAGCCGCAATAAAAGCAGGATGTGGAATGGTTAATTGTATACCGGTGTTTATTGCTTCGAATAAAAAATGGGCGAAAAAATTTGAAGATGCCGGCTTACCGGTCATTGGTGATGACATAAAGTCCCAGGTCGGAGCGACAATAATCCACCGGACTCTGGTCAATTTATTTTTAGACCGTGGCATGAAAATTGATCACACCTACCAGTTGAATACTGGTGGCAATACTGATTTTCTAAATATGCTGGATCGAGATCGACTTATTTCTAAGAAAATTTCTAAAACCGAAGCTGTTCGGTCACAAATTCAGGCCCGCGGTCAAGATATTGACGATAAAGATATCCATGTCGGGCCGTCCGATTATGTATCCTGGCAAAAAGATAATAAAATTTGTTTTTTACGAATTGAAAGTAAACATTTCGGCGATGTACCGTTTAATCTCGAGCTGCGTTTGTCGGTAGAAGACTCTCCCAACTCAGCTGGAGTTGTAATTGATTCCATCCGGTGTCTTAAATTGGCCCTAGACAGTCATTTAAGCGGCCCCGTTATTGAGCCGGCAGCTTATTTTAAAAAACATCCACCAGTTCAAATTGAAGATCGACAAGCGCGAGAATTAGTAGAGAAATTTATCGCCGCCAATAGCCGTTAAATAATTTTCTTGGCGGTCTTAATATGGTAAAGCGCCATAGCAGTTGCTTCGGCGACATTAAAAGATTCCTTTTGGCCGGACATCGGTATTTCGACTACCACGTCGGCTAATGCTAAAATCGTCGCTTCAATGCCGCTAATTTCTTGGCCAACAATGATGGCTAATTTATCAATTGGGATAAAATTTTGTAGGGTTATAGCTCGAGGCGATTGTTCTAGAGCCACAATTTGATAATGCTGAGCTTTTAACTGCTTTATTAGATCAACAACGTCGGCTTTATGCTCCCATTTGACGTAGGTTTCGGCGCCGAGTGCAGTTTTGTGGATTTGATTATCAATTTTTATAGCAAGATAAGGAAGACGTTGATCATTATCGGAAACGGGGTAAGGTGTGAAGCCAGTTAAATAAATCTTTTCAACTCCTAATCCATCGGCGGTTCGAAACATCGAGCCCACATTGTAGCAGCTTCGAATATTATGAATAATAAGATCACATTGCGGCATGAGCAAAACTATAGACAAAAATGATCAAGACGTAAAACGCTAATGTATAATTAAACCAATGAGTCCTGATGCCGCACGTACTAATGAAGAATCTGCCACTTCGCGGCGGGCTAATTTACTTGGCCTAAGTTATGTTAATACTTCTGAAAATGGGGCCAAAGAAATTTTCAAGGGTATTTTACCAATTGCCGATATGTACCGTTTACGAGTGGTACCTATTAACAGCGACAAAAGCAATGTTTTGTTTGGAATAACCACAACCACTTCCCAGCAAACCATGAATGCTCTAATCCAACGGTTTACCGACCAAAGGGTTACTTTTGCAATTATTTCAGATGCTGGGTTTCGTGATTATATGAAACTATATGATCCACCAAAAGAAGTGGTGTACAAAGATATCAAAATTTTTGAAACCCCCAGTAATGAGGCGCTTAACTCAATTACGACTATCTTAGAACAAGTTCGACCGGATGACATATTAGCCTACCTGGTTAAGCAAGCTTACCAATTGAAAGCCTCAGATATTCATTTGGAAAACCAAAAGGACTTTGTAAGGATTAGATTTAGGGTTGACGGAGTTCTTCATTCAATTGCGAATTTGAAACCAGAAAAGTACCATGCCCTCCTTTCAACAGTGGCAGTAGCCGCTAATATTTCTTCAAATAGCCCGAAAGCTCAAACTGGCCACATAAATAAAAAATACCATTTAGCGACCGGCGAAGAAGTCTCGGTCAATCTAAGAGTCGAAACTGTACCGGCGGCTTATGGACAAGATATAGTTATGCGTTTATTTACGCTCCGACTGGAATTATTAAAACTCGATAATTTAGGGTTATCAGAATCGGAACGTAAAGTCGTAGACGACATTATTAATCATCCAAGCGGTATGGTACTAGTAGTAGGTCCTACGGGTTCTGGAAAAACCACTACCCTATACTCGCTAATTAGTACTCTTAATTCAGATGAAAGAAAGATTATTACGCTTGAAGATCCAATTGAGTATTATATACCCGGTGTAGTACAAACTCCGGTGGAAGGCGATCAAAACGTTACTGGCTTTGCTGAGCGGTTGCGTGCCGTGCTTAGACTTGATCCTGATGTCGTTATGATAGGAGAAATCCGAGACCAAGACACGGCCAGGACGGCTTTGCAGTCGGCATTGACGGGACATTTAGTGTTGAGTACATTCCATGCATCTTCAGCTGCTGCCGCGTTAATGCGTTTGCTTGACTTTATCGGCATCAATCCATTGTTTGCTAGTGCTATTCATTTGGTAATGTCCCAACGGCTTATTCGTCGATTGGACGATGCTTCTAAAGTTGCTTATCAGCCCGATGAGGGTCTAAAAAGCCAGCTCCAAATTATTTTAGAAAAATTACCGCCAAATGTTCAGCGCCCCAACCTGGATAACATTACTTTATTCAAGCCTGGAGTTTCGGCCGATCATCCATTTGGATATAACGGACAAATGGCTATAAGGGAACAGTTACGAATGACCCAAGGTGTTCAACAATTATTACGCCTGCCACCAAATCAAATAACTACCGAAATGATTGAAGAGCGAGCGATTGCCGATGGCATGGTAACTATGCAACAAGATGGAATATTAAAGGCCCTAGCCGGGTTAACAACGCTTGAAGAAATCTTCCGGGTAGTTGGATAATCGCTCCAACAGCATTCATAAAAAAATATTTATCCTTGCCACAGAGAGGAAAAAGTTGTAAACTCGACCAGTTATGCAGTTTGGCTTAAAAGAATTAGAAGCTACCTTTAAAAAACCGTCAGTTGTTGATGTTAGAAGCGGCGATACTGTTCGCGTGCATCAGAAAATTCGTGAAGGTAATAAAGAAAGAGTCCAGATTTTCCAAGGGCTAGTTATTCATACAAAGCGAAAAGGCAGCCATACTTCGGCAATAGTTGTTAGGCGTATTGCTAGTGGCATTGGCGTAGAAAAAGGTTTTTTGCTTCACAGCCCATTAGTCCTAAAAGTAGAAATTGTTAAACGGAGCAAAGTGCACCGAAATTATTTGACGTATATGCGTAGCCGGACAGGTAAATCAGCTCGACTTACCGGAAAAGATTTTGATCGCTTAGCGGTAAATGCGATAAGTGATGAAAAAGCTGAAGCCGAAGAAGAAAAATTGCGTGAACTTGCTGAAAAAACTGCTGCAGAAGAAGCAGCTAAAAAAGCTGCTCAAGCCGCCAAAGAGGAATTAAAAGCCCAAAAAGCCCTTGAAGCTCACGAAAAAAAGTTAAAAGCCGAAGTCTAATCTTAGAATTTTAAACGCTGTACAATACTGTTAATGAGCACTATTGGTATTGACGAAGTTGGACGAGGCGCCTTAGCCGGACCACTAGTTGTGGGAGCGGTTATACTAAGCACGCCCATAAAAGGAATTAATGACTCTAAAAAGCTTTCGTTTGCCCAAAGAACCAAAATCGCCGAAGCAATTATTCAACAGGCCGAAGCCTATAGTCTGGGCTGGGTATCTTCAAAAGAAATTGATCGCCTAGGCTTAACTAAAGCTATCCGGCTGGCAATCTTACGGGCTTTAAAGCTGCTTGAATCAAATGCTTTTTCTCCGGTTCAATCCATTATTATTGATGGAAATTATAATTTTATTGCTGATGATAAGCGGGCCAGTACAATTATTAAAGCCGATTCATCAGTGGCCTGTGTTAGCGCCGCCAGCATAATTGCTAAAGTCGCAAGAGATAATTGGATGATAAGTATTGCCGCCAAACGTTATCCAAATTATAAATTTGATTGCCATGTCGGCTACGGCACTAAGCAACACCTAGACGCACTATTAAAATTTGGTCCTTGTGCCATTCACCGAAAAAGTTTTAGACCAATAAAAATTTAAGTTATGGATATTTTTAAATTAGGCGTCATCTCTGACCCAATAATGCATGGTAATACTTTGCCGCTAAAATAATGTTCGATTTGGTCAGAATTTAATTTTATGTTGCCATCAATTCCCTTAATAGATTTTAAGAAAAGCTCATTCAGTTCATCGGTTATTTTACCGCTAAATTTCATAGATACGGTATAACTGCCACCATAGAGCTGTTCAACGGTATGAAGCCGAACTTCACAATAACTTCGATGATGGTTTATCCGATTAATTGTCATTGACTGCGTTAATTGTCTGTGATGCCTGGTAATTGTGGCATGGGTAATCTTTAAATTTTGCTGATGGAAAGATAAACGTTGGCTAGGAGGCCCGATCTTAATACCGGAAATATTTGCGGTTCCTTTAAATGTCATTGACTCTAAAGATATATCCAAATGGACTTCATAGCTGTCTGGCTTAAAAGTGTTTAAATCTCTGATAGCAGTTTTCATTGTTGACCCAATTCTATCACGTACCTGGTTGAGGGCTGGCTGTAAAACAGCAATACAAATATTAAATTGAAAGATATGCTATAATTAAATAGTCGAGTCCGGCCAAACAGGTCGGATTTTTTCATGAAAGGATAGCCATGGATGATTTAGATATGAAACAACTCAGTATTGCCGTAAGGGCTATTGCTGATGAGAAAAATTTGCCGGAAGAATCTGTTAGGGAAGTTGTCGAACAGGCATTAGCAGCCGCCTATCGCCGGGATTATGGTGAGCGTGAGCAAGAAGTCAGAGTCACAATGAATTTGAATTCTGGTACGGTAGATGCGTATGTAATGAAAGAAATTGTTGAGACTGTAACCCAACCTGCCTATGAAGTTAGTCTAGCCGATGCCAAAAAAATTAAAGCCGATGCCAAATTAGGTGAAACGGTTGAAGTCCATGATCAAGTGCACAATTTTGGTCGAGTAGCTGCCCAAACTGCTAAACAAGTAATTTTGCAACGCCTACGAGAAGCCGAACGGGAAATTGTCATGAGTGAATTTGAGGATAAAATTGGTACCATTATTAACGGTTTAGTTTCCAGAGTTGAAGGTAATATAGTGCGCATTGATCTAGGCCGGGCACAGGGAATTATGCCAAAAGGTGAACAAAGCCAAGGTGAGCGCTATTATCCGGGACAACGCCTGAAAGTATATCTTAAAGATGTGGAAAGAGGTTTCCGCGGCCCGCAATTGATAGTATCCCGAAGCAATTCGAAATTTATTGAATGGTTGTTTAGGGCTGAAGTACCAGAAATGGAAAACGGAGCAGTTGAAATCCGCGATATTGCCCGAGAAGCCGGAGTTAGAAGTAAAATTGCGGTAAATTCAACAGTCCAGGGAGTTGATCCGGTCGGAACCTTCGTGGGTGGTCATGGCACGCGGGTGAATGCTGTCATGAGTGAAATTGGCGACCAGGAAAAAATTGATATTATTGTTTGGAGCAATGAGCCTGTCCAATATATTACCAACGCTTTAAGTCCAACTAAAGTTTCAAAAGTTATACTTGATGAAAAAAATAAAAAAGCCAAGGTGATAGTGGCTGATGATCAATTAAGTATCGCTATCGGTAAAGGTGGCCAAAATGTTCGCTTGGCCAGCAAACTTACCGGTTATGAGATAGATATTGAAGCCGAGAAAAAAGCTGAACCAAGTGATGATGAGCCTCCAAAACCACCAAAATTAAAAAAGAAAGAACAGCTGGAAAGTTCACTACTTGAAGCTATAGAAGAGCACGGGCAGTAACAGATTAATAACTTGCAAATTAGCACTCTTGACGTTTGAGTGCTAATAGTTATAATAGATGTATGTGATGAGAAGACAATCACTAGAAGGGTAAAAATTATTTATGATGCCAAATTCTCCTGATTATCAGGAATTTTTAAATCACTTAACTAATAATGCGATAGCTAGCATTAAACAAGCTGGAGCTATCGCTAGAAGCTTAGGCAGTGCCTATATTGGCACTGAACATTTGCTTTTGGGTTTACTAGCCCAAAACTCTAGCATGGGCGCTAAAATATTAGAAAGTGCTGGCGTAACGCTTGACAAAGCACGGTTGGCGTTTAGCCTAACCCCGAAAGCAGTAACAGTTAGCAATATTGGCGAGAAGGGGTTAAGCGAAACGGCTAAACTGACGCTGCGCATGGCTGCCGATATTGCCCAAGATTACAATCAGGATTTTTGTGGGACTGAACATATTCTCTATAGCATCCTGACCCAGAAGAATGCCCGTGCCACAGTTTTATTAAAGGACATGAATATAGATGTCGATACATTATTAATAGAACTTGAGCAATTTCTTAACCGACAACAATTTGAACACGTTGGCGAAGAAGTCGGTCATCGCCGCACCAGTCATAAAGCCCATAAAACAGCGCTTGATTTTTTTGGCAATGATCTTACTGCCCAAGCACGGGCAGGAAAGCTAGACCCGCTAGTCGGTCGTGAAGCGCAAATTAAACGATTAATAACTATCCTTAACCGGCGAACTAAAAATAACCCGGTTCTTATCGGTGAACCAGGTGTTGGCAAAACAGCTATCGTAGAAGGTTTAGCCCAGAGAATAGTCAGCGAAGATGTGCCTGATAGTTTACTAGATAAAAAAATCATAATGCTTGATTTAGCTGGCATGATAGCTGGCACTAAATATCGCGGTGAGTTTGAGGAGCGTCTTAAAAAGGTACTCAGTGAATTGGAAAACGACGATAAAATAATTGTCTTTATTGATGAACTCCATCTGATTGTGGGAGCCGGTGCGGCAGAAGGCGCAATGGATGCAGGTAATATCTTAAAGCCGGCATTGGCTAGAGGTTCAATTCGAGTCATCGGGGCTACCACCACAACCGAATACACTAAACATATTGAAAAAGATGCAGCTCTGGAGCGGCGTTTCCAACCAATTCAAGTTCCGGAAACAACTCAGCCTGAAACTTTAGCGATTCTCAAAGGATTACGCAAACATTATGAAGATTTCCACGGTGTAAGTATTGCCGATCCAGTGCTAGAAGACATTGTTAATTTAGCAAAACGATATGTTAATGATCGCTTCATGCCGGATAAGGCGATTGATCTATTGGACGAAACTGCCGCTGGAATACGAGTTGAAAAAACTAAATCTTCTCCAGAAGTTAGAAAATTGCAAAAAGAATTAAAAGTCGTAAATATTCATATAGATGAAGCTGTTGATGATGAAGATTATGAAAGAGCAGCTCGTTACAAAACTCGAGCCAGCCAGATCAATGATCAACTAGAGAAGTTGAAAGTCAGCCATAAATCTAGTAAATCACTGACTGTTACCAGCGATGACGTAGCAGCCGTAATATCAAGAATGACCGGAGTACCAGCCACTAAAGTTATTCATGCCGAAGCCAAATATTTACTTAACTTGGAACACAAACTAGGCAAACAAGTAATTGGTCAGCATGAAGCAGTTGAAGCGGTTGCTAAGGCTATCCGCCGTAACCGCTCTGGAGTAGGTAGTGAGAATCGGCCAATTGGTTCGTTTATCTTTCTAGGCCCAACCGGCGTGGGCAAAACCGAATTAGCGCGTGTTTTGGCAAAAGAGTTTTTTGGTTCAAATGAAGCGCTTGTTAAGATAGACATGAGCGAGTTTGGCGAACATCATAATGTCTCACGATTAGTTGGTGCACCGGCTGGATATGTTGGCTATGATGAAGGCGGTCAGCTAACTGATAAGGTCCGTCATCAGCCCTACAGCTTAGTGCTATTCGATGAAATCGAAAAGGCTCATCCGGACGTATTCAACATGTTGCTGCAAATTCTTGAAGATGGTTATTTAACTGACTCTAAAGGACGTCGAATCGACTTTACAAACACTATAGTAATCATGACTAGCAACATTGGGGCAGAAAAGCTGCAAAAAGAATCTAATTTTGGTTTTCGCAAAAACCGAACCAGTGAAGCCAACAGCCTTGAAGCTTTGCACGAAGTAAACAAGGAAAAAGTACTTGATGAACTTAAGAAATCAATGCGACCAGAGCTGTTAAATCGTCTGGACCGAGTAATTGTGTTCCGATCACTTTCTAAAAAAGATATATTTAAAATAATTGACCTGCAAGCTGATATGTTACGCCTGAGGATCCAAAAACATAAATTAGGATTAGATTTAACAGCTGGAGCCAAACAATACCTACTGGAGCATGGCTATGATGCTCATAACGGCGTACGGCCGTTAAGGCGTTTAATCCAGGATACGATTGAAGATCAAATTGCGCTGAAAATGCTTGATGGCCAATATTCAGCCGGCGATATAATTCAAGTCGGATTAAAAAATGGCGAGTTAAATTACCGAGTATTGTCAGAGACCGCCGTTCATTAAGTAGTTAATCCTTAGACAAACCTTGTGCTACACTTTGATTACACATGCCAAAATCTATAACTCAGTATATTTGCAATAATTGCGGAGCGACATCGTCAGCTTGGGCTGGGCGTTGCAGTATCTGTGGCGAATGGAATAGTCTAGAAGAACAACTATTAATTCGAAAAGATAGATCGTCAACTCGCTCATCCCAAAGCAGTGCACTGTCCACTGAAGCCATTAATTATGCCGTCGAACATCGCGAGCCAAGATTAAATTGTGACATTGCCGATGTTGATAATATTCTTGGCGGAGGGATTGTGCCAGGAAGCGTCATTTTAATTGCCGGCCAACCCGGGATTGGCAAAAGTACTCTGCTGCTCCAAATAGCGCAAGGCCTGGCTAAACATATTGCGGTGCTCTACGTAAGCGGCGAAGAATCGGTCCATCAAGTTGGCGTCCGGGCTAAACGTCTTGGCGTAACAAGCGATAATATTCAGCTGGCTACTTCTACTTGTGCTGATGACATAGCTGAAACTATTAATAGCAGCCAATTTAAAGTAGTAATCGTTGATTCTATTCAGACCTTGCAAGTAAACTTGCTAACGGCAGCCGCTGGTACAGTAAGCCAGATTTCAAGCAGCACGTCTTTAATCATGGCTGCGGCAAAGATTACAAACACAGCGGTTATTTTAGCTGGTCATGTCACCAAAGAGGGCAGCATTGCCGGACCCAAGGTACTGGAACATGTTGTCGATGTTGTATTACAGCTGGAAGGCGATAATTATGGTGGTTTTAAAATTTTACGCTCAAGCAAAAATCGTTACGGTTCAACTACTGAAGCCAGTATGTTTGAGATGACAGACAAGGGTCTTCAAGTAGTCGAGAATCCCTCAGCCGCCTTATTGGCGGAACGGCAAATAAGCGATGGTTCAATAGTACTGGCAACCCTTGAAGGAAGCCGTCCGTTGCTAGTAGAAGTCCAAGCGCTGGTTAATCGAACTTCTTTTGGATACCCAAAGCGCACTGCCAGTGGCATTGACCAAAATCGAGTTAATCTTTTGACAGCTGTTTTAGAGAAACGGACTAAATTACAGTTAAGCGATAAAGATATTTATCTGAATATTGTTGGCGGAATTCAACTTAACGATCCGGCTGCGGATCTAGCCGTCTGTTTGGCCATTGGCTCGGCAGCTAAAGGACTTTGCATTCAGCCAAATACCGTTGTTTTTGGAGAAGTGGGATTGTCGGGGGAGATTAGGCATGTCCCATTTATCGAAAAACGTATCAGCGAAGCTAAAAAAATGGGTTTTACGACCGCTATTGGGCCACGCACCACTGGTTCGACAAAATTAGCTGGTCTTTCTCCGGCGACCGATGTCCGTTCGGCGTTAAATAAATTTCTTACCAAACAATAAATTTAAAGGACTAATCTATGACATACATAGAAGTAATATTATTAATCATAATTATTTGGCTAATTCTCAAGAATCAATCTAGCAGCCCAATTAAACTCAATAGCCACTTTTTAAGTTCAAAGCCGAGGATTGTTTTAGATAGCTGCGCTTTGATAGACGGCCGAATAGTGAATGTGGTTCAAGCCGGATTCCTAGCCGGAGAATTAATTATCCCACAGTTTATTCTTAATGAACTGCAGTTGTTGGCCGATGGTCAAGATTCACACAAACGGGAGCGGGCTCGATTTGGACTTGATGTGGTCCATGAGTTGCAAACTGACAAACAGATTACGTTAACAATTGATCGCAACGCTATCCCGGCTGTAGCTGCCACCGATGACAAACTCATCGCTCTAGCTAAAAAATTAAATGCTAGCCTGTATACAACTGACTATAACTTAAGTAAGGTGGCAATTGCTGAAAATATCAAAGTTTTAAATATCAATGAACTTGCCCAACAGCTAAGACCAGTTAATTTACCGGGTGAAGAAATAGAGATTAAGATTATCCAAAAAGGCAGCAATCAAGACCAAGGGGTGGGTTACCTCGAAGATGGCACAATGATCGTAGTTGATGGCGCTTCACGATATATCGGTAAACAGCTTACAGCTCATGTCGATAGAATGCACCAAACCGTAGCTGGCAAGATGGCTTTTGCGCACATGATTAATAAGACTGATAACAATCCATCTACTGCAGCCGACAAACCCCTAAAATCAAATATTCAACGTCCTCATCGCGCAAACTCCCTGCACGCTAGAATGCGTCGCTGATTATCTTTATATAAGTTTCGAGCTAATTTAATGTGTTGCAGCGGTAACTTGAGCATTAACCGTTTGAGAACTGGTGCTATCATATAACACACTATCAATTACCTGAGCACTGTAAGTAACTGAGCCACTGGCGGTCGGCGTGTAGGTAAATGAAATCGTACAATTATTAGGCGGCGAGGCAGTGGAACAATCAGCACTGGCGAGATCTGTTAAGCTAAACGTTTGGGAGGTTTGCCCATTGACTTCGAAATTTACGGTTCCTGGGAATTGCGGGAAATTCGGGTCACTCAATAGATGGGTCCCCTGACTAGTAGTAATAGTAATCGTACAACTACCCTCGCAATTATTATTTGGCGAAGAGTCAGTCGAATTTAAATCAGTTACAGTTAAGGTTATTGATGGCGGACTATCACTGCAGTTATGAACGTCATCGGTACCTTGAACCGGCCCAGCACTAGCTGACTGATTAAGCGGCCAGAACATATCGGCTGAAAAGGCGTTGTCATTGGAATTAGTTGATGTTTCTTTTGCTAAGTTTGGCGTACAACTAGTCGCAACTAATCCTGAGACTTTATCAATTGTTTGGTTAGTAGATTTTTTGCCAGTGCTGACATACCACGATGGAAATACATCAGTACTTGGTCCTGGCTCTACGTCGCCATAGTCAATATGCGTTGATTGGACATAAGCTGGCAAAGTTTTCACATCACTTGGCTCAGTCCAATTTACAGGTGTCGTATGAAGATCGGTTAGCGCACCTTCCATCCAATTTTTTGTTAATGGTTCAGTTAAATATTCCATCTGTCCGGCAGTTAAGGCGACATTGCGAGTGTGATAGCCGACCCAACTAGAAACTGCATATTGAGTAGACCAAGCCGTCATCAGCCCATCAAAATTATCATTAGTAGTACCAGTTTTAACTGCTATATCCCAACCGTCATAGTGTTGGAATTTATAAGAAGAGGGTAGGTATGAAGCGTTAGGGTCGCTTAAAATGCTATCAATAACGTAGGCAGCATCGGGGCGGACTACCTGGGTGGCTTGAGGTTGAGACCAATTCCAAACAGTATTACCGGCTGAATCAGTAATTTTAAGAACATAAGTTGTGGGTATAGCTGCACCCAAACGAGCCAGTGAAGCATCACCGTTAACATGTTGGTCTAAATACAGGTAAGCTCCGTCTCCAAAGGCTGATGATGCATAGCACTGCGTTGGTTGTGTTAAAGCAACATCCGAATAACATTGGTAAGCGTTTGGAGAGGCCATTAGGGCATCCGCAGTCGATATAGTTTTATTAATAGACGGTACACAAGCTGCAACAACGTCTTGGGCACATTGACTGTTGGGTATAACTGATAACATGGCTTTAGCGGCAGGAACATTGCGTGAGCCGCCTAGAGCATAACGGATGGTTTCGGCGCCAGGGTATTTAAAGTCATAATCTTCCAAACAATTACCGGTGCCATTGGGCGGTGGCAGGGTTTTATTAGTGCAAGGGTAACCCGGTAATGGTTCTTGGACGTCGTAAATCACTGAACCGGCTCCAACATCTGTATTATTGTTGATTAAGGAAACGTAGTCATAAGGCTTAAAACTAGAACCTGGCGGTATCTTAGTCTCGGCGTAGTTTATTTGGCCGTAGGTTGGGTTATCGAAGTTAACACCTCCGACAAGAGCTACCATTTGCCCGGTTTTAACATCTTCTGCAGCTAAGGCTTCCTCGTCGCCTTTATCATGGATAACATTAGGTAAATTCTTCGCAACAACTTGGTTGGCTAAGTTTTGCAGTGTGACGTTCATAGTTGTAATCACTTTCCAGCCACCCCGATTGACAGTTGTAGCGCCAAATTTATTATCAAGCCATTGTTTAGCCGATAGCACAAAATAAGGATCTTGGATTCCGGCATATTTATTCTCAAGTGGCTGAACCTGAGCTAGGATATCAACTTTTTTGGCGGCTGAAGCTTGATCTTCCGTAATATAGCCTTGCTTCACCATTAGATCAAGGATATATTGCTGCCTTGAAATAAGGCCGTTGGCATCAAACAAGTCTTCACTCGCCGCTGAGTTATATTGCGGGCTGCTATATGGCGAAAAGACGCCTGGAGCTTCTGGTATGGCTGCTAAAAACGCTGACTGCGCCAGGCTTAACTGGCTAGCATTAACGTTAAAATAATCGCTGGCAGCTGCTTGTACGCCGTAATCAACGCCACCATATGGTGCAACATTAAGATATCCTGTTAAGATATCGGCCTTAGAGTACTGTCGCGATAGATCGACCGCTAAAATAATTTCTTTGACCTTAGTGGTAAGACTACGGTTGCCATTCCAATTTTCATTAAGCTTTACAACCTGTTCAGTAATAGTTGAGGCACCTTGCAAACTACCGCCTGAGCCCAGTAAGTCATGTAGACCGGCTCTAATAATACCAGTTACACTAAAACCACCTTCGTGGTAAAAATTCTTATCTTCAATGGCGACAGTCGCATCTTTCATATATGTCGATATTTGATCTCCGGGTATAGCCACCCGTTTAACAGCGCTGTAATCTTGCCAAAGAACTACCGTTCCAGTCCGATCGTAATAAGTAATGCTGCCGCCCAATTGGCTGCCGGAAATATTTGTAAGTGGCGGCAAATCTTTTCGGAAATAGGCGAAAAGTCCAACCAAAACAACGAAAACTACAACTATTCCTATGCCCAGAATTTTTAGCCCCATGATAAATCCATCACGGCTAAACCAATAAGCTGCTAGGTGTTTTGGTTGCAGCCTAAAGATCATTCGTTTGAATCTTGATTTGGGTAAAGTTGCCAGTCGACGAGCTCGTCTAGCGTAGCGATTATCTTTACGAGCCCGCATCCGATCGGTTATAGAGCGGTTAATTTTTAAGGTATTACCGCTTTTTGTCGTATAGGTATTAGCTGACTTACGGCTGCGTCTCCCACCGCGTTTACTAGTGTCACTCATTGTGATTTTCGTTTCTCCATTTTGTCTCAGCCCAGTCCAATACCGGGTATTATAACAAACAATAATTCAATTATCGACGATGAACTATGTGTAGAATTGACACAATTTCTAATAATTACAGTCTACATTAAGGTTATATGTGGGTAAACTAAAATTACTTTAATAGTCAGCATAAATTGCCCTATTCGGATTATACTTACATAAGTAATGAGACTAACAAGTTCGATAGATGAGCTGGAAGGGGTGGGACTAGAGTTATCTAAACGGTATGCCAGTTTAGGTATAAAATCGGCTTTTGATTTGATTAATTATTTCCCAAGGCGCTATGAGGACTATTCAGAAGTCACTACGATTGGGCATATGAAACCAGGTGCAGTAACTATCCAGGCTCAAATTAAACAGGCTAAAGGGCGCTATGTGCGGCGGGGACTTCATATAACTGAGGCGGTAGCCAGCGATGATAGCGGTAGCGTCCGGTTACTATGGTTTAATCAACCATATCGTGCAGCAGCCCTGCATGCTAATACTGATTATTTTATATCAGGGGAGTTTGGTTTAAGCCATCAACGGCTGAGCATCATCAACCCAAATGTTGAGCTAGTTAGCGCCTTTCCTCTTAACACAGCTAGGATTGTGCCAATTTACAAGGAAACTAAGGGATTAAGGTCATATCAAATCAGGCGTAGCATCGCCAAACTGATTAATCTTATAGATGAATTACCAGAGACACTTCCGGGCTGGCTAGTTAAGGAGGAGAATCTTATTTCCCGGGCGAACGCTTATCAGACCATGCATTTCCCTAACAGTTCCGACGAATTAAGCTTAGCCCAGCGTCGTCTTGGCTTCGATGAAGTATTTGAACTAAGCTTGGCCAGTTTACTAAATAAATTAGAAGTCCAATCAGAGTCGTCTTTGTCTATTCAATTTAATCTTAAAATTGCCAAAGATTTTGTCAGAAATTTACCCTTCAAATTAACCGATGACCAAAGAGCGGTGATCTGGCGGATATATCAAGACATCAGTAAAAAGCATCCCATGAATCGATTGGTAGAAGGCGATGTGGGCTCGGGTAAGACGGTAGTGGCTGTAATGAGTGCGCTGATGGTATTACAACGAGGCTATCAGGTAGCATTTATGGCACCGACCGAATTGCTAGCCCTGCAACACGCCGAAACTATTTACCAAATGCTTAAGCCCCTGCACCAAGAGCATTTGATAACCGTATTAGTAGGCAGTATGGCAAGTAGTAAAAAAGCCTCAGCCCAGCAAGCTATAGCTTCTGGTAAAGCCCAGTTTATTATTGGCACTCACGCTTTGATTCAGGAAAAAATTACAATGCGAAAATTGGCTTTTGTGATTATTGATGAACAGCATCGCTTTGGGGTTGAACAACGTAAACAGTTAATGGCTAAAGCCGGACATATGCCGCACGTCTTAAGTTTGACTGCAACGCCAATACCGCGAACTCTAGCCCTAACGCTATATGGCGAACTAGATGTTTCATTATTAAGAGAAAAACCTAGCGGCCGCCAACCGGTTATTACTAAGATTATTTCGCCCAATTCTTTGGCTCAATTATATAAAAAGATTGATAGCGAACTGGATAAAGGCCGTCAAATGTTTGTAGTCTGCCCAGTTATCACTGATTCATCTGTTAATAGTGCTGACTCAGTGGAAAAGATTTATCAGCAATTTTCGACAAAGAATTTTAAACATCGTCGGGTAGGTTTGTTGCACGGCAGGCTGAAAGCGGCACAAAAAAATAAAATTATGGATGCATTTATTCACAAAGATTTAGATATATTGGTGGCGACAACAGTCATTGAGGTTGGTATTGACGTACCAAATGCTTCAATCATGCTAATTGAATCCGCTGATTACTTTGGTTTGGCTCAAATTCACCAGCTGCGGGGTAGAGTTGGTAGAGGCCAGCACCAAGGGTATTGTTACCTGATAATGTCAACAAGTGACCAGCCACCTAAGCGAATACAGCTGCTGGAGAGTTCTAATGATGGGTTTGAGTTGGCCGATTTAGATTTAACTTTCCGAGGGCCAGGAGCGCTCTATGGCAGTCTGCAGCACGGCGCCTTGGACTTAAGAATTGCTAAATTAGATGACTTAAAACTTATCCGCGCCGCCCGCAATGCCGCTCAACGTTTCATCGATAAAAATGAAGATTTGCTACAATATAACGAGTTATCTACTAAAGTAAACGCTTTGCGTGCTGTAACTAATCTGAATTAGGTTAATCATGTATTCCGGAACTACGCTAACAAAATATTCGGGCCGTATTTTAGGGGCCCATCAAAAGATCGATCGGATCGCCAGAAAACATCTTGCACAAATATTACCGCAACGCGATAATTTTCCTTCAACCAGTCAGATTTTGCACTTTGAAGGGAAAAACGGACCGGATGCCATCAAACGCAAGAGCCCAGCCCACGACGAACCCTGGCACTACTACAGCCCATTTGACACTGCCGACGCACCTATCTTGGTGTTGATTAAAGACCATTACGATTCATTGATTAATCACTTAAAGCAAAATGACCAGGAAAGAGCAGCTTTTGAAGCGGCGTGGCTGGCACATGCCTTGGTAGACGGATTGACCCCGGCTCATCATTATCCTTATGAGGAAAAACTGGTTGAGCTTAGGGAGGGTAAAAGTAAAGATTCACGAACCACTTTTCGAGAAAAAATTGTTATGCACGGCAAGAATCGCCGTGAGAAATTAAGTAATAATTGGAAAATGTGGGGAGCGCGCGGCTTGTTGATGACGCATTGGTGGTTTGAAATCGGGATTTCGACCATTATTATGCCGCTAAACTTTAGAAGTGCCTTGCCAACTGATGAAGACGTTGAAAAGATTCGTAAAATCGGTGTTATTGAATGGTTCAGGCAAAGCGCCCAGGATATAGCCACTCTCAAGATTTATGACAGGTATTATCGACGAGGCTGGACCACCCAATTAGCTCAGGAAGTACGACAACAGTTAACGCCGATAATAGTTAAAACTGTTACTTTGACCTGGTATATGGCTATAGTTGACGGTAAATATGCCAAAATCTGAGTTAAGAATTACCGCCGGTGAACTAAAAAACCGAAAATACATATCACCCGGCATCGAAACTACTCACCCGATGAGCGAAAGATTGAGAATCGCCTTATTTAACATTCTAGGAGATATTAAAGGGCTTAGTGTATTAGATGCCTATGCCGGCAGCGGTGGGATAGGTTTGGAAGCAGCTAGTCGTGGAGCCAGTGGAGTATTGTTAATTGAATCAAATCTATTAGCTCAAAAAGCCGCTATGACTAACATTCAAAAACTTGGTCTTGAAAGTAAAGTCCAACTATTGCGACTGAGCGTTCAGGCTTGGCTAAAAACTGATCAGAAACAGCGATTTAATATAATTATTGCTGACCCGCCATACGATTATGCACCAGAAAAAATACTGGCTAGATTGGCCGAATTTTTAGAGCTAGGCGGTATTTTAGCAATCTCATTGCCAGCAACAGCCAAAGCTACTAGCTCCATAACATTAGAAGAAGTAAGTAAAAAAAGTTATGGCAATAGCCAACTTATTTTTTATAGAAAAACCAAGGAAGATTAATTTTTGTTAATATGCTTGATAAGGGGCTATTCATAAGGTATATAAGTATTAATAGCTGTATAATTTTGATGCGGGGATGTGGTGAAATGGTAGACACGCATGCTTTAGGAGCATGTGCCGTAAGGCATGAAGGTTCAAGTCCTTTCATCCCCACCAAACTTAAAATGCGATCAGTAAAAACATAAACATTATCAATAATGGTTGTGCTATCATTACGTAGAGCATGCAATAAAATGAGAGAAAAATGAGCAAAGTCGGGCACTACTTACAAGAGCATATAGTTGGCGAAGTTGTTACATCTGCCGAAGCTAGGCGTTATTTTTCAACCGACGGGAGTATTTTTACTGTTCCGCCGGCGTTAATAGTCTACCCCAGAAATGAAAATGATGTTCGTAAAACAGCCAGATTTACTTGGCAATTAGCCGAACGGGGTAGAATTATCCCGATTACGGCAAGGGGAAGTGGCACGGATCTAAGCGGCGCCGCTTTAGGTACTGGAATTATTATGGTATTTCCGGCCCATATGAACAAAATTATTGAATTTGATAGCAAAGATGGCCATGTGGTAGTGGACCCGGGAATCAACTTTGGCAAGCTGCAGCAAACTCTAATGACTCACGGACGATATTTGCCTTCTTATCCTTCTTCTATGGAATATTCCACCATAGGTGGAGCTATTGCCAATAACGGTGGTGGCGAAAAATCATTTAAATATGGTACTACTGGAAATTTTGTTAAAAAACTGCGAGTAGTGTTGGCAAATGGTGAAGTAATTGAAACGGGACGGCTAGGTAAACGTGAACTAAACAAGAAACTGGGACTAGCTACCTTTGAGGGAGAAGTTTATCGGGCAATTGATACCTTACTGGAAGAGCAAAATCAAGCAGTCGAACAGTTGAAATTGAATGTAACAAAAAATGCCGCTGGCTTTAATCTAGGTGCTGTCAAAACCAAAGCTGGCTTTGATCTTACCCCCTTATTCATTGGATCACAGGGCACACTAGGCATTATTACGGAGATTAATTTAGCCACTGAGTTGCACAATCCATCTACCTCTATGATAGTTGGCATGTTTGATGATATAGCTAAAGCTCAACTGGCCATTAATGAATTGCGCTCTCTATCTTATACCCCTTCCTTTATTGAAATGATTGATGAGAATTTGCTTAATTTTGTTGATCAGATTAATCCGAATCTATTAAAGAGCATTGTAACTAAACCATTTCCAAAAATTACTTTGTTCGTCGAGTTTGATAATCCCCAAGAGCGTGTCCGCAAGCGCATGGCCAAACATGCCTCTAAAATTATGCAAAAACACAGCATCAGCCATAAAGTTGCACACGAACTAAGTCAACAATCTCATCTCTGGAAACTAAGGCAGGCGGTATCAACAGTTATGATGCACAGCGACGGTAATGTGAGAGCTGTGCCTGTAATTGAAGATGGGGTAGTGCCAGTAGAAGAATATACAGCTTACTTAACCGGCATTTATGATATCTTAAACCGAAATCATGTTAACGCGGCAGTGTGGGGTCATGCTGGTGATGCAAATATTCATATGCAGCCATTATTAGATCTGAGTCAAGTTGGAGACAGGCAAAAAGTTTTCAAACTATCAGAAGAATATTACGGCTTGATTGTAAAACTAGGTGGCAGTACTAACGGCGAGCATGGTGAGGGAAGACTCCAGGCTCCTTTCTTGTCTAAGATGTATAGTCAAGAAGCATATGAACTTCTCCAGAAAGTAAAACAAATTTTTGATCCATATGGCACGCTAAACCCTGGAGTGAAAGTTAATGTCACCTTAGAAGATATAAAACCGTTATTGAGACACGAATACTCTCTAGGTTCGTTACACGATTTTCTTCCAAGAACCTAAATACACCAAGCTTTAGCATATTTATCTAAGTTATTTTATAATGATAATACGATTATCGTTATGAGGTACTTGAAGAAACGATATTATATTTGGAGCCCAGAGATTGCTTATAGTGTTGGTCTTATAGCGAGTGATGGTTGCCTCTCTGGAGACGGAAGGCATATTGACCTAACTTCTATAGACATAGAACAACTGCAAAATTTCTCAAAAGCAATTGGACGAAATTTATCTATACGACCTAAACAAAATAGTTCCCCACGACCTGCTTATCGAATTGGATTTAGTGACGTAGCATACTACGATTTTCTATTAGGGATAGGGCTAACTCCAGCAAAAAGCAAGACATTATCAAGTTTAAAAATACCTGATTCTTTCTATGCTGATTTTATAAGAGGCGTATTTGATGGGGACGGTTGTGTTTACAGCTTTATGGATCTACGTTGGAAATCTAGCTTTATGTTTTATGTTAATTTCGCTTCAGCTAGTATAAAATTTATTTATTACCTAAGAAGCACTAATCAAAGATTGATAAATGTTACATCTGGCTCAGTTCGACATAATCTCGATGGAACTTATATATTAAGTTATGCAAAAGCTAATTCTCATATGCTTTACAAATATATGTATTATGACGAAAAAGTAATTAGTTTAACTCGCAAAAGACTGAAATTGCTTACTTATACCCAAAAAGATCTAGCTGATATACAATTGATAAAGTAAAATGCGCGAGTGGTGGAACGGTAGACACGTCTGTCTGAGGGGCAGGTGCCGAAAGGCGTGGAGGTTCAACTCCTCTCTCGCGCACCAAATAAGCAATTATTATCCCAACTCAATAACCTAATATTATTTAGTTTTCAGTGTTGATCTAGTAGCTCGTTAATTTTAGTATAAATTGTCTCAAGTTCAACGGTTGGTTTATCAAGAAAAGCCTCAGCTCCTAGCTTTTTGGCTTTAGCAAAGTCGTCACTACTATTCAGTGCTGTGAGCACAATTATTGGTATAGCTGATGTTTTGGAAGTATTTCTCAATATGTCCAATACGTCATAACCATCAATTTTAGGCATCATAATATCTAAGATTATTAGATCAGGCTTAACTTTTATGGCTTCAGCAAGTGCATTTTCGCCGTTATGGACAACTTTTATATCAAAACCCCTAGAACCCAAAAAATCACTAAACAAGTTTGTTATTTCTTCATCGTCATCTACTATAAGTATTAGTTTTTTCATTGATATATATTCGCCATTTCTAATTAAATGAAAATTATATTTGCTTATATACTCCCACCATAAATTTATTTTTTATGGCTGGGTGTAGTCACTATTTTATCTTTTTTAAAGCTAAAACCAAAAGTGCTTCCTTCGCCTTCTTTACTTTCAAATATTAATTCTCCCCCCTCGCCGTCAATAACTGTTTTCGCTAAATATAGCCCAACACCAGTTCCGTCTGGTCTAGCTTTTTTAGCATTAGGAGCTCTATAGTATTTTGTAAAGAGATGTTCCTTTTCTTTATCTGGAACACCAATACCGTTATCCACTACCTTAAATTCAATATCATTCTCATTAGTTAGATAGACGTCAATTTTTCCGCCCTCAGTTTTAGAATAATGTATGGCGTTATCAAGGAAGTTACCCACAACCTGCTTAGTTTTTTCCTCGTCAAGCATAAGAGCCGGGAAATGTTCTGGTTTTGTAAAATTTAAGGCTAGCTTACGATAATCCGCCATGTTTTTTAATTGCTTAACTTCATTGTCTACGATATCAGCTAGATTAACGGGGGTGTTTTCAATGGTAAATTTACCAGATGTGATGCGCGATACACTTAGCAAATCCGTTACAAAATTTGCCATTCGTTCTGTATTACTCATAGCTTGAGATAGAAAATTCTTTTCTTGATCATTAATTTTGCCAGCGTCTCCCATCATTACCATATTTATATAGCCTTTAATCACTGTTAACGGTGTTCTAAGTTGATGTGAAGCCATGCTTATAAAATCGTCTTTGGCGTTATCAAGTTCTTTCAGCTGATCATTGGCAATACGTAACTTGCCGGTAGCTTCATGAATTTTTTCTTGAAGAGTGATATTAAAGTTTTTAATTTCTTGGAATCTAAGGGCATTTTGTAAACTGATAGCAATTTCGTCTGCTGCAATTCTTAGTAACTGTTTATCTTTCCTGGTATAAAATTCTCCAGATTCTTTATAGCCTAATGCTATAAAACCAAGATTAGTATGGGAAGTCCTAAGCCGCACAATAACAGCCAGATTCTCATTTTGCAGCTCTTCTATAACTAACGATTTATCATCTAAATCGTCAAGAATAACAATATTTGAAGAGTGATGATCGTGAAATAATTTATTTATGATATTTTCAATTTGTTGCGGATGGTCAGCTACTAACCAATATTCGCAATCCCGAGTTTGAAAAGTATTTTTTAAAATACCTGAACTGTTTTTCTCTAACTGAGCAAGATCGATTGTTCTTACTAAAAGCTCGCTAAGCTCGTTAAGAATTTCCTGTGGTTCATAGTACCCTCTCATAAATAGTTTGCTTGTAAACCGATTAAATATTTCATGAATTCGCCCATAAAAGATTGCCAAAAGTAATACTATTAGTATCCCCGCAACAAATCTTAACCAGGTAAAATGTGTTTGCATAATCAGCCCTACGAGTAAAACTAGTGGAGTTAGATATAAAATACTCAGAAGCAGAAAACTTAAAATATAAGCTGAAGCTCTGACTGCAAAAAAGCGGATGTCAAATAGGCGTTGTTTAACAATAGCAGCAGCTGAAAATCCCAGAAAAACTATAGTAAATATAGGCGCTAAATCGCTCAAAGTATTTAAGTTTATAACAGGGAATAATACCCCAAATATCAATATAGGAATAAATGTTGCTAAAGTACCGATTTTTAGATAATTCAATTGCAATTCCAGATGAACGTCGTGATGTTCAGAAATCTGGTTAGAATAAAGCGTCTGTAAAATTAGGAATAAATCTATTAATAACGCAACAATATAAAATGGGTAAAGCGTGCCTAGGGTTGCTGAATGGCTACTATTTAAATAAACATTAAAATGCGAAAACGAGAAAAGACCAACCATAAAGTTTGGTATGAACGCAATAATATCTTTGTTATTTAATTTGTGGGTTTTAAATATTCTAAGAAAAAGGTAAAACGCATAAAACGCTATTAGTGATAAAGGAGTTATAAGTTGATTAATTCGTAAATCTAAAGCGTAGTTATTGGTGATGGATTTTGTAATTGTTAAATCATTAACTATTATCCAAGCCGAACTGACTATAGTAAGGATAAAGAAAATCTGAAAAAGGCGACCTCGCGGGTTACTAACATAAACGAAAAAACCAAGCAATAAACAAGCTAGTGCCGTTACAACAAGAGCAGCCTGAATCATATCTATATCGTACCATAAGCCTTATAGCAAGGGGCTAATGGATTAATTCGATGCTGTATAAATGCTGTGCATCAATAATTGAATAAGAAGTTGGATCTTGGGGCAATTCATCGGACTTATATTTTTCGGGATTTGCATTTTCACCATTGTTTATCCAGTAATTTGTATCGATTTCCGAAACTTTAATTGGGACACCTTTAAATTCGCTTGTTGGCTGACCACATCTTTGGATAAAGTTGGCCAAATTGGGGTAGTTAGCTTCTGCGCAATCGAAGAAACAAAGTGAATTTTTACTAGTTCGTTGACTTTCAGATTCAAAATGGAGAAAAGAGCCTTGGATTAGGTGGGCCGCAATCCGAGAACCTCTTAATTTTATAGGTACAACTATAGTGCCAATATAATATGGCGTGGCTGTTGGATCTAGTTGATGCTGTGAATTCTCCAATAGTTTAGTGTCTAGCCAGTTAATATCTTCTAGCCCAAGATGAACAGTCAGACATCCCACGAGTTCATTATTCCCATCCTTGGCTATATATTTTAATACACCAGAAGACTCCATATCATGTTGAAATTCCTCAAAAGTCATATCCTGTTTTTCAAACGAACGACGATTTAAATCTTCAAAACCAGGTTGAATAATATCCCACAACTTTGCTTGATCGGCTTTTTCTACAGTGGTAATTACTGACACATTTATGCCATCTGAACAGTTTAATAATTCTTGCTGAAAATTTGGTTGGAAGGGTGTCTGTTCATTGCTATCTAGCATATTAACCATAACTTCCTTTAGCTATTAATAATGAAAGCAGTTATATTGAAAATATTATTTCTTTATTTTTAGCACTAGCATTGATTACAAAAAATATTATAATATAACCAAGTCTATTATAAAATCATGAAAAACCTATTTAAAAAAAACAAAAACCTTATTAAACCTGTTCTATCAAGACATTGCCTAGGAACATTAACCACAAAAACCATTGATAAATTATTGGATGGTAAAACTTGCCAGGAGAAAGTTATACAAATAATTAATAGCAATGGGGCAGTTTGCTTAGGAGATCAATTGCACGTATTCCCTAATAAAAGTTTTACTCTATTAATATCACTTGTTGAGTCGCATGTTTCTATTCACACTTGGCCCGAAAGATTTACTGTCCAAGTTGATGTTTTCCTATGTAATTATCTACAAAACAACACTAATAGATGCGAAAAGATATATGAAGAAATAGTTAACTATTTTGACGTTAAAGAAGTTGAAACCTCAAAACTTGATCGACTTTAAATTATTAAACGAGTGGTTATATTAATTAACTCTAATGATGTAAAACTAGCAAATAAGGTGTATTCATCGTACAATTACGTTTGTTTTAAATAGTTAGAATGGGTGATTAGCTCAGTTGGCTAGAGCGCCTCGCTTACACCGAGGAGGTCGGGGGTTCGAGTCCCTCATCACCCACCATGATTCACTTAATATTGCTAATTTCTCAGTCTCTGATAATGTTTATGCATGACAGCACGCACTCATGATTTAGCAGCCATTACTGGTTTAGGGATAGTATTTCTTGTAATTCCCCTACAGTCAGTTACTTTGGCGACTGTAATAGTTGCAATTTTCTCTAATCTGGTAGGTGGAATTACTCCAGACATAGATCAACCTACAGCTCCATTCTGGCGAAATCTACCAGTTGGTAAGTATTTTGGGAAGATATTTGACAAGATGCTGGGTGGTCATCGATTTATATCCCATTCAATCATTGGGCTAGTGTTATTCGGCTATCTGTCTTATTTATTATTGCATTTTCTACACCCCATCATGGGTTCGATAAATATCGGATATGTCTGGTGGGCTTTTATGATTGGCATGGTATCCCATTTAGTTATGGACACTCTGACCAAAGAAGGTGTGCCGTGGTTATTGCCGATACCAATAAAATTTGGAATACCACCGCTTAAAGAGTGGCGCATAACTACAGGCAAGAGGGTGGAAACGTGGGTGGTATTCCCATTGTTGCTAGTCATTAATGGTTTGTTATACTCACATTATTATCAGCATTTTATATATCTTCTTCATAATAAAATAATCTAGTTTGTTGATTATAATTAACGTATTGGGAATTTTATGGATACCATAACGGATGTCATTGATATAACAGGTAATGCAAGGCAAATATGGCATATTGCCGATAAACTACCCCAAGACATTGATTTGATTACCCAATCATCGGCTTATTGCTTCTCGCAGAATAAATTTGCAATTGTAAAAAATAAAAAGAAATTTTGGGTAATACCAGGTGGTCATATTGAAGCTAATGAACATCCAAAAGATACTGTTATTAGAGAGGTATTAGAAGAAGCTTGTTTAGAAATTTACGATCCTCTGTTTGCGGGTTATCAAGAAATATTTCTACCAGATGGTTCAAAAATTTATCAGTTACGATGGTCAGCTAGAGTAAAGAATGTATTGGATTTTACGGCCGATTTTGAAATTGAAGAGCGAAAATTTGTACTTCCTACTGAAGTTGGCAACTACATATCATGGTGGAATAACTCCAATGGAGGAAAAGCTGAACTAATCCAAGCCCGAAAACTATTAAAAAGTTAAATATAATACAAAATAATTTTTATTTTGCTGACATGACTTTACATACTGCCATGGGATAATTGCCTTTATAATGCGACTAACCCATGACAACAAATAGGCTTCAAAAATATAATTAATTTGAATTCAATACAAACGCATTATTGATAATTTATATGGCAATGCGTATGACTCAATAGTTAAGAATTAAACGAGTTATACCATGCATTTTTTGGTAACGTTGATATGTTTGGAATTTAGATAAAGGCCAAACGGTGTTTTTGCCACCGCCGAAGAAAGTTGCATGTAACAGCAAAGGATCATTAGCTTCAGTCACACCAGTGAAAACTGCAACATGCTTTACGGGGAACTCCCGCCAATTAATTAATTGACCATGTTTACTATAACGTAGCTCAATCTGGCTAGGGTCAGCAACATTATTTATGTTACCAAACCAAACCAGATCTCCCAATTGTAGGTGACTAATATCTGTAACTGGCGCGAAATGTTCATGGTCGAGGAATAACTCTGCGCATAACAATTCTGACGGTAATTCATAATCAAACAATTCTTTAATCACTAAATGAGCCAGTGATATGCAGTTAATCCCATCTCTTATGGCGTCTTCTTTAGTTCTGACAACATTAGGATTTTGGGAAAATCGGTAATTAAAATCAGGATTCAAAAATTGTTGCAAACGACTGTCAATTGATGGGTTTTCTATTTTCGGTATCCTTTTTTCCACTTAACACTGGTTAAGAATGGCGCGAATAGATCATCCTTGATTGAAATCTTGATTTTACTTAATTCTATTGGGCTTGGGTTGTGATTTTGAAATTTAACGAATGGCAGGTCAGATAGAACGGCAATAGGTGTGCGTTCGGTGCCCTCGCCCATTTGAAGTACTGCAGCGGTTGCTAATCCATTGGCAATATCAGCTTGGGATACGCTAAAGGGGCGACCAAATAAATCTGGCTTACCAACATAATTATTTAAAGCTGAAAAACCGCTATGCGCTAAAACTATTCCAGAAGTTCCGCTCCGTAATGGATGGCAGGTACTGTCAGTTATAATTATCCCTATTTCGTCTAAACCAAATTTATTCTTTAGATAAATCCGTATGCGATTAGCGGTCTTTTGAGCATATTTTGGCCATAACACATAATTACCGTCGCCATTAGATTCGTCGATGCCCGCTACCGGAATTAATATATTATTGGTAATCGTAAAATTATGACCATATTTACTTAAAGCCATCGGTAAATATAAATTTGCTTCCTGAATTATAAGCTGTTCTTTGTTTATCTTATCGAACGGCACCACATTATTTTCGCACAGTGAAATGATTTTGGAAGTTATCGCAACAACACTTCCAGATTTAAGATTTTTAATAGATTTGTCTAGCAAAGCTATCAGGTCAATCGATCCCGGAGTAATTGTATCGGTTTTGATTGACCTGATAATCATTACTTAGTCGGGTCTCCCGGCAATGCGTTAAGAACTTTGGTATAAAATTCATCGACTAGTTTTTGTTGGGCGCCACCGGACATAGCATAATTATCTAAACCAGGGGCGGCATTTACCTCGATTACAAGATAGCGGGATTTAGGGTCTGTAATATCTTCGCAGGCTAAATCAACACCACAAAGCCGTAGATTAAAATTCTTAGCAACATAAACTGCTAAATCAACCCAATGCTTATTAATAGAATCTGAAACATCAACAGAAGTGCCACCAGCAGATAGATTAGAAATTGGTAAAAGTACAACTTTAGCTAGCGGTTCTGGTTTACTACCTAGTGTTAATTTATTTTTAGCCAAATTACTGGCAATCCGTGGATCATCCAATGATATTCTGGTATCGCGGCCAATCTCCGTATATTGTTCTTGAAGTTCCGATAATAGCTGACCAACCGTGTGATAACCGTCGCCAGTAACCGTCAAGGGTAATCGCTGATAGGCGCTTATCAGTTCACCGTCCAATATTACAACCCGATAATCCGGCATATTAAAAGGTTTCTCAACAATCGCCAAGTGAACTTTCTTTTCTTCGTATAAATCTAAAACTGTCTTCAGTTCGTCAGTATTAAAGACTTTAAAGATATTACCACCTTTTGAACCAGCAACTGGTTTAATATAAGCCGGATAGCCAAAGTGGCTCCTTATATATGGATCGGCCTCACTGACTAAGTGAAGGTTTGTTGTAGGAATATTTTTAGGGTTATTCTTGACGATCTCAGCCCAACTAGGCAATAAAAATTCTTCACCCTCTGGACATTCAACTCCAATCGTTCGAAGCATGAATTTAGTGTGGCCTTTGTCTTTAGCTAATTCACAGGCCGCTCCTTCATTTAACCCTAGGTCACTACCGTAAGTTATTCGACAACTGCCATCAATATAATTTATCCGAGTAACATAACCATAATTAGGTTCTAGGTTAAAATCCTTAACATTAGTTAAGGCACCCGTCTCATATAAATGCACTAATCGACGCGTTACATATGGATAATGTTCCGGTGGTTCTCGCGCTATCACTTTTTCTTGAAATTCCATATATTATATAATATACTAATTATAGCAAAATGTCTATAGTTTTCAAGCGTAACTTTTCCCTTAGAAGCATATATTTGAAAATTTTATCTAAGTTTATGTTAACTATTAATCTTATAAATTTAGTAACTTGATTTTTGTTATTCACTTGCTACTAATATATAGTTGCCCCTTAAAACCTTGACAAATAATGTTAAATAAAGTATAAAATATGTATATATTTATATTAGTTATATGGCTTGAGGTGAACTACCATAACTCAATTTTTAGTAGACTTTTACCTCGCCAGATAATCACTATCTAAATATGTGCACATTGACATATCAGACTGTTAATCCCGTTTATTTAAAAGTTATTTATCTTTCTCCAGGGGTAGCAATTAGCAATTAATTTATTGATTTTTGATTGCTATTCCTGTTAAGAAATATCAACTTCGACTTTGATAGAAAATATCTATCGAAGTTTAATTTCCGATACGAGAGAGGTAAAAATGCTTAAGCTCAAACTTTTCCTGTTGCTTGAGGTATTGATTGCATTATCAGCATTGGTGTCTTCGGTCGCCTCGGGCGCCCAAGCTCCATATTGTTCAAAGAGTAATACAACGAGAGTTTGTGCAACGTTGGATTCTTCCGCGGCCAAAGCATCTCCATCACCGGTTGTGGGAATAACTTCTACACCGAGCGGTAACGGCTTATGGCTGGTAACTGCGAATGGAACAGTATTCACCTTCGGCGACGCCAGAACTTACCCTGCTTCAAGTAGCAGCGTGAACCCTGAATCACCAGTCGTTGGCTTAATTTCATCATCAAACGGCAAGGGATACTTAGTTGCTGAATCCAACGGTGTCATCCAGAAGTTCGGCAATGCTGTAATCTACGGATCTTTAGGCGGTAAATTTAAATATAGCATTGTCGCTATTGCATCAACGCCTAACGGCAAGGGTTACTGGCTCCTTACTTCACATTGCTTTGTCTATCACTTTGGGAATGCAGGGTATTATGGCTCTCAAAGCCTAATCTCCAATTACCACTGTGTGGGCATGGCATCAACGCCGAGCGGCAAAGGTTATCGTTTGGTAACTAAAGGCGGTATTGTCCTTCCTTACGGTAACGCAAGATCCTTTGGGTCGGTATACTCCAAAGTTGCTAGGCCGATTATCGGAATCTGCTCTACGTACATAGGTGAAGGTTATTGGGCGGTCGCCGGAAACGGAATTGTCGACAATTTTGGCAACGCGCCTTACTTCCCCCCATCCGAATTTTCATCTAACAAGATTGTAGCAATCGCTGCATCTCCGAATGGTGAAGGGTACTGGGAAGCTAGTGCAGACGGGACCATTTTTGCCTTCGGCACAGCTAGAACCTTATGGTAGTAGTTAAGTAAATAACGGTCGATTATGTTTCAGCCAAGAGAAGTGAGTTCCTTTTAAGGAATCTCCGCGTACAAGGTATGCATATGTCTTTAAGACTCGTGTGTGCGCTTCTCATGGCTGTAACGGCTACTTAAAAAGTACTTTCCTTTTGGGAAAGAAACCGCAGTCTGATATGTCATTAATCCAATTTGTAAAGTAATTAATAATCCACATAGATTTATAGTCAATGCGAATTAAAATTACTTAACAAAATTCTAAATTTAACTACTTATGAACAGTTTGCCTAGCTACATATTGTGATAGAGAAGTTATTGATGTAAACTTGACCATATTATTAGTTAATAAAATTAAGCCTAAAAAAATGAGTAGCAAATATACAAAATCTAGCAGAAACATAAAAACTAACGGTTTAGTGAAAAAGTACAAGAAAAGTAAAAACTTTCAATTTATAATCGCCATAATAGTAGTTGCTGTAATAGCTGCGGTTGGAGTAAAAATTTTTAATCAATCTAACGCAGCTAGTTATCGATTTGTACCAGCAAACCAGACGTCCAATCCGGCTCCAACCCCGATTATTAATGTTGGTTCTTGGTCATGGAATAATGGTCCGTGGAATTGTATATCAAACACCCATTGTAATATGGCTAGCGAAGTTACAAATACCAGTAATCAATGGATAACAGTTTATTGTGATTATCCAACTCAGGTAGTAGCTCTTACTCACAACGGACTTATTACCAAACAAATCTATATGCAAACATCTCCGGGCACCATTTACAATTGGGAATATATTCAACTTCCGCCTTATCAGAGTACCGGTTTATACAATGTAGCGTTATGGACTCCCTCAAACCTGCCATATCAATGGTCGGTTTCCAATATTACGTTTAATTGTTTCTTTTAAATTTTAATTCTTAAGACTCTCCACCACCAAGGCGCACTTGGAATAAATTTCGATAGTACGATATTAGAATTGTCATTTGAAATTTGACCAGGAACTTCGACTAGCCCAACCACTGTTGACGGGGTTACTGGAGCGTAAACAGCCTGCATAGATATAATTGGTTGGATATTCGAACCTCTCCATAATGGCGAGGAAATATTATTTTTAGAAACGGCCGGGATCAGTGTGCCCCAAGGTGTTTTATAGCTACCCACAACCTGATTTTGCCGAATAAAAGTTGCCGAATAAAAGTTATCCTTTAACGTATTTAAAAAGGGTACACTCTCATTAAGTGCTTCCAGCAGAGTAGATGCTCCCTCAACACAACCGACAATCTCAACATTTGTAGATGAGTCTGTTATTTTATCATTTGCGGCAAATAAATATACTCCGCCCGCCTGATTAGTGTTACCAGTCTTTATGCCGACTATTCCATTGCTTCCCAAGAGCCAGTTAACATTTCTAATACTTCCTGCTACTGGTATGGTAGTCTGCGGCAAGGCTACAATTTGGGATATTATCGGATTATTCAATGCCTGCAATCCGAGTAGCACTAAATCATGAGCAGAACTTGTAGTGGATGGCAGAAAGCCGCTAGCGTCAGCCCCAACCGTAGTTTGCGCTAGACCAATTGATTTAAGGTATTGATTTGCCGCAATTGCGTAATTAGGAAGCGACCCATAAGCCCAAATTGCTAAACTATCGGCCATATTATTTGCAGAGGGCATTAACATTGCTTCTAACACTTGATATTCGCTAATTTGTTCGCCAGCCGCCACATTTACAACTGAGCCATCCTCTGCCACATATTGGTCATATAGGGCAACATCCGCACTGGTTAGGGTTATGAGCGGAGCTTGAAGTTGAGTAAGCGATAGGGGATATTTTTGCAAAACGGTTAAAGCGGTAATTAATTTAGCAACGCTAGCAATTGGTAGTTGGATTTGCGATCCATGAGCGGCGAGCACTCCAAAACCGACGCCCCCAATAGCCGACTCCTTGCTGGATGGCCAGCTGATAGGGTTAGAAGTCGTTATCGGCGCAGCAATCGAGTTGGTTATTGGATAAATTGCCGGTAGGGGTCTTAAATAGTTAAAAATCCCTAAGCCAATAAGTAAAATCAGGCATACTATTAATATTAATAAACGACGACTGAAGTGTTTACGCCGACGATTAGGCATGCCACTATCATATCAATTTTCTCTGGTTTTATGAGTAAATATGCTTAACAGCATGCTATAATTATTAACAATGATAAGAGGAGAAATATTGTAATGGTAGCGGTAATCATTGTAATTATAGTAATAGTTGTTCTTGGTGCTATTTTTGCCGGACTATACAACGGCTTAGTTCGTTTAAACCAACGGACTGATGAAGCTTGGAGTGATATTACGGTTCAACTTAAACGGCGCTCCGATTTAATACCTAATTTGGTTGAGTCAGTTAAGGGATATGCTTCGCACGAAAAAACCGTTTTTGAAGATGTTACTAAAGCGCGGACCGCTGTAATGGCGGCACAGGGGCCGGCTGACACAGCCAAAGCGGATAACATGTTCCAGCAGACTATGAAGAGCTTGTTTGCAGTCGCTGAAAATTACCCGCAGTTAAGGGCTAGTGAAAATTTCCAACAGCTACAAGCCGAGCTGGTTGATACAGAGGATAAAATCCAAGCTTCTCGACGCTTTTACAACGGAATGGTGCGCGATTTTAATACTAAGCGCAAAACTTTTCCGACAAATATGTTCGCCAATATGCTTGGCTTTCATCAAGATAAGGAATACTTTGAAGTAGGCGAAGAGGAACAACAACAAATTCAAGAACCAGTTAAAGTTAAGTTCTAAAAAGTCTCTTCTTGCCGCTATAAGGCAGCGAAATGTATAAGCAAATATCTTCAAACAAAAGACGGACGGTAATAATATTATTCGTCTTTCTATTATTTATAGGCGCTCTGGCATTTCTATTCGGCTATGTACTGGGCAATCCGAATACTGCTTATGTAATTCTAGTTATAGGTGTTATTTACGCGATCATTAGTTATTTTGTAGCCAGTAAAACTGCGCTAGCTGTTAATGGTGCTCAGCAAATTCAGAAAAGCGACAACCCTGAGCTTTGGCGAATTGTTGAAAACCTCAGCATTACAGATGGTTTGCCTATGCCAAAGGTCTATATAATTAATGATCCCGCTCCTAATGCCTTTGCTACCGGACGTGACCCAAATCACGCCTCAGTCTGTGTAACTTCTGGCCTGCTGGCAATCATGAACGGAGATGAACTTCAGGGAGTGCTAGCTCATGAGTTGAGCCATGTTAAAAATTATGATATTCGCGTCAGTATGATTACTTTTGCGCTGGTGGCGGTAGTGGCTATATTGGCAGATTTAGTTTTGCGATTTACGTTCTTTGGCGTAGGTGATAGACAACGTAACCAGGAGGGTCAAGGCGGCCAGATACTGCTCGTAGTCGGCATTATTGCCGCAATTTTAGCGCCAATTTTAGCCACCCTGATCCAGCTGGCAGTCTCGCGCCAAAGAGAATATCTGGCAGATGCTAGCGGCGCCTTAACCACCCGTTACCCGGAGGGATTAGCTAGTGCCCTTGAAAAAATAAAACAAACCAGCAACGGCGGGGCCTTACAACGCCAGAATACTGCTACGGCGCACTTCTTTTTTGTAAATCCACTGCGCAAACACGGTATTACAAATCTGTTTAGCACCCATCCGCCAATTGATGAACGGATCGCAAAATTACGTGGTATGGAATCCAACTAACATTGTTCCGCTTAGACTGTTAAGTTATGCCAGCTACCACAAAGTCAACCAAAAAATTAAAGACTAAACAGCATTCTAAAACTTCTCCACCCAAAAAATCAGATCAAACCATCAATCATGAAGCTTACGACAGACCAATTGGCTCTCGCCGCCTAAAACAGCCGCGCTACCGCTCGTTTAAACTTCAGAAGCGGATTAAACCACTATATCCAAGATTACCTTCGGCAACTAGTTTGTTATACCGATCATTAAAATTATTAACTCGATACTGGAAATTTTTCTTAGTCGTTATCCTGATTTATGGCGTGTTAGACATCATCTTAGTGAGGAACTTGGCGAATAGTTCCAGTTTGAGTCAGCTAAAATCGGTTCTTGATCCTTTTTCAAAATCTAACACTTCACAATTATCAAATGGGGTTACCTTGTTTCTATATTTACTGGGCAGTTCTAATAACTCCAGCAATGCCAATGCCGGGGTATTCCAAACTATACTGTTAATTCTTATAAGCTTAGTTATTATTTGGGGACTAAGACAAGCCTATAACGGCTTCCACGCTAGGGTTCGGGACGGATTTTATCAGGGAATGTACCCGTTAATCATGTTCATTTTAATTTTAGTAGTCATCGGATTGCAGTTCTTGCCGCTTATTATGGGCGCCACTTTATATAATCTTGTTATGAGCAATGGCATAGCAGTTTATGCAGTAGAAAAATGGTTATGGGCGATTGTATTCGGTGGATTAGGATTGATTACTATATATATGATTTGCTCGTCTATTTTTGCGCTTTACATTGTTACACTTCCCGATATGACTCCCATGAAAGCTCTCCGATCTGCCCGTGAACTGGTAATGCATCGCCGTTGGGAAGTACTACGAAAAATAATCTTTTTACCAATTGCACTTATAATTATTGCGACGATTATCATGGTGCCACTACTGTTAATTTCCACGCCGATTGCCGTTTGGATATTTTTTATAATGACAATTGCTGGACTTGTGGTAATACATAGCTATATATATGCTCTATATCGGGAGTTATTATTATGAGTAAACTATCTCATCAACAGGCCGTAAAACGACTTATTAAGTTGCGTCAGCTGATTTCTAAATACTCAGTTGAATACCACGTTAATGACAATCCTTCGGTATCAGATGCTGTTTATGACGGGTTAATGCAGGAACTTAAAGAAATTGAAAAATTATTTCCGAAGTTAATTTCGCCGGATTCACCGACCCAACGGGTTGGTGGTAAACCATTGGAGCAATTTGAAAAAGTTCAGCACCTATCGCCAATGATGAGCCTCGAAGATGTATTTAATCGGGCTGACGTGGAAGCTTGGATTAAGCGAACCCAAAAATTAATCCCGTCCGGCTCTTCAGAATTTTTCGTGGATATCAAAATGGATGGGTTGGCCTGCGCCTTAATCTATGAAGACGGTCAATTAATTAAAGCCGTAACGCGCGGCGACGGTTATATCGGCGAAGATGTCACATTGAATATCCGAACAATTAACAATATTCCATTGCGCCTGCATGACACTAAAAAATATCGCACTTTTCTGCAAGGCCGGACTGAAATCAGAGGCGAAGTCATAATGAATAAGAGTGACTTTGCCAAACTTAATGAACAAAGACAAAAAGCTAGCTTACCGAGTTTTGCTAACCCCCGTAATTTAGCTGCCGGCACTATTCGCCAACTAGATCCGCGCTTAGCGGCTGCCAGACCGCTAAGATTCCGAGGCTATGATTTATTACGACCAAACCAGGCTGACGTACCAACTAATATGTTTGCTTATGAAGCGCTGCGCGGTCTGGGTATAACTACTAATAATCAAGCCACAATATTTCCGCATCTAGACCAAGTCATGAAATTCATTGATACCTGGTCTACCCGGCGCCATAAACTACCCTTTAACACCGATGGACTAGTTATTAAAATTAATGACCGCCAATTATTTATGGAACTTGGTGCAGTTGGTAAGCGGCCGCGTGGTGCAGTAGCTTTTAAATATCCCGCTGAGCAAACCACTTCGCTTCTAAAAGACATTGTTATTTCAATTGGCCGGACAGGTGCCGCAACACCGGTAGCTGTTTTTGACCCAGTTATTTTAGCGGGCACGACTATTAAACATGCGTCGCTACACAATGCTGATGAAATAAAGCGCAAAGATATCCGAGTCGGCGATACGGTTGTTATCTTTAAAGCTGGCGATATTATTCCCCAAGTTGATCGAGTGCTGGTTGAGCTGCGTCCGTCCGGCTCCAAACCTTTCAATATGGTGGCTGAGTTGAAACGACAATATCCTTCTTTGCAATTTACTAAACCCTCAGGCGAAGCAATCTACCGGATAAAAGGCGCTAGTGGCAAGCTGTTATTAACCCAAGCATTGATCCATTTTGCCAGTAAAGCAGCCCTGGACATAGATACCTTAGGCGAGAAAAACGCCGCAGCTTTGGTGGAGGCACATTTGGTCCATAACTTGGCAGATATCTATAAAATGCCTAAAAACTCCATTCTAAAACTAGATCGATTCGCCGAAATATCGGCTAATAATCTGATCTCAAGCATTGCTGAGCGGAAACACCCACCCTTGGCACGGTTTATCTATGGCTTGGGCATCAGGCATGTCGGAGCTCAGACGGCAATTGATTTAAGTGAACGATTTGGCTCGATCGCTAAGTTAAGTGAAGCGACGTTAGATGAATTGCAGGACGTAGAAGGCGTTGGGGAGATTGTAGCCGAATCAATTACAGCCTGGTTTACAGATCAGGATAATCAAAAAATGCTTGAAGAATTCAAAAAATTAGACGTTACACCAGTATATAAATCAGCTAAACGCGGCCGTCTGCACGGTGTCAATTTTGTGATCACGGGCAGTTTACTAACATTGGGCCGGGATATGGCGGCCGAAAAGATAAGGGCTTTGGGAGGAAAATTCCAAGCAAGCGTTAGTAGTGAAACGGACTATTTAGTGGTTGGCCAAAATGTTGGTGCAGCTAAACTGACTAATGCCAATAAACTTGGCATAAAACAAATCACAGAGGCCGATCTCATAAAAATACTTGACAATAAGTAGAAAGAGTTTATGCTTAAACTGACTCGTGCGCTAAACGCGACGCGTGAAAACAAAAACATTTAGAAAACACCCGTCGCCGGGTGGGAGCGCACGATGAATCTATCGTGCTGTGATACAATCAACCCAGCTATCCATATAGATAGAAGAGGGATAAGATAAACATTAAGTTATAACACCCAGTTTCCCCTCAGCTGAGGCTATATAAGAATAAGAGATTAATAATGGCAACCAATAAGTTATTTATAGGTTCACTACCTTATAGCATGACAGATGAAGAGTTAAATCAGCTTTTTGCGGCGCAGGGCACAGTGCTTTCTGCCAAAGTTATAGTTGATAGAGAAACTCAACGCTCTCGAGGTTATGGGTTTGTCGAAATGTCAAGTGAACAGGAGGCTCAGTCGGCGATTGAAAGTTTGAACGGCCATGAAGTCAACGGTCGGGCGATAGTTGTCAACGAAGCTCGTTCTCCTGAAGAGAAAAAAGAACACGATGCCGGCTCAAACAATGGGAGTTCGGATAATAATTCGTTTTAATACAGATTATTTAATTATTAATTGGAGATACTAATGAAACGTTCCTGGACAGTTATATTAATTGTAATTGCATTAATATTTTTCGGGCTGGCTATCTTCTACTGGACAACAAAGGCAGGTTCGTTACCTCATTATTTCCCGGGATATGAAGCTGGATCAACGCACATTCACCTTAAGCACGGCCTGGCAGCCTTAATTTTAGGAATCGGCAGTTTAGTCTTAGCTTGGTTTTATAGTGGTAAGAAAGAAAAACCTAGCGAACCAAAAAATACAGAGTCAAAATAATTCCTGCGCTGAAACAATAAACTGCAAAAGGAGTTAGAGTTTTAGTTCTGAAGTAGCGGATTAAGAAAGCAACCGATAGGTAAGCGGCAACTGCAGCGCTTATGGCGCCAACAACTATTGCTGTGCGGAGATTAGCGTAAGAGCTACTAAACAAATTGGGCAGCTTTAATAGCGCTGCGGCAAAAATGATTGGTGTTGCTAGTAAAAAACTAAACCGCGCGGCCTCTTCATTGTTAAGACCAGCCACTAAACTTCCAGCCATTGAAGTTCCTGATCGGGAAATACCAGGAAATAATGCGGCCGATTGAAAAATGCCAACACCGATTGACTGGCGCCAACTTAATTTGGCGATGCCCTTGTCTCGTTCCGATACATTTATAGGAATATTTTGGCGGTTTTTTCTAATTCGTTCTGCAATAAACAAGATTATCCCGTTTAAAATAAGCAGTGCCGATGCTATCTTGGCCGATGTAAATAATTTACTAAGTGAATCTTGGAACAAAAGCCCCAAAATTCCCGCCGGAACAGTGGCCACAACCAGAAGCCAGCCAATTTTAGCGTAATGATCATTTACATCAATTTGCTTATTTTTAAGTGATCGAATCATGGCGCTGATAATTTTTACCCAGTCTTTCCAAAAAAACAAAAATAACACTAAAGCGGTGGCAAAATGTGTGCCAACTAGAAAAGTCACGTAGTTAGAACCATTTTGCTGAATATGCCAGTGAAAAAGCTGAGGGATTATTACGCTGTGGCCAAGACTAGAAATTGGAAAGAGCTCAGTTATCCCTTGAGCTATACCAAGAATAATGGCATGAATAACGCTAATCATTGATTAAAGCATAACTTATTGGTGGTTACGGAATCAATTTTGTATTGTTGCGTAACTAATTTTTATCTGGTGGAGCTAAGGAGGCTCGAACTCCTGACCTCTTGCATGCCATGCAAGCGCTCTAACCAACTGAGCTATAGCCCCGATACACGTATTCTATTGGATAAATTCTACGTTGACCAGCTTAACATAAATAAAATCTGATACAATCTAAACAAGGATACCAAAATGACTCTATCAACAGATCCATATAAAGGTGCTCGAGATTTTTTCCCTGATGACAAACGTCTTCAGAAGTATATGTTTGACGTAATGCGTCACACAGTCGAGCAATTCGGTTATGAAGAATATGACGCACCAATCCTTGAACCATTGGAATTATATCTAGCTAAATCAAATGACGAAGTCGTAAATGAGCAAACTTACGTTTTTGAAGATCGAGGTGGCCGTAAGGTTGTAATTCGACCAGAAATGACCCCAACGGTTAGCCGTATGGTGGCCGCAAAACGGCAGGAACTTGCATATCCATTGCGTTGGTACTCAATACCAAATTTATGGCGCTATGAACGCCCCCAACGTGGCCGCTTACGAGAGCACTGGCAGCTAAATGTAGATTTATTTGGAGTTACTGATATATCCGCCGACGTAGAAATTATCCAAGTAGCCTACGCCATTATGCATAATTTTGGTGCCACCAGCGAAATGTACACAATAAAAGTCAGCAGTCGTCGCTTGCTGGATAAATTATTGGGCGAGTATTTAGCTTTAAGTGAAGTCCAACAACAAACTCTTAGACGGTTGATTGATCGCCGTAAAAAGATGGAAGAATCAGAATTTTTAGCAGAAGCTGATGCCATCCTAACGCCGACTCAACATGAAGCTAATCTAAGCGAGAAATTACTGGAACTGCTAAATATTAAATCAATTGATAATTTGCCAGCTGAAGTTAAAGAAGATGAATCAGCAGCCAGTTTAAGAACTCTCATGACTAGCTTGGATAACTTGTTAATTAGTAATGTCGAATTTGATATCAGCTTAGTCCGCGGCTTTGATTATTATACTGATATAGTTTTTGAAGTTTTTGATAACCACCCGGACAATAACCGTTCAATGTTTGGTGGTGGCCGTTATGATGGATTAGTTGGTTTATTTGGAGTGGCGCCGCTTGCCAGCGTTGGTTTTGGTATGGGCGATGTCACCATGAGTAATTTTTTAAGCTTGCATAATCTTCAACCGACTATTGGAACCGAAACCGATGTCTATGTAGTTTTAATTGGTAACGTAGCCAGTAAAGCCCATCAAGTGATATCTGATTTGAGAGAGATGGGACTAAATGTGGCAGTTGACTTTACTGGTAGAAAGTCTAATAAGCAAATCCAAACGGCCGTAAAAAAAGGAATCCATTATGTCCTCTTTATTGGCGAAAAAGAACTTGAAAGCGAACAGTATACATTAAGAAATCTGATAACTAGTAAAGAAGAGCAACACAGTTTGCAGCGAATTGTTAGTTTAGTAAAAGACTATCGTCAACAATGACAGCAACCAATCATGCGGTGGCAGGGGCAATAATTGCCGTATATATTCATGAACCAGTCTTGGCGCTACCCTTAGCTTTGGCTTCGCATTTTGTGCTCGATAGCCTACCGCACATTGGCATTAAAGGGTATAACCGATTATTTACCAAAGTATTATTTACCGATATACTGGTTTGTTCTATTTTTCTGATTGCTATCATATTAATTAAGCCGGCTCACTGGCAGCTGCTGATTAGTTGTGCGCTTTTGGCTATGAGCCCGGATTTAATGTGGTTGCCACGATATATTCGTCATCTCAGGCATAAATCCCAGAAACCAATGAATCGGATAATGAACTTTCATAAAAATATTCAACGTCATGAAATTGTCTGGGGCTACTTTGTTGAAATCCCTTGGTTTATTATTTCGCTTTTATTTTTGATAGTTTCGATTCACGAGCACATAGGTAGTTGAATTATTAAATAATTGTTGGTAGTAACTGTCTAGTCTGGTACAGTTGTAAGATATGAAAATCACTAAGCAAATAATTTCTGATACAGAAACTCATCTCCAAATCGCAGCGGAAATGCTGGATCTCGAAAACTTTAAAACGGACGTTGTCAAAGACCTGACTAAAGATCTGAAAATTCCCGGTTTTCGGCCAGGCAAAGCGCCGCAATCTATAGCTGAGCGTAGTCTTGATAGCACCAAACTCCAAAACCAGTTTTTGGAAACTGCCGTTAATGCTTTATTTAAGCAAGCGCTGGAGACCGAAAAATTGATGCCGATTGATCAACCGAAAATAACAATAAATAAATTCGTGCCTTACAGTGATTTAGAATTTAAAGCCGAAATTAAAACTCTAGGCAAAGTTAAACTTGGCAATTATAAAAACGTTAAATTAAGTTCACCGCCAACCGAAATTACGGAAGATGAAATTAACCGGGCATTAGATCAGCTATTAAGTCGAGAAGCTAAAAAACAAGTTGTCAGCCGAGCAAGTAAAAAGGGCGATGAAGTAGAAATTGACTTCGAGGGATTTGACTCTAAAACCAATAAACATATACCCGGTACGCACTCCAAGAAATATCCGATAGTTCTAGGCAGTGACACTTTTATTCCTGGGTTTGAAAATCATTTAATTGGCAGCAAAGCCGGACAGGATCTAGAATTTAATATTACTTTTCCAGCCGATTACACATTAAAGAGTTTGCAAAAAAGACGCGTTAAATTCATCGTTAAAATTCTAGAAGTCCGATCAGTCGAAAAACCAGTTTTAGATGATAAACTGGCCGCAAAATTCGGACCTTTTAAGTCTGTTGCTGAATTGATGGCTGATATTAAAAAAGAACTTTCGGCCGAGAAACAAAGGTTAGCCAATCAAACCCGCCACAATGAACTAGTGGCCAAGGTTGTCGAATCTTCAAGCGTAACCATTCCAGAAAACATTATAGATAATCAAGTCGAGTTCAATATTAAAAATGAACAGCGTCGCTTAATTCAGCAGGGTCGAACATGGACTGAATATCTTGAAACGGAAGCCTTAACTGAAGACGAATTCCGTAAAGCCAATCGTACTATGGCCGAGCAACAAGTTAAAACTGGATTAGTATTGGGCGAAATAGCCTTAGTTGAAAAAATACAAGTAACACCCGATGAAATTGAAGTTCAAATCAACATGCTCAAACAACAATATAGCGATCCGAATGTCCGGGCAGAATTGGATAAGCCTGAAGTCAGACAAGATTTAACTGATCGAATAATGGTAGAGAAAATCATTGAAAGAATGATGAGCTATCAGTCGCCAAAAGTTAGTTAGCACTCTTGACTTGAGAGTGCTAGTTTTGTATTATTAATATGTACCATAAGTCTAATTTAGGGGTATTACTATTTATGAAACCGACATCTCAAATTTTAATTCCAACAGTTATTGAAAATGAAGGCCGCTATGAACGCGCCTATGACATTTACAGTCGTTTATTAAAGGACAGGATTATATTTTTAGGGTCAGAAGTCAATGAAGCTACTGCCAATCTGATTGTCGCTCAACTACTTTTCTTGCAAGCCGAAGATGACAATAAAGATATCTATTTGTACATAAATAGTCCGGGTGGCACTGTCTATCACGCACTGGCGATTTACGACACCATGAAATATATCAAAAATGATGTTCAAACTTTCGGGATAGGCATACAGGCATCAGCTGCAGCCGTATTGTTAAGTTCCGGCGCCAAAGGCAAAAGATTTATCTTGCCAAACGCGTCAGTAATGATTCATCAGCCGACGAGTGCTACTCGGGGCAAAGTTACTGATATGGAGATTGATCTTAAAGAGTCGTTACGGATGAAAGACAGGTTAAACGAAATTATGGCCGCTAATACCGGACAGAAATTAGCAAAAATTAAAGTTGATATGGAAAGAGATTTCTGGATGTCAGCTAAAGAAGCCAAAGATTATGGTTTAGTCGATGAAGTTATAGCCAATAACGCTAAGCAAAAGAAATAAGGTGCAAACTGGTTTTTTAAAATTTGGAGGCATGAACTAAATAAGCATAATAGGTGCTTCTTTAGGTGTAATACGCCAACTAATTAGTGGGCTATAGGTCTTGACATTTGCGTCAAAGTCTATAAACTTTAATGTAAGAAGTAGTGTAAGTAGTGCCGTGACTAGTTTTGTATTAAAACAGCCCCAAAAACAGCCGCTTAGTTGTCTTCATGCAAAAACCACAACATTATTAACTAAAATTTAGGTTAAGACTTGAGATATAGCCAAGTTATTCATAATGTTACGAGCCTATTAGGGGGAGCAATAGCTTAAGTATGGTAAAAGACACTGCAATTATAGGTAACACAAAAAACGGTCGAGTTTATTTCACAAATTATGATGATGCAATCGAATTACCCAATCTAGTCAATCACCAAAATCAATCTTTTCAGTGGTTTGTTGATGAGGGACTGGGTGAATTATTGGCGGAAATTAGCCCCATAGATGACTACACTGGCGCAAAACTAACGCTGAATTTTTTGTCGTACCATTTTGATATGCCAAAAATGAGCGAAGTTGAAGCCAGAGAAAATAACATTAGTTATGAAGCTCCTTTAAAAGCCCTAGTTGAACTTACTAATAAAGTTACTGGCGAAGTAAAACAACAAGAAATATACCTAGGTGATTATCCGTGGATGACTTCACGCGGTACATTTGTAATCAATGGCGCTGAACGAGTGGTTGTCAGTCAGCTGATTCGTAGTAGCGGCGTATTTTTTACAGCTGAGCGACACGGCGCAACGCAATTATATGGCGCTAAAGTCATTCCTGGACGCGGTGCATGGTTAGAGTTTGAAACAGCCAGCAATGGTGCAATTTATGTTAAAATCGACCGCAAGCGAAAAATCCCTATTACTACGCTTCTTCAAGCTTTAGGGATGACCGAAACGCAAATCAGAGAAGCTTTTGCTCATGTTGATCAAGGTCAGGTTAGCTTTGTCAGCGCGACATTTGATAAAGATCCGTCGCACGGACAAAACGAAGCTTTAATTGAAGTTTACCGACGGCTTCGACCGGGCGATTTAGCTACCGTAGATAATGCTCGAAGTTTACTTGAGAATATGTTTTATACATTTAAGCGATTCGACTTTAGTAGAGTTGGTCGTTATAAGTTAAATGCCCGACTTAATCTTGATGTACCAAACACGATTGAAAATCGTGTCATGAGACTGGAAGATTTAAAGGCTATCATAGCCGAAATTATTAGATTAAATATTACCCAAGAACCGGTTGATGATATCGATAGCTTAGCCAATCGAAGGGTTAAGTTAGTGGGCGAATTAGTTCAGCGCCAATTTAGAATTGGTTTGCTCAGAATGGAACGGAACACTAAAGACCGGATGAGCATGTCTGAAATTGAAGTCGTTACACCGGCTCAACTGATTAATGCTCGGCCAATAGTTGCTGCGGTCAGGGAATTTTTTGCCAGCTCACAGCTAAGCCAATTCATGGATCAAGTTAACCCGCTGTCGGAACTTGCCCATAAGCGCCGCTTAAGTTCTATGGGACCTGGTGGGTTATCTAGAGAACGTGCTGGTTTTGAAGTTCGCGATGCCCATGCCACACATTATGGCCGAATCTGCGTAGTTGAGACCCCAGAAGGCGCTAACGTCGGATTAGTGCTAAATCTAGCTAATTACGCCAAAATTAACAGCTATGGGTTTATTGAGACACCTTATCGTAAAGTTATTAATGCCGCAACGCCTAAAAACCTTGTCGGTCATATTGCTGCAGTTGATCTTGAAAATGAAAAAGGCAAAGTTATTGTTAAAGCTGGAGCTAAAGTTTCTCAAACCGCTGCCGACCAGTTAGCTAAGGTTAAGAGCCGAGTGACTTGGCCAGTAAAAGCCAGAGTAACTGCTGAAGTAATGTATTTAGATGCCGCAGCCGAAGGGTCAGCCATAATTGCCAGCGCCGGCGAACTCGTTGATGGTAATGGATATTTTGTCAACGAAAGAGTTAGCGCTCGTAAATATCTTCAATCCGGCCAAGTTGATGCTAATGAAGTTAATTATATGGACGCCGCCCGCAACCAAATTATTGGTAGTAGCGCCGGTTTAATTCCATTTATTGAAAAAGACCTTGTTTACCGATCTTTAATGGGTAGTAACCAACAACGCCAAGCGGTACCGCTGATTCGTCCAGAATCACCGATTGTAGGCACGGGTGTGGAAGCAGCTGTAGCGCAAAACACTGGCCAGTTAATTATGGCTGAAGCTAGCGGCACAGTACTCAAAGCTACCGCCGACGAAGTTGTAGTTGAATATAAAGACAGTAAAAAGACTTATACTGCCCAGCACTTTATCCGCAGCAACGAAGGCACCAGCATTAACCAAAAAGTTGTAGTGTCTAGCGGTGACAAAGTTAGAAAAGGTGATTCATTAATTGAGGGCATGTCGATTGCCAACGGTCAATTGGCACTTGGTAGTAATTTAACTGTCGCTTTCATGTCATGGGGAGGTTATAACTTCGAAGATGCCATTATAATATCTCGCCGCTTGGTTCAAGATGACACTCTAACTTCAATAAATATTGTTGATTTCATGATTGAAGTTCGCGAAACAAAACTTGGTCCAGAAATTGTTACGCGAGATATACCTAATGTCAGCGAGGAATCGCTCCGACATTTAGACGAAGATGGAATTGTCCGAATAGGCGCCGAAGTTCACCCGGGCGATATCCTTGTCGGTAAAATTACTCCTAAGGGTGAGCAAGAACTATCCAGCGAGGAACGCTTACTTAGAGCTATTTTTGGTGAGAAAGCCAAAGAAGTACGTGATACATCCCAACGGATGAGCAACGGTAAGCATGGCAAAGTAGTCGGAGTTAAAATTTTCAGCAAAGCAACCGGCCATGAATTAAAGGCTGGCGTGCTAATGCAGATTCAAGTTTTTGTAGCCCAAATGCGTAAAATTTCTGTTGGTGACAAACTGGGTGGCCGACATGGGAATAAGGGTGTAATTGCGCGAATTTTACCAATTGAAGATATGCCGTTTATGGAAGATGGAACAGCTATCGATGTGATATTAAACCCGTTAAGTGTTCCTAGCCGTATGAACGTAGGCCAATTGTTTGAAACCCACTTAGGCATGGCAGCCAAGGCACTAGGTATACAGGTTACCAGCCCGGCATTTAATGGTGTAAGCTCTGACATAATCCGTAAACTACTGGTCCAAGGCGGTTTGCCAGAAGATGGCAAGCAGCAACTTTACGACGGCCGAACCGGTGATGCATTTTTTGAGCGAACTACAGTCGGTAGCATGTATATCATTAAACTTAACCACATGATAGCCGACAAGATCCATGCTCGCTCAACCGGACCATATACTATGGTTACTCAACAGCCGTTAGGTGGAAAAGCTCAAAATGGTGGACAGCGATTTGGTGAAATGGAAGTCTGGGCCCTGGAAGCTTATGGTGCGGCTAATACATTGCAAGAAATGTTGACTATTAAATCAGATGATGTTTACGGCCGTAGTAAGACATATGAGTCAATTATTAAGCGTACAGATATCGTCGGACCTAAAGTCCCAGAAAGCTTTAACGTGCTAGTTAAAGAATTACAAGGTTTGGGATTGAAAGTAGATTTAATTAAATCGGATGCTACGGTTGATGCCGAAGCAGTTCTGGCTGAGAATATTAAAGCCGAAGCTTCTCACCCATCTAATGTTGATGTACCGACACCGCCCGCTTCAGATATAGACGTTACTGAAGATAGTGCAGTTGATGAGTTTATGGTTATGGACGAGGGAGAGGCAAGCGCCGTGGAAGCCAAAGAAACCGAAGCCAGTGAGCTAGAGATTGACGATGCATTGGCGGCTGCCATATCAAAAGATAATGAAGAGGAGGAACGATAATGCGTAGTTACTCTTATAGTGCTGACATTGATGAATTCGACGCAGTACGCCTCGCGGTAGCTAGCCCAGAAGACATTTTGGAGTGGAGTTATGGAGAGGTAACAAAACCAGAAACTATCAATTACCGGACTCAAAAACCAGAACGTGACGGTCTATTTTGTGAGCGTATCTTTGGACCAGTTAAGGATATTAATCCACACGATGCCAAGTATAAAGGTGTCCGAAGCCGTGAAGCCGCTGTAGACAAGAAGGGCGATCTAGTTACGCGCAGTATTGTTCGCCGTGAACGTATGGGGCATATTAACCTTGCCGTTCCGGTTATGCACATATGGTTTCTTAGAGGAACACCTTCAGCTGTTGGTCTACTACTAGGAATGACTGTAAAGAACCTAGAACGGGTGGCCTACTTCGCCAGTTATATCATCAAGAAAGTTGATGTTGCTAAACGCGATCAACTGCTGGCTGACCGTGAAGCGGTATTTAATTCTGCAAAAGAAGCAATCCAGCTGCGTTACGAAAAAGAAGCTCAAAAAGAAGGTACTGATGTAAAATATTTGGCTGAACTGCAAACTAAAGAGATTGCCACATTAACCACAGATTATGAACGTGCCCGGGATCAATTAATAAATCTCGAGCAAATGAACTTAATGAGCGAGAGTGAATATCGTTCACTACCTGATGAAGCGCGAAGCCTGATCCAAGTAGGTATGGGTGGCTCGGCGCTAAAAGAATTACTTGATCATGTTAACTTGGAAACATTAATTGCCGAGCTGGTTACTGAATCAGAAATTGCTAGAGGCCAAAGAAAAAAGAAGATTATGAAACGCCTTCGCTTACTGGAAGGTATGCAACGGGCAAGCATCAGTCCAAATTCGATGTGTTTATCGGTATTACCTGTAATTCCACCCGATTTACGACCAATGGTGCAATTAACTGGCGGCCGATTTGCGACCTCTGACCTTAACGACTTATATCGTCGGGTAATTAACCGTAATAACCGATTGAAGAAGTTGATTGAGCTAAATGCTCCGGAAGTTATTCGCCGTAATGAACAACGGATGCTTCAAGAAGCAGTGGATGCTCTAATCGACAACAACAATACTCGTGGTGGCCGGGCTGTTGTAGCTACTGGCCAGCGCCGCCGATTAAAGAGTCTAAGCGATATGTTAAGAGGCAAACAGGGTCGTTTCCGTCAGAATTTACTAGGTAAAAGAGTCGATTATTCGGGACGTTCCGTTATTGTTTCTGGTCCAGAACTTAAAATTAATCAATGTGGCTTACCAAAAATGATGGCATTGGAATTATTTAAACCGTTCGTTATTGGTGAATTGATTGCCCGCGATCAAGCGCACAATATCCGCTCCGCAACTAGAATGATTGAAGTTGGTGAAACTGTGGTATGGGATGCGCTTGACGAAGTAATTAAAGAAAAATATGTCCTACTCAACCGAGCACCTAGTCTTCATCGCCTAAGCATTCAAGCTTTTCAACCAATGCTAATAGAAGGCCGCGCAATTCAGCTTCATCCACTAGTTTGTAAGGGTTTTAATGCTGACTTTGATGGCGACCAAATGGCCGTTCATCTTCCGCTGTCAGAAAGTGCCCAGCGCGAAGCAAGGGAAATAATGGTTGCCAGTCGTAATCTGTTAAAACCAGCTGATGGTACGCCGATTTTACACATTGAACAAGATATCGTCCTGGGCTGTTATTACCTGACTTTTGAGCGAATTTCTCAAGATAAAAAGGTCCATCCGTATACCTGCATTGAAGAAGCGATCATGGCCTACGATAAAAAACTAATCACACTGCAAAGCTATGTCAGGCTTCCATCTCGGGGAGAAATTCGCGAGACAACGCTTGGTCGTTTCCTGTTTAATGAGATTTTCCCAGATGACTTTGCTTTCCAGGATGCAACTATGACCAAGAAGCGATTACAGCAAGTAATGGCCTTGGTATATCAGCGGTACGGTCAAGCCCAAACTGCCTTAATTGCTGATGACTTAAAAGATCTGGGCTTTTTCTACGCTACTGTATCAGGCCTGTCTATGGGTATGGGTGATTTCCAAGAAGTTCCAGGTGTTGAAGGAGCTATCGCTGGCGGCGATGTTCGAGCCGATACGATTAGCGAGCAATTTGCCCAAGGATTCATAACTGAAGAAGAACGCTACCGTTTAATCGTTGAAAACTGGACAGCAATTGATGCGCAAGTTCAGGAATTGCTAGCCAAACAAATGAGCACCCAAGAAACGGCTACTGCTATCGCTATGATCTCTGGCGCTAGAGGAAGTATTTCTCAGATGAGCATGTGTATCGGTATGCTGGGCGTATTCTCAGATGCTTCAGGTCAGGCGATCGAGTTACCGATTAAGTCCAGCTATACCAAAGGTTTGTCACAGCTAGAATACTTTACGGCTACCCGAGGAACCAGGAAAGCAGTTATTGATATCGCTTTGAAGACTGCCGATGCTGGTTATTTGACTCGCCGGTTAGTTGATGTTGCCCAAGATGTATTCACAATTGACGAGCAAGCTGAAGACAAAGGTTTTGCTATGCTCCGTTCTGATGCCGCTGAAGTAAATGTGACTTATGCGTCTCGATTAGTGGGGCGTTTCGCGGCGGAAGCGATACCGGGATACTTAAAAAAGGGCGAACTAATTACTCCTGATATTGCTAAGAAGCTAGATGAAGATAGCAAATTTGATAGCGTTAAGATCATGAGTGTTCTAAGCGTGACTTCAGTCAAGGGTGTGCCTCAAAAAGCTTACGGAGTTGATCCGGCAACTGGTGAATTGGTTGATTCCCATCATCCAATTGGGGTGATTGCTGCTCAAAGTATTGGTGAGCCTGGCACTCAGTTGTCTCTAGACTCTAAACACCGCTCTGGAGTTCTAATAGCTGACGAAGCGGCCCAAGGCCTAAATCGTGTTGAAGAATTGTTTGAAGCTCGAACTCCTAGAGGTCAGGCATTCTTGTCGGATATCTCGGGAGTTGTTAATTTATGGGAAGAGGGCGATCATTATGTCGTCCAAGTAACTGCCGACCGACAGGAAAATGTTGAGTTAGTGCTTGATGGACAGAAACCAACTGTCGTAAAAGGCCAAGAAGTTAGTGCCGGCGACGTCTTAGCAACGGCTAAGCGCGGCCGCCATCACATTCTGGCACCAGTCGCCGGGAAAATTAAATTGACTGAAAATTCCATAATTGTCTTACCGTTCAAACAGAGTGTATACCGGTACGAAATCATGGGGTTTAAGCAGTTGTTAGTTAAAGACGGCGATAAAGTTAAGGCTGGCCAACGATTAACCAGCGGTTCAGTTAATCTGCAAGAGCTTATGCGCTTACAGGGCGTTGAAATGACTCAGCGCTACATAATGAATGAAATCTTAAAGATATTTGCGGCTCAGGGACAAAATATTGCCGATAAGCATCTAGAGATAATTATTCGGCAAATGTTCTCTAGAGTCCAAATTGAAGACGCCGGCGATAGTGAATTTGTAATTGGCGACATTGTCAGTAAACTCTCCGTCGTCGAAGCCAATGAAGCGCTTCTGGCAAACAACAAGCAACCGGTTCAATACAACCAACTACTGCTGGGTATAACCAAAGCTTCTTTAAGTACCGATTCCTTCCTTAGTGCGGCATCTTTCCAAGACACAACTCGTGTCCTTATCGGCGCTGCCACTAGCGGTCGAGTCGATAAGCTGTATGGATTGAAAGAGAATGTTATCTTAGGGCGCAAAATACCGGTAGGAACTGGATATAGCGCTCCAGATATAGAAATCTCCGCTGAAGATATCATTGACGAAGAAGATATAAAGGATTAAGGTAGACGAATGCCAACAATTAACCAACTGGTCAGAAAACCGCGTCACAAGGTGATAACAAAATCTAAATCACCAGCATTACTGCAGATTACCAATAACCTTGAGACGATTAATTATGAAAAACCATCGCCGTTTAAGCGAGGGGTGTGTATCCGGGTGACTACCAAAACACCGAAAAAACCGAATTCAGCGTTACGCAAAGTTGCTCGTGTCCGGCTGACTAATGGCCATGAAATATGGGCCTATATAGGTGGCGAAGGACATAATCTACAGGAACACGCGGTAGTTTTAGTGCGCGGCGGCCGAGTTAAAGATTTGCCCGGGGTTCGTTACCATATTGTCAGGGGAAGTTTAGATTTACAGGGTGTCCAAGGACGAAAGCAAGGGCGTTCCCGTTATGGCACTAAAAGAGAGGCCAAATAACCATGCCCCGCAAAAAGACTAAATCGCTGGTCCGAACGATTCCGCAGGACAGAATCTACAACAACGTTGAAGTTCAACGCTTAATAAATCGCGTAATGTTAGATGGTAAAAAACAATTAGCCGAGAAGCTAGTTTATGAAGGCATGCAAAAAGCGGCCGATAAGCTAAAAGTCCAAAATCCAATTGATGTTTTCGAACAAGCAATGGCTAATATTAAACCGCACATGGAAACCCGATCACGCCGTGTCGGCGGAGCGAATTATCAAATTCCTTTTGAAGTAAAAGGTCAGCGCCAAACACATTTAACAATCATGTGGTTTACTCAAGCTGCCCGTTCTCATTCTGGGATGAGTATGACCGATCGGATTGCTGCAGAACTGACAGACGCCTATAACAACCAGGGTCTGGCAGTCAAGAAAAAAGAAGACACCCACAAGATGGCTGATTCTAACCGCGCCTATGCGCATTTTGCTCGATTTTAACTTGATAGATAACTAAACGACTATGGCTGATAAAAAAAATATTGAAGTGGACAAGCTACGCAACATTGGCATTATTGCTCATATTGACGCCGGTAAGACAACTATTACCGAGGGCATACTTTACCGAACCGGTTTAAAGCATAAAATCGGCACAGTCCATGAGGGCGAAACGACTACTGACTGGATGGCACAAGAGCGGGAGCGCGGTATTACAATCGTCGCGGCTGCCATTACTTGTTATTGGAAAAATCATCAAATAAACATAATTGATACACCTGGGCATATTGACTTTACGGTTGAAGTAGAACGTTCGCTGCGCGTATTAGATGGCGCAGTAGTAGTCTTTGACGGCAAAATGGGTGTTGAATCTCAAAGTGAAACGGTTTGGCGCCAAGCTGATAAATATGGCGTACCACGGATTTGTTTTATCAATAAGATAAATCAAACTGGCGGTGATTTTTATAAGTCACTGGAATCAATCCATAACCGTTTGACTAAACGAGCTTTCCCCATCCATCTACCGATCGGATTTGAACAAAAAGTGAATGGCGTTGTTGATTTGGTTAGCCAAAAAGCTTTTGTCTATAAAGAATATACTGATCACGAACTCGTCGAAAGCGAGATTCCGGCGGATATGTTAGACCATGTTAAGAAATACCGCAGTTTGCTTATAGAAAACGCGGTTGCCGAAGACGAGACTATCCTTGAAAAATATTTTGAGGTTGGCGAAGACGGATTAAGCGATGCAGAAATTAAACAAGCAATTCGTACCGCAGTTCTTTCCGGTAAATTCTTTATTGTGACCGGTGGCGATGGTCGAGGAGTAATTGTCGAGAAAACTCTTGACTTGGTAACAGAGTTTCTACCCAGCCCGGTAGATCGTGGCGCTACTTGGGGAATTCATCCAAAAACCGGCGATGAGATAGATCGAAAGCCAACTGCAACCGAACCTTTTACCGCCCTGGCATTTAAAATTGCCACAGATCCTTTTGTCGGCAAGTTAGCTTATCTACGAGTTTATTCTGGTAAGTTGGAAGCCGGCAGCTATATATTCAATAGCTCCACTGGTGAAAAAGAAAGAGTCGGCCGGATAGTTAGAATGATGGCTGATAAACGCGAAGACATTACCGAGGTTGAAGCAGGCGATATCGCTGCAATTGTCGGGTTAAAGGGTACCACAACCGGGAATACTATTTGTGATGCCAGTAAGCCGATTGTGCTGGAAAGTATTACTTTCCCAGATCCGCCAGTTTCTATTGCAATTGAGCCGAAAACTAAAGCCGACCAAGAAAAAATGAGCTTGGCCTTACAGCGATTAGCTGAAGAAGATCCAACTTTTAGGATTAGAGTGGATCATGAAACCGGCCAAACAATCATTCGCGGAATGGGTGAACTTCATCTAGATATCATTGTTGATCGAATGAAGCGGGAGTTTAGCGTTGAAGCCAATGTTGGCGAACCGCAAGTAGCCTATCGTGAAACAATTCGCCGCGATGGGACCGAGGCCGAGGGCAAATTTATTCGTCAATCTGGTGGACGCGGCCAATATGGTCATGTATGGATAAGGCTATTTCAAAATGAAGCCGGCAAAGGCTTTGAATTTATAAATCAAATCAAAGGTGGTACTATTCCGGCAGAATACATTCCAGCAGTTAAAGAAGGTATCGAAGAAGCTATGGGTAATGGCGTAATTGCCGGTTACCCAGTCGTTGATGTCAAAGTAGAGCTTTACGATGGTAGCTATCACGATGTTGACTCTTCAGAATTGGCGTTTAAAATTGCCGGCAGCATGGCGCTAAAAGCTGGTGTGGAGAGATCCAAACCAGTTTTACTTGAGCCGATTATGAAACTGGTAGTAGTAACACCCGAGAATTTTATGGGCGACGTAATCGGTGATATTAATTCAAAACGCGGTCGAGTGGAAGCAATGAACGATCTAAATGCCGGAATTAAAGAAATTACTGCTCACGTGCCGCTGGGTGAAATGTTTGGCTACACTACGAATCTTAGGAGTATGACACAAGGCCGTGCTAGCTCAACGATGGAACTAGCTTACTATGACGACGTGCCAAGCAATGTGGCTGAAACCATTATTGCTAAAAATAAAAAATAGGATTTAGCCAAAATTAGTTATCCAGATCATAAATCTTATAAAGTATTTATTAGCTTACCCTTTACATATAGGGTGATATCCGTTAGAATAAGCACGTAAACTGTATGGGCATTATTGTCTGTACTAAAAGTAACGCTAATTTAATTAGGAGTTTAGGACCAATGGCACAGACTTTTGACCGTAGCAAGCCACATGTTAACGTCGGCACAATGGGGCATGTTGATCACGGTAAAACAACACTAACCGCAGCAATTACTAAGGTACTATCTAAACGTCTTCCAAGCCCAATTAATAAAGAAGTCGCATATGATCAAATTGATAATGCACCAGAGGAAAAAGCCCGCGGCATTACGATTGCTACCTCACACCAAGAATATGAAAGCGAAAAGCGCCACTATGCTCATGTCGATATGCCAGGGCATGCTGATTATATTAAAAACATGATTACCGGTGCAGCTCAAATTGACGGAGCTATCTTAGTTGTTAGCGCTGCCGATGGCCCGATGCCACAAACCCGGGAACACGTCCTGTTGGCTAAGCAAGTAGCAGTGCCTTCTATATTGGTCTATATGAATAAAATGGATCTTGCTGACCCTGAATTAGTAGATCTAGTAGAAGAAGAAATTCGCGATTTGCTCGCTAAATATGAATTTGACCGTAATTGTCCAATTATTCGCGGCTCTGCCACCAAAGCCCTAGAGGGTGATACAGCGGCCGAAGATTCAATTATGGAATTGGTCAAAGCCTTGGATGATTATATTCCTGAACCAAAACGAGATTTAGATAAGCCATTTCTGATGCCAATTGAAGATATTTTTTCAATTAAAGGACGTGGCACTGTAGCCACGGGTCGCGTCGAACAAGGTGTCATTAAAGTAAACGAAGAAGTTGAAATCGTTGGAATCCGACCTACTAAAAAGAGCGTTGTTACTGGCGTTGAAATGTTTAAAAAAAGTCTTGATCAAGGTCAAGCCGGCGACAATGTGGGAATATTGCTTCGTGGAATTGAGCGCGAAGACATTGAACGTGGTCAAGTTTTAGCCAAACCAGGCTCAATTACGCCCCATACTGAATTTGACTCCGAAGTATATATTCTAACCAAAGAAGAAGGCGGACGACACACCCCATTCTTTAAGGGTTATAAGCCACAATTTTATTTCCGCACAACTGATGTTACGGGTGAAGTAGAACTCCCTGAAAATAAAGAAATGGTTATGCCTGGCGACACCGTTACATTTAAAGTAAAATTACTATCTCCAATTGCCATGGATCAAGGATTGCGTTTTGCCATCCGTGAAGGTGGTAGAACCGTTGGAGCAGGTGTTGTTACAAAAATCGTTAAATAATAAGGGTTCATTTACACTTAAATAAATTTTTATGGCTGAAGTAGTATCCTCAAAGAAAGCTGATAGCAAACAGCGAATCCGTATCCGTCTTAAGGCATACGACCATAAAGTCATTGATCAAGCTGCCAAGCAGATCATTGATACCGCTTTGCGTACCGGGGCTACTCTTTCCGGTCCCATCCCTCTGCCGACTGAGCACAGCGTCTATACCGTTATTAAAAGCCCACACGTTTATAAGAAAAGCCGTGAACAGTTTGAGATGCGAGTACATAAGCGTCTTATTGACGTGTTTGATCCTACTCCAAAAACGGTTGATTCATTGATGAACCTCAGTTTGCCGGCCGGTTGCGACGTCGAAATTAAGATGTAACTTTCGATATTGATCTAAAATTAAGTATAACTTGCTTAATTATTGATTGAATTTGCAATGAATTAGAACCTTGTAGAATTAACAACACATTGACAGAGGTTAATGATTCGTGTTAATCTATAATAGTTTTAAGGCTATAAATTAACTTGGTCTATAGGAAGGTCGAAGTTTTATATCTGTCGAAACCACCTATAGCCAAGTTTATTTAATGTCTGCGCTAAGTAAGTAAACAACTGAAAGTTAGTCATGAAGGCAATTATTGGTCGTAAAATCGGCATGTCTAGTGTCATCAATCCAGATGGCTCAGTTGAGCCTATTACCTTAATTTCAGCAGAAGAAAACATTGTGACTCAGGTAAAGACCATAGAGCATGATGGATATAATGCCCTGCAGTTGGGTACAGAGAAATCCAAACGGGCAAAAAAACCGCAAATTAATCACTTTAAGGCCAGCAAGATACAACCAAAAATTGTCCGCGAATTTCGGATAGATGAAATTGATGATGAAATTACTATCGGGTCAAAAATTGATCTGACTATATTTGAAGTTGGCAATAAGGTTAAAGTCTCCGGCCTAAGCAAAGGTAAGGGATGGGCTGGCACAATCAAACGGTATAACTTCCATCGGGGACGCAAAACTCATGGTGGGGGAAGTTATCGAAGAGTGGGCTCAATCGGGTCAATGTATCCGCAAAAGATTTTTAAGGGTAAAAAAATGCCCGGTCAAATGGGTCATACACAAATTACAGTCCGTAACCTGACGGTTAGTTTAGTTGATAGTGAGCATAATCTTATCGGACTAAAGGGTTCAGTCCCTGGACCGAAAAATTCCATCCTAATCGTGAAGGGTGAATACTAATGGCGGCTGTCAAGTATTCGAAAACCGGTTCAAAAATACTCGCTGCCGTTAAACTACAGCCAGATGTGTTCGGACTGATTCCGGAAAATCATGAGTTACTAAAAGCGGCATATTTGTCTTATCTGGCAGATATTCGTAACAATCTAGCAGTGACTAAAACCCGTGGTCTAGTTAGGGGCGGTGGTCGTAAACCTTGGCGCCAAAAAGGCACTGGTCGAGCGCGTTTTGGTTCAACTCGTAATCCAATCTGGCGTGGCGGTGGTGTTGTATTTGGTCCAACAGGTAATGAAAATTACAGTCGAAAGCTGTCAAAACAGCAAAAGAACCAAGCTTTACGGCAAGCTCTAAGTTTAGCCGATAAAGAAAATAGAATTATTCTGGTTGAAGAATTTGATCGAAAGTCGGCAAAAGTTAAAACCATGCAGACATATTTGAATAAATTATCAGCCAGCGGCTCAGTCCTGATAATCGTAGCCGCCAAAGACGAAGTTATTGGTCGCTCAACTGCTAATTTACCAACAGTCAAACTGGTAACAGCCAGTTATTTAACTGTTTTTGATGTACTTAATGCCGACTGCGTGATTATGGAACAATCAGCATTAACTATTATTCACGAATGGTTGGGCGGTGAAAAACATGAGTAATACTACACTTTCGCTCCAGCCTCGACTAAGCGAAAAGGCCTATGGATTAAGTCAAACTCAAAATGTTTATGTGTTTGACGTGCCCCGAAACGCCAGCCGTCAATCAATCGCCGCTGCAGTCAAAGCTCAATTTGATGTAACAGTTGTTAATGTCAATGTGACCAATCGCAAAGGAAAGGCTAAGCGAATTGTAAGTATTACGGGCAAGCGTAATTCAAATGGAAACGGCTCTCAATCGGCTCTTAAAAAAGCCTTCGTAAAGTTAAAAAAAGGCGACTCACTACCATTTTTTGCAAGTATTGCTGAAGAAGAAGCCAAAGAAAAAGTGGCTGAAGAAAAAGCCGCCAAAGCTGCAGCTAAAAAGACCGAAGAGCCTAAGCCACACCGGTTTAGGCGTTCTAGTAAAAAAGAGCAGGAAGCATAATCATGAAAGCTTATTTACCAACTACACCCGGCCAGCGGGGTATGACTACTCAAGATAAAGATGACTTGACCACAAACAAGCCGCTGCGTTCCTTGTTGGTAATTAAACGCCGTGGTAGCGGACGCAATAATCAAGGCCGGATTACAGTTAGACATCAAGGTGGTGGAGCAAAGCAATTTTATCGAATTATTAATTTTAAGCTTCAAGCTGGTTTAAAGGCAGTTGTTGAGCAGATAGAATACGACCCTAACCGCTCGGCTCGCATTGCTCGGATCAAAGATCAAAATGGTAAATATCATTACATCATTGCTGCAAATGGCATGAAAGTTGGTCACATTATTGCCAGCGGTGAAAATGCACCGGTGGAACAAGGTAATCGTTTGCCACTGAAAAATATGCCAGTCGGTAGTGTTATCCATGCAATTGAACTTAAACCAGGTGGTGGCGCGCAATTGGCTAGAAGTGCAGGTAATCGGGCGCAATTACTCGCCAAAGAGAATGATTATGCTCAAGTTCGTTTACCGAGTGGCGAGGTGCGCTCAATTGATATTAATTGCACGGCAAGCCTAGGGACTGTTAGTAACGAACAACACCAAAACGTTAAACTAGGCAAAGCCGGACGAAGTCGTCATATGGGAATCCGACCATCTGTGAGAGGCGTAGTAATGAATGCCGTTGATCACCCGCACGGCGGAGGAGATGGCGGTAAGCATGGTGTTGGTGGAAGCGTTAATTATGGTTCTGCGCCAAGAACACCTTGGGGTCAAAAAACTATTGGTTATAAAACCCGTCGACGCAAGAGTACAACTAAGTATATTATAAGAAGTCGCCATGAAGCTAAGAGGAGATAGGATTAAATTATGAGTCGTTCCCTAAAAAAAGGACCATTTATTGATTTCAAACTTGCCAAGAAACTGTCAGCGCTTGGATCTGATGACCGTACTATTGTGAAAACTTGGGCCCGGGCAAGCTCCATTGCGCCAGAATTTGTAGGGCGCACAATTGCCGTTCATAACGGCAAAGTGCACGTCCCGGTATTTATTACAGAGAATATGGTTGGACATAAGCTTGGTGAATTTTCACCTACCCGCAAATTCCGCAGCCATGGTGGTAAATTAGCTAAAAGTCAGCAAACGGAGAATTAGAATATGGCAGTCAGAGCAATTGCAAAAGGAGTCCGAATCAGCCCGCGAAAATTGGCGCCGATTGCTGCTTTGGTGCGTGGCCGAAGCGTTGATGACGCATTAGTAATACTGTCGCACACTCCAAGAAATGGGGCGATAGCCATTCGAAAAACGATTGAAAGCGCTCGGGCTAACGCTGATTATAATCATAATTATCTTCCAGCAACTTTAAAAATAATTGAGATTAGCGTTACACCGTCAGTTCGTTTTAAACGCTATCAATTAGTTTCACGCGGCGTGCCGCATCCTTATCAGCACCGGACTTCCCATATTAGAGTGCTGGTAGAAGGAGATATTAGAAAACCGAAAAAGCCAGTTAAGGCTTTAGACGCTAAGGAGAAAAAATAATGGGTCAAAAAGTTAATCCAATTTCCATGCGTATCCAAGTCAATAAGGATTGGCGCAGTAAATGGTTTGCCAATAAGCGTGATTATGCTAATTTTTTGGGCAATGATTTAAAGGTGCGCCGAATAATCCAGAATAAAGTTGGCTCTAGAGGCGCAATTAATAAGGTAGATATTGAACGTTCACCGAATTTAGTCACGATTACAGTAAGCACGGCCAAAGCTGGTGTAGTAATTGGTCGTGGCGGCCAAGGTGCGCAGGAGCTTAAAGATTTGGTCGAAAAGATTTACGGAATCCCAACCCGAGTAAATATTGAAGAAGTAAAAAAACCAGACTTGTTTGCAAAATTGGTAGCTGAAAATATCGCCCATCAACTGGAACGTCGAATGTCGTTTCGCCGGGCAATTAAATCAGCCGCTGAAGCGACTATGCGAGCTGGCGCAAAAGGTGTCCGGATAGAAGTTGCTGGCCGTCTAAACGGTGCCGAAATGTCTCGTCGCGAAAAAGAAGTTCAAGGTAGCGTACCACTACATACGTTACGGGCTGATATAGATTATGCTCAAGTCGATGCTAAAACTAATGCCGGCATCATAGGCGTAAAAGTCTATGTTTATAAGGGAGAGGTGACTTAAAATGTTAATTCCGAGCCGGACAAATCACCGCAAGGTTCGCAAGGGGCGAATCCGTGGCGTCGCAACCAGCGGCGAAACTATTGCTTATGGTGAATTTGCTTTGCAGGCTCAAGGTTGTGAAAGAATTTCTTCTCGTCAAATCGAAGCCGCCCGGCAAGCCATGACCCGCTATGTCAAACGTGGCGGCAAGATTTGGATTAGAATATTCCCGCACATTCCAGTAACTCGTAAGCCACTGGCTGTTAAAATGGGCAGCGGTAAAGGAAATCCAGAATTTTTTGTAGCAAAAGTCCGCCCGGGAACCATATTATTTGAAATGCAAGGCGTAACTGAAGAAATAGCTCGTGAAGCTATGCGATTAGCGGCTAACAAATTACCGGTAAAGACAAAATTTCTGACAAAGGATGAGACGTAATGAAAATAGTTGATATTCGCAAGTTTTCAACCACCGACTTAACAGTTGAAAGCACCAAATTGCGTGAAGAAATAACTGCTTTACGACGCCAAAATTACCTTGGCGAAACTCATAATGTGCGTTTAATTCGCACTAAGCGGAAAGATTTAGCGCGAATGCTAACTGTCTTAAGTGAACAATTGGCTAAGGAGAAAGTATAATGGCAAAACCGATTATTGGAATTGTAACATCTGACAAAGCTGATAAAACTATTGTTATTTCAGTGCAGACTAAGAAAATGAATAAGTTATATAAACGCCAATATCTGTCTACGAAAAAATATAGCGTTCACGATGAAAAGAACGAAGCTAAAATGGGCGATACGGTGTCTATTGTATCTTCTCGTCCCAGAAGTGCATCCAAGCACCACGTTCTGAGTAAAATCATCACCCGGGCAGTATTGCAACAAAGTGATATCGTGCCAATTACCGAGGAAGTTGTGGAAGTTGAAGAGGACAAAACATGATCCAACAAGAAACCAGACTAACAGTTTGTGATAATTCTGGCGCTAAAGAAGTTCTATGTATTAGAGTGCTGGGTGGTTCGCGGCGGCGCTATGCCCGCGTTGGCGATGTGATTGTCTGTACCGTAAAAGACGCTAGTCCTAGTGGGAATGTCAAGAAAAAATCAGTCGTTAGGGCAGTAGTGGTACGGACCAGTGATATGATCCGCCGCAAGGACGGATCGACCATCAAGTTTGATGATAATGCGGCTGTAATTATTGATGACGACAAGCAACCCCGAGGTACCAGAATATTTGGTCCGGTTCCTCGAGAGTTGCGCGATCGTGGCTATAACCGGATCATTAGTTTAGCTTCGGAGGTGCTTTAGCATGCTTAAGCCTAGATTTAAGATTCGATTGAAGAAAAACGATGTGGTGGTTGTTCGACGCGGTAAATATAAGGGCCAAAGCGGGAAAGTTATAGCTACCCATCCAAGTGATAATACTGTGACTGTTGAAGGAATAAATATCGTTAAAAAGCATCTCAAACCTAATCGAGAGTATCCTCAGGGCGGAATCATTGATATTACAAAACCGATTGCTGTCAGCAAGGTTGGCATTATCGACCCTACATCCAAAAAGCCAGTGCGCATTAAGTATGTAATTAGCCAGGACGGCAAAAAGAGTCGGGTTTACGCCTCAAGCGGGAAGGAAATCATATCATGAGTGATAAACCGACAGCGACCATAGCTGTGCCAGCCGCTCGCCTGCAAGTACTTTATAAGCAAAAGTTAGTCGACGAATTGCAATCTGATCTTCATTTGCATAATCGACATGAAGTGCCGCGGCTTGAGAAAATCGTGTTAAATACAGGGTTAGGACGAGCTCAGGATGATAAACGAATGATTGAAGTGGCAACAAATACGATTCGAAAAATAACTGGACAACAACCTCAACCGACGATTGCTAAAAAATCAATTGCCAGTTTTAAACTTAGACAAGGTAGTAAGATTGGCCTTAAAGTCACCTTACGCGGTGCTCGGATGTATGAATTCCTCGATCGTTTAATTAATGTCGTTCTACCAAGACTTCGTGATTTTCACGGATTAAGCTTGCAAGCTTTTGACAGTTTAGGTAATTATAGTCTAGGATTTATTGATCAGACAGCCTTCCCTGAGTTGTCGTTTGAAGAAACTTCGCCTGCCCATGGTCTGCAAGTTGGTTTAGTAATTAGTTGTAAAGAGCCGGCTCATGCCAGGGCATTATTAGAAAAATTTGGAATACCGTTTGAAAAGGAGAATAAGTAATGGCAAAAAAATCAAGTATTGCCCGTGATTTAAAACGTCAAAAAATGATCTTGCACTATGCCACCAAACGCGCCGAGCTAAAAGCGATAGGCGATTTTGAAGGGTTAGCTCGATTACCGCGAAATTCGTCACCTACCCGATGGAAAAATCGTTGTACCGAAACCGGTCGGCCACGCGGTTATATGAGGCAATTTGGATTAAGCCGGATAAGTTTTCGTGAACACGCTAGCAAAGGAGAAATTCCAGGTGTTACAAAGTCAAGTTGGTAAAGGTAAATTATGAGTAAAGTTTCAACAGACCCCATCGCAGATATGTTAACTCGAATTCGCAATGCTGTTGCTGCTCGGCAGTTACAGGTTACTATTCCTCACTCCAAAGTCAAAGAGTCAATTGCATACTTGTTGAAAATCAATGGCTTTGTTAATGATCTTACGGTATCGGGTAATACACCAAGCAAAATCATCACAATTGCAATCAACTCGGCAAATGATAATGCGCGAATTAATGAGATTGTACGACTAAGTCGACCTGGACGCCGGCAATATAGCGGTAGCAAAGAAATCCCAGTAATTAAACGTGGACGCGGGATTGTTTTAGTGTCAACCAGCCGTGGAATTCTAACGGGGAATCAAGCCAAAAAACTTGGTATAGGCGGAGAACTAATCTGTAAAATTTATTAGGCAGAATCAGGATTAATTATGAGTCGAATAGGCAAATTACCAATTACAGTTCCACAAGGCGTAACAGTTGATTTAACAGCTGATACGATTGTAGTGACGGGACCAAAAGGAAATCTTGAACAATTCATGATGCCAAATATTAGCGTAAAACAAGATGGTGATATTTTGGTCGTAGAACGGTCTAATGATGAACGATTAGCCAGATCCCAACACGGTTTATTGCGATCGCTAATAAATAATATGATTCAGGGAGTTAGCCAGGGATATAGCAAGCGTTTAGAGCTTAATGGTGTCGGTTACCGGGTGGCTTTAAATGGCTCCGAATTACATTTTAATCTTGGTTTTTCTCACGAAGTTGTTTATAAGATTCCAGCCGGCGTTACAGTTAGTATTGAACAAAACATTATTACAGTGAGTGGGATTAGTAAACAACAAGTTGGGCAAGTTGCAGCTGATATCAGAGCCTTAAAGAAGCCTGAACCATATAAGGGTAAAGGCATTAAATATGTTGATGAGCGTATTATTCGCAAGAGCGGTAAATCAGGGAAAGAGAAAGTATAATGGATAATTTAAAACATAAGACCCACAATCAGTTATTGCGCCGAAATCGAGTGCGTACTCGAATATCCGGTACTGCTTCGCGGCCCAGATTAAGTGTTCATATTAGTAATCGCTACATTAATGCCCAATTAGTGGATGACGAGATTGGTAAAACCTTAGCTTATGTCTCAACGGTTGGTCGGAAAACGAATGAATCATTATCCGAACAAGCCAGTTGGGTTGGTCAGGAAATAGCCAAGAAAGCTCAAACTATCAAAGTTAAAAAAATAGTGTTTGACAGGGGTAGCCATATTTATCATGGTCGAATTAAAGTTTTAGCTGATGCCGCTCGAGAGAAAGGATTGGAATTCTAATGCCAGATAACAGAAAAGACACCAGAGGCAAACGATCTGATATGTCTCAGGAAGATAAACAGTTTGATGAGAGAGTAGTCCGAGTTGACCGAATTGCACGTGTTGTCAAAGGTGGACGTCGTTTTCGATTTCGGGCATTAGTGGTTGTAGGGGATCATAAAAATCGGGTTGGTATCGGCATATCTAAAGGGGCGGACGTATCGACTGCCGTAACCAAAGCCAATGAAGCCGCCCGAAAGCATCTTATTACCGTGCCTATCTATAAAGGTACATTACCCCATGAAGCAGAAGTGAAATTTAGCGGCGCCAGAATACTACTTAAGCCTGCCAGCCCAGGGACGGGCTTAATCGCTGGCGGAGTAGTCAGGACGATATTAGAAGTTGCTGGTGTGAATAACGCTCTCAGTAAGTCACTTGGTTCGTCAAATAAGACCAATACAGCGTATGCAACGATTAAAGCGCTAGAAAGTATTAAACCGGCTGATCAATGGGTTACAACGCGTCAACGGGCCTCAGAATCAAAAACTGACGTTGTAACAGATAAAATACCTGCTGAGGTAAAAAAACCTAAAACTATTACTAAAACCAAGCAAATTGCCAAAAAGGAATCCGCCAAATGAAATATAACGAACTATCTATAGATCGACAGAAAAAACCGAACCGGGTTGGCCGGGGAATTGCTGCTGGTCAAGGCAAGACGGCGGGTCGTGGTACCAAGGGACAAAAGTCCAGGACTGGATATTCTAAGCGACCTGGATTTGAAGGCGGCCAAAATCCATTAATGCAACGCCTGCCAAAATTACATGGATACCGGGCTTTAAAGCCAAAAGCTGAAGTCGTTTATACTTTTCAAATGAATCAATTTGACGGTAAAACGGTAGACACAGCAATGCTTGCCAGTAGCGGCCTTGTTTCAAGCGCTCTAGTTAAAGTTAAATTAATTGTTAAGGGCGAAGTGGACAAAAAAGTAATGGTTAAATTACCAGCCGCCAGCCGCATGGCAATAGAGCAATTAGAAGCTGCAGGTGGCAGTTTTGAAATAGAAAAGCGACAACCAAAAACTAAACCTGTAAAGTCGGGTGACACTAAAAATAATAGATCAAAAGTAACCGTAAAGGCTTAATTGTCATACTGTATACTGAGAGGGTTAAGGGTGTAATTTATACATGAACTGGAAAATTATCGGACGATCATTAAAAAATTCCGATATGCGCAAGCGAATACTTGCGGTACTTGGTATTTTGTTAGTATTTCGTATCCTGGCTCACCTACCGGTTCCTCTAAGTAATCCAAAAACTCTCCAACAAGTACTTACTAATTTATTTAATTCTTCACAAACCCCTCAATTCCTAAGCTTTATGAATGTGCTTAGTGGTGGGGCGCTGGCTAACTTCTCAATTATGCTAGCCGGATTGGGGCCATATATTAATGCCTCAATTATCATGCAGTTACTGACAAAGGCTTTACCTAAACTTGAAGCACTACAGAAAGAGGGCGAATTTGGCCAGAAACGGATTAACCAATACACTAGAATACTTACTTTCCCATTAGCCATTATTCAATCAATTGGCTCTATTTACTTGATTCGCGAAGCAGCTCAACAGATAGGTGGCGTCAGTGATATTACCGCCAATGCCAGCTTATCTAGATGGATATTAATGGTTGCCGCCCTAACTGGGGGCTCGATGTTGCTGATGTGGCTGGGAGAACTAATTACCGAAAAGGGTCTTGGCAATGGAATATCTTTAATAATTACTGTTGGTATAGTCGGACGGCTACCACAAACAATCAGTAACGTATTGAAATTATCTGCTGGCAAAGCTCATAAATTGAAAGTTTTTGGTAATGTTTTGCCATTTAATAAATGGCAGTTAATGTACGGCGCAATAATCATCGCGATAATTATTTTTGTCACTTTCTTAGTAGTAAAGTTAAATGAAGCCGCCCGGCGGCTAACTATCCATTATGCAAAACGCGTTCAGGGTAATCGGACATATGGGGGGGTAACTACGACCTTACCGGTCAAATTAATTGCCGCCGGCGTAATTCCGATTATATTTGCCGTGGCATTCCTAAGCGTACCTAGCTTCGCGGCCCAACTGATGATCCACGCAAAAAGCACTCATTTAGAGCATATTGGGAATTTTATATATACCTGGTTTAAGTCTCCTAGCTATGGCAGTTTTTCGAATGGTGGTTTTCATCCGTATATTTATCCGTTAGCCTACTTTTTCCTAGTATTTATATTTACCTTCTTCTATACCAACGTGACATTTAACTCCAAAGATATAGCAGAAAACTTGCAAAAGCAGGGCGGATTTATAGAGGGCGTAAGATCAGGCAATCAAACAGAGAAATACCTTAGCAAAGTAGTCAATCGGGTAACTCTTTTCGGGGCTATCAGTTTGGGTTTATTGGCAGTTGTGCCAGTTTTTGCCCAAGGATTCATCAATGCCGATATTACAATCGGTGGTACGAGTGTATTAATTCTGGTATCAGTCTCTCTAGAAACGCTTCGCGCCATTGAATCCAGAGCCTTAATGGTAACCTATGATCAGTATTCTGAACCGGGGTTCTTTACTGAGGCCAGCGACCATAATCCTAACGTAAAACCGAAACGGCGGCTTTTGCCTAAACTCCGCCGGCAGCCATCTGCAAATCAAACTAAATAAAATCATTTACTCGATTTATAAATTACTCTATAAAAACACTTTACAATCAGTAGTGGCTAATGGTATACTCAATATCTGTTATATTTATGGCTGCCAATAAAGAAGTCATTGAGTTGACTGGAACTGTGATTGAGGCCTTACCAGGTACTCAGTTCAGAATTGAGCTTGAAAACGGTCATCAAATTATAGCTCATATTGCCGGTAAGATGCGGAAGCATTATATCCGTATTGTCCCCGGTGATAGCGTTACGGTTGAGTTAACCCCGTACGATCTCACAAAGGGTAGAATCACCTATCGCAATACATAAGTAATAAAGCAGTGTGTCATTGAACACGTGTAGGAGCAATGATCCGCATGAAAGTGCGTGCAAGTGTCAAAAAAATTAGTCCTGATGATAAGATAGTGCGCCGCAAAGGGCGGATTTATATTATCAACAAGCTTAAACCGAAGCACAAGCAACGGCAAGGTTAGTTTATGGCCAGAATATCAGGAGTCACCATTCCCAGTAATAAGCAAGTCCAGGTAGCATTAACCTACGTTTATGGAATTGGTCAAAAAACTAGTCAAAATATATTGAATCTAGCTAAAGTAGACCCGACAATCAGAGTAAGTAAGCTAACTGATGCTGAAATATCCCGAATTCAAGAAGAGATTAACAATCATTATGTCGTTGAAGGAGAATTACAGCGAATTGTCACGGGTAATATTAAGCGCTTAAAAGACATTAAATCTTACCGCGGCATAAGACATCAAGCTAATTTACCAACTCGAGGACAACGTACTAGGACAAATGCTAGAACCAGACGCGGACGAAAAATAACTGTCGGTGGAACAGCCCGAAAGATTCCCGCGAAGACTTAAGCAGGTACATTATATGGCAGATAAAGAACCCCAAACCACTGAAGAAACACCAGTAGTCGAAACAGCTCCAAAGCCGGTTGTTAAGAAAAGCAAGGTCAAAAGGACTGTAGCTACTGGACAAGTTCACATATTAGCAACATTTAATAACACCCTAGTGTCTATTACTGACCCAAAGGGTAATTTATTGTCATCTTCAAGCGCCGGAGCTTGTGGCTTTCGCGGTTCAAAGAAAGGCACAGCTTATGCCGCTCAAGTCGCTTCAGAGAAAGCTGCTCAAATAGCCAAACAAGATTTTAACCTGAGCAAGGTTGATGTGTTCGTAAAAGGTATTGGTTTGGGCCGAGATTCGGCGATTCGCAGTTTGCAAAATTATAATATTCAAGTTGAAGCGATTCATGATGTAACCGGGATCCCGCATGGTGGAGTTAGACCGCCTAAAGCCCGTCGAGTTTAGGAGTATATATGGCACGTGATATGCAATCAATCGTCAAAATGAGTCGCCGCGAAGGTTATGCCCTTCATCCTAAAGCTTTTAAAGCTTTAGTTAAACGTTCCTCGCCGCCCGGTCAACAACAAGGTAGGGGCGGTCGGAATAAACCAAGCCAATATGCACTACAATTACGCGAAAAGCAAAAGGTTAAACGATTATATGGATTACTTGAGCGACAGTTCAGTAATGTAATGACTAAAGCCTCGAAAAGTCGCGGTCAATCTGGTGAAGTATTGCTGCGTTTACTTGAACAACGCTTTGATAACGCAGTCTATCGGGCTGGTTTTGCTAGTAGTCGCCGATCGGCTCGGCAACTGGTTACGCATGGTCATTTTACCTTAAATGGCCGTCGTATAAACATACCTTCAATAGAATTAAAAATAGGTGATCAATTGGCGGTTCGAAGTCAAAGCCTAAACACCGAATATTTCAAAAAAATTGATGATGTCAGTCCAAACCCGAACGATATACCTAACTGGATGAAAGTAAACCGCAAGAAACTAGAAGTTTCCATTACCGGCTTGCCGTCACGAACCGACGCTGAGCCAGATATAAATGAATCGTTAATCGTAGAGTACTATTCACGCTAAAGGAGAGTGATCCATGCCAAATGTAATTCATACACCAAGTCTCGTTAATGTAAACGACCATAGTGACACCAGTGCCACTTTTACGGTTGAGCCTCTTTATAGTGGCTATGGTATGACTCTGGGCAATAGTTTGCGTCGGGTTTTGCTTTCCAGTATAGCGGGAGCTGCCATAACCAGCTTTAATGTCGAAGGCATAAGTCATGAATTCACTACAATTCCAGGTGTTAAGGAAGACGTAGTCGACATTATGCTTAATCTAAAGGGCGTACGATTCCGTATTTTTAGTGACGAACCACAAGTTTTGCGATTGGTTAAAAAAGGTAAATCAGTTGTCACCGCAAAAGATATTTCTACCAATGCCGATGTTGAAATTGTTAATCCCAAACACGTAATTGCCACAATCGATGACAACAAGGCAACTTTAGAAATGAATTTAACAGTCGAGAGTGGTCGAGGCTACCGTACAATTGAAGAGGAATCAGAAATTAAGAATACTAGCATGATTGGGCTTGATGCCATCTTCAGCCCGGTATTACGAGTCCGCTATAAAGTTGAAAATACCCGTGTAGGTCAAGCTACTGATCTAGACAAATTGCTTATTACGATTGATACTGACGGCTCTATTACGCCGCGTGAAGCGTTTGAAGAAGCGGCGGCTATTCTGGTAAATCAATATGCCTCATTAGCTGGACAGACAAAAGTGGAGTCCAGTCCCCACATTGGTTTAAGTAATGAAAATCAATCAGCTTTTGAAGGTGACGAACCAACCGAACTATTAACACCGATTGATGATTTAAATCTTTCCGCCAGAACAACGAACGCTTTGATCAACAACGATATCCACACACTTAAAGACCTATTCAGCTTAAGTGATGCAGAACTTCGTGATTTAAAGGGTTTCGGCAGCAAAGCACTGGAAGAAGTTAAAGAGAAATTGGCAGAATTGGAACTTTAAAACAATGCACCGCCACGGATACAAAGGACGAAAATTCCATCGCGAGCGAGATCAAAGATCTATGCTGGTATCTGGTTTGGCAGATGAGCTTATTCAGCATCAAGCTATCGAGACAACTTTCCCTAAAGCCAAAGAATTAATGCCCTATGTTGATAAATTAATCTCTAAGGCTAAACAAGCAAGTTTACATAGTCGCCGCCAAATTATAGCCGAGCTTCCATCGCTCACTACGGCTCATAAATTAATCGACGAAATTGTGCCTAAACTAAGCGGTCGTACAAGTGGCTACTTAAGAGTTGAAAAAACCCGGTTGCGACGAGGCGATAATGCCCAAATGGCCCGAATTAGTTTCGTAGACGATTTATCTAAACCAGTAGCGCCAGAGAATCCTGAAATTGCAGCTGCTACTGCAGAGGTACCTAAGGTAAAAGCTACACCTGTTAAAAAAGCCGTACCGGTTGCACCAAAAGCTAAGCGGAGTACCGTAAAATGACAACTTACAGCCCTAAGCCAAAAGATATTACGAGAAGCTGGTATGTTATTGATGCAAGTGAAGCTTCTTTAGGAAGAGTTGCTACAAAGACCGCTCGATTATTGCTGGGAAAAGATAAACCAATTTTTGCTCATCACATCGATTGCGGCGACTACGTCATTATTATCAATTCAGACAAATTAGTAATTACTGGCAATAAAAAAACCGGTAAAATCTATTATCGCCATAGCGGATACCCAGGATCGCTTAAAGAGACTACCTTAGCCGAAATGTTGGAAGAAAAGACAGAAGTTGTAGTCCTAAAAGCAATTAGGGGCATGCTGCCGGTTAATAAGCTACGACCGCAACGTTTAGCTAGATTGAAAATATATCCGGGCGCCGAACACCAGCATGAAGCCCAAAAACCAGTTGTTATTTCTGTAAAGGAGTCAAAATAATGCCCAAAACTGCATCGACGAATTATTTTACGGCTGTTGGTCGACGAAAAAGTGCCACCGCTAATGTACGTATGTCCAAAGGAACCAGCGGTACGGTAACAATTAATCTAAAACCAGCTGAGGAGTATTTTGGAAGTAGCAAGTACTTATTGGCTAAATTACAGCAACCTTTTGCTTGTTTAGAACTAGAGAATAAATTCAATATTATCGTCCAAGTTTCCGGCGGAGGCCATGACGGCCAAGCGGAAGCTATCAGATTAGGGATAACAAAAGCTTTGGTTCAAGTAAATGAAGACTTTAAAAGCACTCTTAAAAGAGCCAACTTACTGGGGCGAAATTCACGCGAGAAAGAACGAAAAAAATTTGGTTTAAGAGGCGCTCGCAAACAGCGACAGTTTACTAAACGTTAAATTTCAAAACTAATCCAGTAAACCAGATTCAAAGCAGCTGTTATAATATACTCAAATATATGGGTAAGCCAGTTATATTAACGGGAATACGGTCAAATAGTGAACAGCATTTAGGTAATTACTTAGGTGCCATGTTGCCTATGGTTAAGCTGCAGCAGCAATATGCTGGAGAATATCAAATTAATATTTTTGTTCCCGATCTTCATAGTTTTACTACACCAATTGACCATAAGGAGCTCTATAAACGGATAATTGATACATTACGGCTATGTGTGGCGGCTGGGATTGATACTAACAATCAGAACGTTTATATGTACCGCCAAAGCCACATTCCGGCTCATAGCGAGCTAACTGTCATATTAAATAATTTTGCTTTCTTCGGGGAACTTAGCCGGATGACACAGTTTAAAGATAAAACCAAAGAGCTCCGACAAAAAGAAGTCAGTGCCGGCTTATTTGATTATCCGGTTATGATGGCGGCCGACATATTGCTCTACGGAGCTGAATGGGTACCAGTTGGCGAAGACCAACAGCAGCACATAGAATTTACACGAGTTCTTGCCACGCGCTTTAATAATAAGTTTGGTGAGACTTTCAAATTACCCAAAGAACCAAAAGAACAGGTTGCTTTTGCAAAGCATGAACAAGCAGTCAGGATCCGCAGTTTGCGTAATCCGGAAAAGAAAATGAGTAAAATTATCGATGACCCAGCTGGAACAATATTGTTAACAGATGATCCGCAAGCTGCCGCCCAGAAAGTCATGAGGGCAACAACTGATAGTCTAAATGATATTCATTTTGATTTTAAATCTCAGCCAGGAGTAAGCAATTTATTACAAATCCTAGCACTTTTAAATGATGTACCTCTATCGGAAATTATTAAGACCTGGGAGCATCGGGCTGATTATAGCCAACTAAAGACGGCGACAGCCACAGCGGTTAAAGATTTCTTAACTAAATTTCAAGCGAAATTATCAAACGTTGATGAAAAAGTGATTTTAGAAAAACTTGCCAAAGACGAATCATCTCTCCAAGCTATGGCCAAAAGTACGTTATTGGCAGTTCAGCAGGCTGTTGGATTATTCGAGAGATCTTAGCTATGCAGTTTATTGTTGAGGAGCCGTTTAATAATATTAGGTTAGATTCTTTTGTGGCTAAACAATTCCCCTCAATTGGGCGATCATTTGCAAAGAAGATTTGCGAACGGGGAGAGGTGTTAGTAAACAAACAAGTAGCTGAACCGACTGATCGAGTTAAAAATGGCGATACCATAGAGATTAATGCCGTAATTGAACGTCCAGCGATCCCAGCAATTGAAATTCCAATTCTGTACGAAGATGATGATTGTGTTGTTATTGATAAACCAGCTGGTATCTTAAGCCATAGTAAGGGCAAATATAATCCAGAACCTACAGTTGCTAGTTGGCTACAGACACGCGCTAAGGATTTAGAAGATGGCAGGGACGGGATAGTCCACCGTCTGGACAGAGCAACTTCGGGCGTTATGATCTGCGCCAGAAATAAACAATCTTATTTATGGCTACAGAAGCAATTTTCACAGCGTCGAGTAAAAAAGACCTACGTCGCTCTAATTAATGGTAAACTTAATCCCCCTGAAGCAATTATTGATATGCCAATTGAAAGAAATCCTAAGGCACCAGCAACATTTAGAGTGGGTGCAAATGGGAAATCAGCTCTTACGCACTACAAGACTTTGGATACAACTCAAAATTACAGTTTACTGGAACTTCAACCAACAACTGGGCGAACTCATCAACTCAGAGTTCATCTTAAAAAACTTAATCACTCAATTGTAGGCGATAATCTCTATGGTGGGGAGAAAGCCGATAGATTGTTTCTCCATGCCCACAAACTAGAACTTCAACTTCCAAACAAGCAACAGTCGGCTTTTACTTCTCAAATTCCAAAAGAATTTTATAAACAGTTAAGAATTAAACTTTAAAAATATGCCATTAATAATCCACCCATTAACACTTTTAAATTATCAACGGATCATTCAAAGACCAAGTCATGCTCTTTTAGTAATTGGACCTGATGGTATCGGCAAGACAGCTCTTGCCCGGCAACTAATGGCTGAAATACTTAATTTACCAATAGAACAAATTAGTTCATACCCATATTTCAAGCAAATCAGCCCTTCGGCAAATACAATCTCAATCGAAACAGCTCGTGAGATAAAACACTTTTTTGAACTCAAGACATTGGGCGAACAAGCCATACGTCGGGGAATAATCATAGAACATGCTGAGAATCTTACTATTGAAGCCCAAAATGCCTTGCTTAAAACTATCGAAGAGCCACCAGCGGACAGCGTGATAATGCTAACAGCCAGTCATGAACAACTGTTACTGCCGACTATCACTTCTCGATTGCAACGATTTTCGATTCATCGACCGAAAGATGAAGTTACAATGAAATACTTTTTAGAACTGACCAAGAACTCTAAAAATGTTGGTACCGCTTTGGCTATGAGTAACGGTATGCCTGGACTAATGCATGCCATTTTATTTTCAGAAGAGCATCCTATATTGCTAGGAATAGATAAGGCTAAAATGTTTTTAAAGGCCTCAAAATTTACGCGTTTAACGCTTATTGATGAATTCTCAAAACAAAAAGACAGCCTATTTATAATTATGCAAGCATTGCTCAGAATTGCCGAAAGCGGTCTTCAACAAGCTGCGCAAAAGAAAGACAACAAGGGCGTTAATCAATGGGGGAACATATTGTCGGCCACTTATAATGCAGAACGTGCTTTAATCCAAAATGCACAGTCTAAACTAGTTCTTAACCACCTGATATTTGAGCTTTAGTCTGCTATAATAGTCGAGTTATGTTAGAGCTAGCGATTGTCGCTGCTTTCGGCCTTTTGGCTTATTACAGTACATATGTCCACGTAGATGAATTATCCGGCATGTCACGGCGAATTGGTGATAGGCTAGGGCGATTATGGGATATAGCGCATCAAGGTATGCGTGAAAATCGATTTTTACGAGCCGAAAAAGCACTGCTGACAATCTTAAAAATAGATGAACGTAATGCCGCTGCCTATAATCGGCTAGGTATTTTATATGCCAAACAAAAAGAGTATCGCGACGCCATAGATTGTTTTGAAATTGCCTCAAGCATTGAAGCAACGCCCTCGAGTTTGCATAATCTAGGCTTAATATATTATGAAACTGAGAATTATGAAAAGGCTGCAATAGCATTCGAGCAAGCATTAAAGCTTGAAGATAAACTAGCGGCCCGGCATGTTGCCTACGCCAAAGTTCAAGAAAAAATCGGTAATGAAAAACTCATGTTCCGAGCCCTCGAGAGAGCAGTTGAGCTCGAACCTAATCAAGAAACTTACGGATTATTACTTGAAGCTTACCGTTCAAGAGGCATGATGGAAGAAGCTGATATTACCGAAGATAAGATCAAGAAACTTATTATTCCCGCTGGTCGCTCACGGCGCATACTACGCCCTAAACGTGTTGTGGTTTAACCTCTGTTTTGTTACACTACATCTGATAATTGCGCCGACGTAGCTCAGTGGCCAGAGCGGCTGTTTTGTAAACAGCGGGTCGTGGGTTCGACTCCCTCCGTCGGCTCCATGCAGGGATAGTGAAGCGGTTAAACACGTCTGACTGTAAATCAGATGGCTTATGCCTTCGGGGGTTCGAATCCCTCTCCCTGCACCACGACCATAAGCATTATGGTATTATTAGCGCATAGAAGTAACAAGGAAAGTTTATGAAAAAGCAAATTTCAATTTTAATTACGCTTAGTTTACTTATTGGCCTAATTGTTTGTATAGCCACAACTAGAATGTACTCAAAACTCGTTACTGGTAGTACTTGTGGTCAAAGTATTTATGCATTACAGAATAATATAGGCACACCTATTAATGCCTGCAATAACGCCGAGTATGGTTGGCCAATTTCATACGTAGAAAGCAGCTCCAATATTTATGTACTCAACCATTCCTCCGGACCTGCTGGTGCAACGGTTTATTCCTACTCTTCATTTAGTAGGCTGAGAGTTGGAGCTGATTGGTTAATTTGGTCAGCATTGTCAGGAATCATTGTATTTGGTGGAGCTTACTTAATGAAAGGTAAAACTCCCCAAAACAAGAAAAAAATTAAGAAGTAATACCTATAAAGCAGATTCTAACTTCGTTTATCACGCTTCACCACATAATAGATTACCCAGAATTATTAGAAACATTTGAGGCTCTTGATAAATCAGAGTAGGATTTTATACTTCACCCCTCATTCAATAAGAGTATAATAGCCGAAATTATATTGATAGTTTACCTTTAAACTATATAAGGAGGGTATTATGTTAGGTGATAAAACTGTAGTAGCGACCATTGCCGTTAAAGACATGGAAAAAGCAAAGAGTTTTTATGAAAATACTCTAGGTTTAACAAAGTCTGAAGATGAAGATCCAGGTGGAATATTATATAAAAGTGGCGAATCTTACTTATTTGTTTATTCATCTGAATTCGCCGGTACCAACAAATCTACTTCTGCCAGCTGGGGTGTTGGAGATGAAATCGAATCAATCGTGGAAGAATTAAAGGGCAAGGGAATAGTTTTTGAGACTTATGACATGCCAAATGTTACTCGAGATGGGGTAATACACATTATAGGGAAATTAAAAGCTGCTTGGTTTAAAGATCCTGATGGCAATATATTAAATATTGTTAATAAAATGTAAGGTTTAAAGACAAATTGAATCATATGAATTAAAAACTATCAGAATAAGTTTAGTTGTAATGTTATAATCTCGTATATATTGCAATATTAAATTATCGATGGAGATTAGATTTGGAAAAACCAACACAATTTAGAGACCCAGAATTAGATACTTCTGGCGATATAGTGGGATTTTACCAGCGAGAATTTTATGTACTAGATAATTTTTCAGCTTTTCAGGTTGACTGGCTAGGTAGAAATTGGCCAACTTCTGAGCATGTTTATCATGCTGCAAAATTTATTGATACTGCGCCGGAATTAGTTGAAGAAATTTACATGGCTAGGTCGCCCCATGATGCACTAATGATTGCACGAGCTAACAAGCAACGACGGGCTGGGAACTGGAATGAAATTAAAGTCAGTGTTATGGAAGAAATTTGTCGTTTAAAAATGGAACAAAATCCTTACGTTAAGCATAAACTTTTACAAACTGGTGATTTGGATATTATCGAAGATTCCCCTAAAGATGATTTTTGGGGGTGGGGAGCTAATAAAAACGGTCGAAATGAACTAGGAAATATTTGGATGAGACTTAGAGAAGAATTAAGATTGGCGGGTCAAGAAAAATCGTAGTACGTTGTTTAATCTTTAGATACATCAATTTTCGTTGGGTTTTCTAGCATCATGTAGTCTTCTATTCTCATCCTGATGCTTCTATCGTGTCTTCCAGGATTAAAAGATACATTAGTTTGTATTACTAGAGAGTTATCTAGATAAGTGTCCAAATTAGCGATGCTTCCCAATGGGTAACAAGCCCCTATTTCGCAATGCATTATATTTTTTACTTCTTCTGGAGTAGCAAAACGGAATTTTTTAATACCAAATACGTCTTTAAATTTTCTAGAATCGATTTTTTTACTGCCTGGCAGCACAACAAGATAAAAGCTATAGTCTGCTTTTAGAAGGAGTGATTTAGCTCCAGATTCTAAAGATAAACCTCTAACTTTGGCTGCTTGTTCGCTAGTAAACACGGGTTCATGTTCTAATTCTTCAAAATCTATACTATTTGCTTTTAAGACGTCAATAATAGCCTCATATGGATTCATTTCAATAGTTTAACAAATTGTATCTGCATCAATAAATTATATTATGGCTACTTTAGTTATAAATATATGCCCAAAATTTAATATTTAAATATTTTTAATCTGTAGAACACTTGACAAGTTTTAAGATAAGAGAGACCATTAAACCATTAGCATTGTAAGATGAGAAAATTTAACTATGAATGATTCAGAAACTCCACTTAGTAATCAACAAAACGATAATAAAGAAGAAAAAGAGGAAACGTCCATGGCTCAGCCAAGCGAACCATCGCCAACATCTACTCCTGAACCTGCTCCAGAAAAACCTACAGCACCCCTAACAACTCCACCTATGGCTATTAAACCAGCTGAGGTCACAACTTCTTCTAAAAAATCTAAGCATTTATGGCTATACCTAGTTATAGTAATTGTGATTATCGCAGCAGGTGTCGGTGCGTGGTATGCTACACGCAATAAAAACAGCACTTCATCTTCTGTAAACACTAAGAAAGACATATCTTTACTAACTTACGGGTACAACAATAACCCGTTAAATGTTTTTTATCCAAGCTCTTCAGCTAATACTACCCTTGCAGTTAGCGAGCAAATATTCGAAGGATTAGTTAAGTTTAATAATGGTACACAAATTGTACCTGATTTAGCTGCCAGCTGGACAAATCCAAACACTACTACTTGGGACTTTACTCTCCAACCAAATGTTTTATTCCACGATGGTGATACCGTAACAGCTCAAGACGTTGTTTATACATGGCAGCAAATCAATGCCAATAATCCTCAGATTGCCTCTTATGCAACCTCCACAATTAAGGATGTTACGGCTCTCAATACTAAAGAAGTTGAAATTACCACAACCGCTCCCGATCCAGTTCTACTAAATCGTTTAACTAATTTATGGATAGTTGACTCTAAAGCTAAGACAGGAACGCAGCCATGGGATTTGGGAACTGGTGCCTATACAGTAAAGCCAAATACTACTCCATCGACTAATGCTGTTGATCTGGTAGCCTTTAATAATTGGCACGGTGGCAATATATACACCAAAGCCATTAATTATGTCTTTTATGCCGATCCTTCCAAGGCAACAACCGCTCTAAATGCCGGTCAGATTGATTTAGCCGACAATTTATCAACGGCCAATGCTACGCAGTTAAGTAAAACCAATTATCAAGTTCTGACACCTCCATCACTTCTGGTTGACTTCATTGGCTTTAATAATGTTAATAAATCTCTTCCGACGGCCAACGCCAAGATTCGTCAGGCTATTGATCTAACAATTGATCCTTCTGCTGTACTAAAGGCTTACGGAGTTTCTGGGAATCCAATTGACCAAGTTATTCCGCCTCAATTACCAGGCTTTAATTCAGCCATAGTCCGACCTGCTCTAAATACCACTCAAGCCAAACAATTAGTTTCTTCAGTCTATCCAAATGGTGTAACTATTGATTTCGGTGTCGGTGAGCCCGCCCTGGCAGCTGGGCAAGAAATAGCAAAAGAATTGCTACCCATTGGCATTACTGCAAAACTAGATGTTGCTACTGATGAGGGAACCTTCTTCAATAATATTAACAACGGTGTATATTCTGCATTTTACTTTGGAAATGGTTCCAGCATAGCTGACGCCAGCGATGTTCTGGGTGGCTGGCAAGGCGCGCCATTTTATGACAATACAACGTTTGATAGTCAGTTGGCTAAAGCAAATCAAACCTTTGATCCATCTCAGCGCTTAACAGAACTACAACAAGCTTCTCAGACTCTCGTTAGCGACAACGCTTACATCCCGTTATTCCAGCATTCATACATATTTGCTAGCAAAAAAGGCATAGTATATCCGCTAGGAACTTATGACAACGATATCAACACATTCTTCTCAAACGTTTATCAGAAATAACCATAATAGATTATTCGCAAAGTTTAATCAAAGCTCCCCTAAATACTTATGATCAGTTCGGTTCATACTTGACTTAGTATCCTAGTGAACAGCATACTTAAAAATAAGCACTTTAAAGCAGCTTATTAGCATCGGTGCTATTACTTCTCACAGGGACACTAATTATAGATATTGACTTTATAGGAGCAAAAAATAAATAATCCGTTAAGTTATTATGAGACAGTTTAAAATTAAGCTTGGTCTACGTGGTCGAATTACTTTGCTAATCAGTAGCATCTTAGTTATTACTTTTATCTTAATTGCATTTTTCTTAGAAAGAAATGCTCAAAACACAGATATAAAGAACTTAAATCAGGAATCTAAAGCTTTTGCCGCCTTAGCCACCCAACCAATAGGAAGTACCTATAGTATTTACCAAGATTCAGGAAGCCTTAAAATTGATCAACAAATTCTATCTTTAACTGATCTTGATAGTAATATCAGCAATGTTGGCATCATTGATTTAAATGACAGCTTAGTATTTAATCAACATCCTCAACCCATAATCCATCCAGCCAATATAAGTGACTCATTTAACACAATAGATACAAAAGGCGATAATGGTTTAATTTCACAAATTATCGTACCTTATATAAGTACCGACGGTATGCATCCGTACTCTATAGCCTACACTGTTAGCAGTAGCGCTGTGACGAGAAGCATTGACCAACAAATACTCGAGATCATAATATTCAGCACTCTGGGGCTTATCGCCTGCGCAGCGGCATTGTACGAACTCACTAGCCGCTTCTTCATCGGTCCAATCGAAAGAGTAAGCCAACAAGCATTAATTATTAGTCAGGGTAAGTATGAACAAACTGTTGATATTATTCGTCATGACGAGATTGGCGATCTAGCTAACAGCGTAAACACTATGAGTGAACATCTTCAAGACGACATTGCCAGACTAAAACAAGTCGATAGCTTAAAAAACGAATTTATTACAATTACATCTCATAATTTGAGGACACCCCTATCAATTATTAGGGGAAATATTGATTTACTTGATACTACCAGTTTACCGACTAAAGTTAACGGAATCATTGATAGTATTAGCCGAAGTGCTACGCAATTAGGCGCTTTTGCTGAAGATATGCTTACTATTGCCAGTATTGAGGCTAATACTGAGACGGTTGAACTGCACGATACGACGATAACAGATCTAGTATCCAATAACTTACGTGAGAATATTAGTACCATTGCCACTCAAAAAGGTGTTACATTAAATTGGAATATTATTGATCCAGCCGCAGTTATAAAAGTATCACCAACTCATCTGCAATCAGTAATTAGAAATCTACTCGATAATGCCGTTAAATTCACTGATAAAGGTGGCCGAGTAGATTTTAATATAAAGTTGCAAGACTCAGCTTTGGTAATTACAGTTAGCGATACTGGCATTGGGATTTCGGCTGATGAGCAAAACAAATTATTCACAAAATTCCACCGCGGCACCAATATTATGCAATATGATTACGCCGGAACTGGTATTGGATTATATGTTACTAAATTGATTGTCGAGGCTCAGCACGGCAGTATTCAAGTATCCTCTGAACTTGGTAAGGGCTCAACGTTCACAGTAACAATTCCCCAACCAAACACCCGTCCAGCCTCTCTAGCCCAAAACAATGCAACCAAAACAAACTTGCCAATAAAATAATATAAAATTAATTTGACGGGTTAAATTATTAATATAATTGAAATGTGGGAAAGAAATTGTGGTAGTATAATAACCGATCAGTGCCGAAGTAGCTCAGTCGTAGAGCAGTTCCATGGTAAGGAAAAGGTCACGGGTTCAATTCCCGTCTTCGGCTCCAAATTTTACAAACCTAAGAGTACATGTTAGAATTGATCTGTTATGGCAAAGAAAAGTGATAAAAGAAAAATCATTGGTCTCGTTAGCGAAGAATCAGGCGAGAGAATTTATTATACTACCAAAAATAATATGAATACTCCTGATAAACTTAGCTTACGCAAATATAGTCCACGACTTAGAAAGCATGTTGTGTTCACTGAAACTAAAAAAAGTTTAGGCAGGAACGAAGTTAAGCCTCGCTAGGTGTATCTTTGGTTTTATTTTGTAACTGAAGTAAATCAAGAATCGTATTTACAGTTTCGGCATGACTCCAGACTAATGGTGTAACAGATATTGGTTCGCCGTTATTGGGGTTAACTTGTTCAGATAATACACCGCTCTGCAGGGCATGGCTAAGTGTCCATGATATATAATGCTTTGCCTTATCAGGCTCGCGTTGGCGGATATAATATTGTGCCATCCATAATGTTGTTACAAACCATGGATTGCCTAAATAAGGCGGGTTAGATGCAAAATAATTATCATTTTCATAGCGAGGCGTTCCACCAGACGGGGATTTATCCAATAGTAAGGATTCAATTAATCTAGCAGTACTGGCTAGTTGTTCGTTATCAAATTCGCTGCCACCAAACATCATTGGACCATAGAGACTAGAAATATCTAATGTGTTATCAAATTGCAGTGATCCGTCTTCTTGCATTAAATATCCCTTTCGATATGCACCTCGTTGCTCGTCAAAAAAGACACCAATTTTAGAAGCAATCGTAGCCGCCGTATCTCGCCAGTTTACGGCATCATCCGGATAATCAAATTTATCTGCAAAATCAGCCGCCACAATCAAAGACTGATAAACCATAAATACAGTATAAGTATTAGTTAAAAATTTCTCTTCCCAAAGGTCGTAACTAGCATGTGGCAACTCTGTGCTGTCATCAATAAAGCGAACCATAAAATTAGCGCTTGGTTGAATTAAAGTTGCGTATAAACTAAATACAAAATCAGTATCATTGGTTCGACTAAAGTATTCACTAAGCATGTAAACAACGATCGCTGTTTCGTCTTCTTGGATTGCCAATTCAGCATGCCGACCATGAACCAATGGATGCCAAGTACTGCCTATGGCGCGGTCTGGTTGATATTTGTGCATTAAATAACCATCTTTAGTCAATATATCGCGGCAAAATTCAAAGAATTTTTTAGCTTCTTCTTGATAGCCGAGTCTAATCAGGGGCCAAATAGCATAAGCTCCGTCACGCGGCCAAACGTAACTATAATAATCTCGCCCATAGTTATAAATTGAAGAATCACAGGAAGCAATTATGCCACCTCGCTTATCGCAGTGAGCTTTTATTACCATCAATGATTTTTTGGTAGCATCAACCAGTTCTTTATCGGCATTATTAAGTGCATTAACAGCCGGCGACAACCAATCGTTCCAGAATTTTCTAGTTTCCGCTAAACGTTTTTCCATACCCTCGTCTTTATAGATATGATGAATTTGTTCTGCAGAATACTGAGAATCAGCAGCAATAATCCAATAATCCAATACCATAGTTCCATTAGCAGTTAAACTGCATGGGAAGCGGATTACCGAATCGACCCCGCCATGTTCAACAGGACTTCCGGAGAGCTCGCCATCCTCGGCATCCTTAAAAGTGCCTTCTTTGCCTTCAATGCCATAATTGCCAATTGCATATTGGTCATACAAAGTTCCAGTTGAGCTTTGACCATAAATCAACAGACTATAACGTCCTTTATAATCTAGGATATAATTTTCTTCCGGAACAAATAAGGCCGTATCAGCCCGACCACGTCGAGATATTTCAAATACTTGGTGCATGAAAACTCGGACATCTCGTGGACTGTCGGTTTCATTAGTAACGGTAATTCGGCGGCAAAATACATTATAGGCATGATCAACAAAATCTTGGAGTAATAAACTAATTTTTAAATCATTGTTGTGCATTTGGACAATACTTACCAAGGCATTTGTTTCAAAATTAACCGATATTATCCAGCTGCCGTCATCTACCCAAGAAAATTTACCGTTTACCCAAACACCAATTTTATGGTCATTGCTGCGGGCTGTAGTTAGATTGTCTAGTCCCACATATGGGTAATAAAAATCATGAACTAAACCATTTTCATTGATACCAACAGTCAATTGCCCATTGCCAAGTATTACCGGTCGTGACATATTTTAAATCTCAACTCCCAGTTCGCTTAATCTAAAGCGAATATCGTGCCAAGCGTTCATATAATTAATAAAACCAATATACGGAGTCTCATAAGGACTAAAGTAGGCGTGAATGTCGCCGTCGTTAAACCATTTGGTACACATGTAATAAAAGTGGTCAGAAGTTTGAAGCCGGCGCCAATCTTCAATTAAAACCGGATCGTGAGTGCCAAGAATAGAGTCTTGCATCTCATAGAGTGCCTTTATGGCTTCTTGCTGCATTGGGTTACCAAGCCACGCCGATAAATCACGTTCAGTATCAGCCCAGGTTATAGTTTCCGGAATGTCAATTTCATCAACGGGTTCAAATGTGTCTATAGCTTGGCTTATGGTCATGAAAGTATTATTTGAATTTTTCAGCCACTCTCCTGGTAGGTTTTTTAAGAACTCAAAGATACCAGATTCAGACCACTGATGCTCACCGAAAGTTTCATAATCCATAAACAAGTTAAAGTTAGTGCCGTCCTTAGTTTCATTAATCCAATGGCAAAATTTTTCAGCAGTTAGTGGCCATTCAGCCCATTCATGGTCACCAAAACGGAAAGCGATATCATCACTTAAGTGGTAGTTCTTCATAAGTAATCGAATATTTTCAGTATATTTTGGTCGGTATACAAAATTAGGTGACCGCCAACCCAGATTCTTTTCCCAACCCTCTGCTAGGATGCCTTTGTAGCCAGCTTTATCAGCCCAATAGGCAATGTCATTGTTATATGCCAGTTCGGTATTACGAAAGACTTTTGGTGTTTGGCCGAATAGCGATTCAATTTTTTGGCGATGAAGTTCAATTTGTGCTTCAAATTCTACTCGGGAGTAAAAAAATGCCAGGCTATGATGATAGGTTTCAGCTAATATTTCCACTCGTCCTGTACTAACCAGATCTTTAAATGATTGAAGTGTCTCTGGTGCCCAGCGCTCAAATTGCTCAAGTACTGTACCAGTAAGAGATAAACTGATATGAAATTCTGGATATTGATTAAGTAGATCTAATAAGATTTTATTTGTTGGTAAATACGACTTTTCTGAAACTTTATGGATTATGTCGGTATTGTTTGTTGGTAAATTTGATTGGCTATCAAAATAATTATGGTTTACTGCAGCATCAAAAATTGTATAGTTGCGAATACGATATGGTTGGTGAACGTGTAGATATAAGACTATCGCTCGACTCATACTACTGCTCCAACCGATTGTTGTTGATAAATATCCATTAGATGCTGACTGGGCATGTCCCAAGTTAAATGTTCCAATTCATGCTCAGCATTAGAGATAAGAGTTTGATGTAATCCTGGGTTTTGAATCACAGCAGTTATTTGATTGGCAATTTCATTAACGTCCCAATAATCGATTTTTAAGCAGTTTTTGTAGATTTCGCCAACCCCAGATTGTCGGCTTATTAACGATGGAACACCGTAAAATAACGCCTCGATCGGAGTCAAGCCAAAAGGTTCGGAAACGGAAGGCATGACAAACAGATCACTCATAGCAAAAGAATCGCGCCACTGTTTACCACGTTGAAATCCGGTAAAAATAACATTTTTAGCAATTCCCAGAGAAGCCGATAGGCTAATTAACTCATTGTATTGGTCGCCATCCCCGACTATTAAGAATATTGTTTTGGGAACTCGGTATATAACTTCTTTAGCGGCCCGCAATAATGTTGTGAGATTCTTTTGAATAGTTAATCGGCCGACATTTGTCACAACATGATATCCATTATTACTAAGTTTTTCTAAGTACGGATAAGAAGACGCATCGTCTAGTGGCACCATCTCAGATCCGTCAATTCCATTATAGACCACCTCAACTTTATCGGCAGGGATGCCATAATCGCGGACGATCGCATTTTTAGTATATTTGCTTACCGCAATAACTTTATCGGCCATAGTAACGCCCAAAGCCTCAATTTCTTCTACTAAAGGATTGCCATGGTGGCCGCCGGCTCTATCTGACTCAACAGAGTGCAGATGAACGATTAAAGGCCAATTTGTTAAAAGCTTAACTTTTAGGGCGGATCTAAATGTCAGCCAATCGTGGGCATGAATGATGTCGAAACTTTGTTCTTTAATGATCCACTCTAAGGCTTTATCTAATGAGAATTCTTGGGAATATATAAAATCAGCGCCCATGCCAACTTTGCTTGAATAGATTGAGCCATATTTTTTTATCCACTCCGATGCGGTCATCTGAGAGAAAGTCGTGACCTTCATGAAATCGATAGGGTAGTTATAAATATAGGGAAGCACAAATTCAATATCAGCGTTTCTTTTGGCTAATGCTTTGCATAGTTGAAAGCATGCAATACCAAGCCCACCACTGTTATAGGGCGGCAATTCCCAGCCTAACATTAGTATTCTCATATTTTTGTATACTCAGGTTTTACTTACTAATTATATGTGCTGTGACCAGTAAGCACAACCTCTATATACAGATTATAAAGTGCCACTGTGTTTTTTACTATAACTAAATAAAAATTATTACAGACAATATAATAAATTTTGTTTTATATTCAAATTTTAATCTGAAGTTAATATTTTTATTACCAGATCCTGACTCGTTTACTGGTAGGCAAGTATAGTTTATCGCCTGGCTTAACATCGAAAGCTTTATAAAAGCCATCACAATGAGGCAAAATTCCATTAACCCGAAAACGCTCATCGGGGTGTTCGTCTCTCAATACCAAATCACGATTGTGTTTTTCCCTAGCTACTGCACATTCAGTTATGGCGTAATTGATATAGATTAATTGGCTAGCCGTTAATCCATCTTCAATTTTCTGGTTGATTTTATTTTTTAAAATATGACTAAGGGCATCAAAGGCGATTTCGAGGCCACCTAAATCAGCGATACTCTCGCCAATTACCAGTTTACCGATTAAATTAAGACCAGGTAAAACTTCAAACTGGTTGGCTTGATTGATTATAACTGAAGCTCGCTTAGAAAAAACTTTCCTTTCAGCTTTGGTTTGCCACGTCCGAACATTACCATGTTCATCAAATTGACACCCCTGGTCGTCGAAAGCATGTGTTAACTCATGGCAAATTACGGACCCAATACCCCCCATGTTAATAGCGAAGTTGGCTTTTGGGTCAAAAAAAGGCGGTTGTAATATTGCTGCCGGAAAACATATCAGTAATCGGCTAGGATCATTGTAGGCATTAACAGTTTGAGGAGACATAAGCCACTCATCACGGGAAGTTGGTTTGTTTAATTTATTTAAATTATAAATCGAATTAAATTTAGTGGCCGATAAGATATTACCTAAATAAGATTGCCGATTAATTATCAATCCGCTAATATCGCGCCACTTGTCAGGATAGCCAATTAAAACGCGGATATTGTTTAATTTTTTTATAGCTTTCTGCTTTCCTGACTCACTCATCCAATCAAGCGCCTGCAGTCGTTTATGGTAGGTTTGGCGCAGCTCCTCAACCATAGCTAAAACTTGCGTTTTTGATGAAGCTGGGAAATGCTTTTTTACATATAGACGTCCAACATCCTCACCGATACACATATTTAGGCGGATAATTACGCGTTTCCATAAAGGCAACATGGTCTTGACACCACTTATAGCTTTGCCAAAAAATTCAAAATTTAATTTTGCGTATTGCTCGTTAACTTTCCCGTAATATTTAACGACAAAAGACCATTTCAAATAGGTTTTCCATTCATCAAGCGAATATCGGTCAACTAATAGGTTAATATATTGAAAAGTCTCTGGTTGGTCTACGCTCAGTAGGCAAGTCGTGTCCCACCCTACGGCTTTAGCGAAAACCTCCCAATCAATATTTGGATATAATTTTTTAAGTTTTGAAAAAGCTGTTCTATTGTAATTCTTTTTAATATTTCTTAAATCTGAACTTGATCGTGAATGTTTTGCAAGTCCATATTCAAAATTCCAAACAGTTTTCCATAATTCATCTGCGTTATCTGAAATATTTGGGAAAAGTGAGTAGATTTTTTTAACATGAGCCTTATACAATTGGCGAATTACTTTCATTGAAGGACTTTGTTCGAGGTAATACTCCCGATTGGGTAGTGTTAGGCTTGGTTGAAGCAAATGAAGGCTATGTTTGGAGCTATCTTTATCATCAACCGCAACTGTTATGCCCCAAACGCTGTCTATATCTATGACTTGAAGTTCACCTAAAACTTGCCATAAGCGTGATTTAGTTTTAGTGTTGTTAATTTTTTGGCAATAACTATCCATAATTGCTAGATGCCTATCCGAGTAGTCATTAAAATGTAATCCAGTCTCATAAAAATCTTTGGTAATTTGTTCTAAACTACCAGGTTTAGCATCTTTTAAAACTAGATCTTCATAAATCGACCGTAGATCATAAAAAGAACGGTGAATTAAGAGTATAAATGCTCCCCATTTTGATTCACTTTTTGGGATTGGATTGGCAGCAAGCCACTTATTATTTACAAATCCAAAAAAATCATCCTGAGCCCGCACCGATTCATCAAGCCTATCTTTATAATCTATATTATTATCATAAGGTGTCTTCATATAGTTAAACTAACAGTAAATTAACAAATATAATTTTAATTACTTCAGTCATTCTGGCAGGGGTGGCCGGACTTGAACCGACAGCACGACTTTTGGAGAGTCGCCGCTTACCATTAACGAACACCCCTATATAGACGATAAATTTACTTCTAAACAAGCGTTGGAATGTTTTTAAACTATCCCGCTAATTTATCTAATTATATGATACGAAATTTATAACAATAAGTCATTAAACAATAGATTAAATATTTTGCATTCAGAGATGAAATCTGATATACCAGTAATAATGAATAAAATAGCAGTCAGTAAACCGTTGCTAATAATGATGTATGGTTATCCTGGAGCGGGGAAAACATTTTTTGCTCGCCAACTTTGTGATCAATTTCAAGCTGTTCATGTCCAAGGCGACCGAATTCGATACGAGCTATTTAGTGAACCGCAATACGACAAACAAGAGAATGAAATCATTACTCACCTAGTTGATTATATGAGCGAAGAGTTTCTGAAAGTTGGTGTTTCCGTAATTTATGACGTTAATGCAATGCGCTTAAGCCAACGTCGATTTTTGCGAGATATGGCTCGAAGGGCTGGCGCAGAGCCACTTTTGATCTGGTTTCAAATAGATATTGAGAGTGCTTTTGCTAGAATTGCCGGTCGTGACCGCCGAAAAATAGACGATAAATACACGATGAAGCTCGATCGAACAAGTTTTGATAATTACACTACCCATATGCAAAATCCCGGTCGCGACGAAGATTACATAGTGGTTAGCGGCAAACAAGTTTTCAAGACCCAATTCAGCAGCTTACTAAAACGCCTGCGAGAGTTAAATTTAGTAAAAGCCGAAAACGCCAATCCCAATGTAGTCAAACCTGGTTTAGTCAATCTTATCCCCCAACCATTAGCTGGCAGAGTGGATTTTAGCCGTCGCAATATTGTAATTCGTTAAGTGCTTATGGCATTAAAAACAGTTGATTTGCCAAATATTGGCCAAGTCACCATTTCTAAAAATCGACGTAGTCGCCATATCCGAATAAAAGTTACCGGCAATCAAGCAATCCGTGTTACTTTGCCATATTGGGCGCCTTACAAATCAGCATTAAGCTTTATCAATACGCAAACTGAATGGATTTTAAACCAACAGCAACATTTTAGCTCATTAAAAAATATGCAACCGATTGGTAAAGCGCATCATCTGCATTTTGACTTTAACAGCGAAGTTCAATCTGTAAAAGCAAGGATTAACCGGATAGAAATATTAATCACTTTGCCGCCGCAACTTAGTTTTGATGATACTTCTGTGCAAGCAACGGCTCGTCGGGCTTGTATTAGGGCCTTGCAAAGGGAAGCTCAAACTTTGCTGCCCCAACGACTTAAAACTATTGCAACACAAAAAAATTTAACTTATCGATCCATAAGCACCCGACAACTTAAAAGCCGGTGGGGAAGCTGCAATCAAGACAATGACATAAAACTAAATATCTTTCTCATGCAATTGCCATGGCAGTTAATCGATTATGTTATTTTACACGAGCTCGTTCACACCAAAATACACAATCATAGTAGTCAGTTTTGGGCGGAAATGAAGCATCATGAACCAAACATCAAACAATTACGGCGCGAGATGCGAAAATATCATCCTGATTTTTAAGAACATAAGTCTATTGTAAGCATAACGTTTATGTCATAATGTCGACATGGCGATTACAGAGCAAGTCTATGAGAATCTTAAACTCGACCATGAACGCCTGATTACCTTAATCAATAGCATTAACGATGGTGTCATAGCCATAGATGAAAACCGCATGATCGTGCTTTATAATGCGGCTGCTTTGAATTTGCTGGATCTGAACATTGTCCTAACTGGCCATCCGTTAAATGAAATATTGAAACTATTTGACAAAGACAAAAACCCAATTGAACTAGATGCGTTAATCAATTTAATTAAAGTTCCCACCTCCACTCGAGATTATTTGTTGCATTACGAAGACCATAGTGTAGCCAATTTGTATCTGAACATCGCTCCTGTCCATTTAAACTTTAAGCAGGTTGGCCAAAGCGGCTTTGTGCTGGTCATGCGTGATATCACCAAGGAGAAATCACTCGAAGAGGAACGTGACGAATTTATTAGTGTAGTTAGTCACGAATTACGGACACCAGTCACTATCGCAGAGGGCGATATAAGTAATGCCCAATATATAATTGCCAATAACTCTGATATAAATCAGGTCAAAGAGATAATTGATAATGCTTACAAGCAAATTATATTTCTCTCAGAAATTATCAATGATTTGTCGACATTGTCTCGGGCAGAGCGTAAAACTTTGAAAATCGATATTGCTGCAATTGATCCGGCAGACATAGTTAATAGTTTAGTCGAAGGCCATAAACCAGACGCCGCTAAAAAAGGACTCGAAATTCACGCGGACATCCAATCCGACATACCGAAAATACATTCTAGCCAACTGTATATAAAAGAAATAATCGAGAATTTTATCACAAACGCAATTAGATATACCCAACAGGGAAATATAGTCGTCGGAGTTAAACACCGCACTGATGGCGTAGAATTCTGGGTAAACGATACTGGAATTGGTATATCGAGAGTTGATTTAGAGAAAATATTTGAAAAGTTTTATAGAGTGGATGATTATCGAACTCGTCAAACCAGAGGTACCGGCTTAGGATTGTATATTGCTAAGAAATTAGCCGGTTTACTGGGTGGGCAGATCAACGTTGTTAGTGAGATTAATAAAGGCTCGACATTTAGTGTAATAATTCCTGACAAGGAAGAATACAAACTGGTTAATTAGAGTTATATTTCAGGCGCATGACTGGAGGACTGACATTCCTGGATTTCCACTCTACCGTAGAAAAGTTATATCGGAACATAGAATAAATTAGCAGACAAACGTCTAGCGTTATTACTATCGGGAAACTAAACAAACTGCTCAATAGGGCAGCGGGCATTGTAACCTTGACTAATTTAACATAAGAAATTATTAGCAACAGACACGCTATTAAGCTAAGGATTTGAATTAGACCTAATGGCTGATACCAAAAACTAACCATAAAAATTAAAAACGGACAAATTAGGAACCAAACTTCAAACAATAAGAATAACAATACCAATTCTGGGCGTTTATGTAATTGGGGATAACGAGTACGTATCGCAGTTGCTCGCTGTTCCGTTAGTGACTTAGTAGATGTTAGATTGAGCTTTTCATTACATCGCAGAAAACTATAGCCATCATGTTTAATAAAAGTTTTAGCAAAGTAGGCTTCTGGCACGATTGCCCGCTGAACAGCCGCAAAACCGCCAGCAGCCTGAATGGCTTTGCGGTTTACTAGCCAGCAACTGCTTAATACCGGTGGGCGATCAAAATAACGTCGCGGTGGGGCAAATTCCCAATAATAGCGCATTGATTGGACTAGCGGTACACGAGTGTCAAAAAGCCGCTTTGGCACAAGACTTAGCATAGTTTTTTTCTTGTTTAGCAGAGTGGTTACTAGTAGTTCAAGAGTTAGTGGGGCAAAACGGATATCGACGCCACAAAAGAGCACTAATTCACCGTTGGCTTCTGATAAAAGCCTTTGATAGGCCCAATTTTTGGCTAACCATTGTTGAGGCGGTTTCTGACCTTTAATAAATTGCACGCCATGCTGCGCAAAATCTCGAATAATTTCAGCAGTATGTCTATTCTGAGAGCAATCATCAAGTACCAGAATTTCTAGTTTAGGATAATTACTGGAAATTAAACTTTGCAAACATTCATATAAATCAGTAGTTTCATTACGCGCTGGGATGCACACGCTTAAAGTGGGCAGAGTGAATTCCGGAAGCGATTTTAATTTATTAGATAGACGGGTTTTAATTATGGAACGCTGCATTGAAAAGATGAGTAAACCGGCAATTAATAATTGTAGGCTCACGAAGTAATATAAGGTTAACTTTAAACTATCTGGCCGGCTAAGGTAATGATAACCAAACCATAGGCAAACTAAAATTACTTGGTAGACTAATAACCAAAAAGTGGTTTTCCGGCAACTACGGTAAAGATAATCTACCTCCGTCCGATTGGCAATAATTCGGGCCAGACTTAGACTACGGAAGCAATTTATGAGAAGTATTAAGCCACTAATTATATTTGGATGCCAGAAAATTAACGTAGCTGATGAGATTACAATAAAATAAAATGCTATGCCAGCTAATAAGCTACGTTTATTCCAGAAATAATTGTGGCTAAAAATTAGTAATTCCAAAATAATACTAATTGCCCAGAACACAATTACCAGAAGCATAATCATACTATAGCAGAGTCACATTATGACTTAGATTGTCATTATTGCTTGACCTTACATAGAAGATAGGGTATATTTAACTTGACTTAAGCCTATACAGATAAATAGGCTTTTTTTATTGGAGATACTCGTGGCAGAAGAAAAAACTAAAGCTAAGCGTCGCTTACGCCAAAGCACAACTGTTCGGCAAGAGTCGCTAAAAACCAAAGAAGTGAAAGTTAAACGTCCAAGCTGGATGAAACGGATTTTGGGACCAATTTTCCATAAAATCAACTTTCTTTTTAGACCGATTCGCTGGCTGGGCAGACATTTTATACCAAGCTATTTTCGCCGATCGTTTCAAGAGTTAAAACAAGTAACTTGGCCTGATCGGAAACAGTCACGGGCCCTGACCTTAGCCGTTGTCATGTTCGCCACTGTTTTTGGCATCGTGATTAGCCTCCTAGATTATGGTCTTGATAAAGCATTTAAAAAGGTATTTTTACATGAGTAAACGTTATGACACAACCAAACAGTGGTATGCAATTCACACGTATAGTGGATATGAAGAAAAGGTAGCTGAATCAATTAGACAAAGAGCCGATAGTCTTGACATGAAAGATAAGATATTCCAGGTACTAGTACCTAAAGAAAAAATGATAGAAGTTAAAAATGGCAAGCGCAAAGTAGTCGAAAAAAGAATATTTCAAGGATATGTATTGGTCCAAATGAAAATGAGTGAAGATGCTTGGTATATTGTACGCAATACTCCAAGCGTAACTGGTTTTGTCGGTAGCGGTTCGGAACCAACGCCGGTTGAAAACGACGAAATTGAAAAAATCATGAAACGTATGGGCAGAGCTGAACCGAAGCACAAAATCGATTACACACTTGGAGAAGTAGTTAATATTACCGATGGCCCATTCAAAGGATTTGATGGCAGCATTAATGAAATTGACGCCGCTAAAGGAAAACTGAAAGTCCTGGTAAATATGTTCGGACGAGAGACCCCAGTTGAATTAGATAGCTTACAGGTTAAGCGAGTTTAACATAGAATGTCAATGCAATCTAGACAACAGGGGTAATTTATCGTACAATAGTAGTAATTATTTTAAATTTTAAGAGAGTAGGAATATGGCAAATACAAAGCCGGTAAAGGCTAATTTAAAGATTAAAATTCGTGCTGGACAAGCAAATGCCGCTCCGCCAGTCGGAAGTACACTCGGCCAATACGGTGTAAACATGATGGATTTCATTAATCCGTTTAATGAACAGACTAAATCGCGTATGGGCGAAATGGTAACCGTGCATATCACTATATATGAAGATCGAACTATGACATGGCGAGTCGTTGGTGCACCTAGTGATGATCTGATAAGAGAAGCTTTAAAAATTGAAAAAGGATCAGGCCGACCCAACTCTGAAAAAATAGCAAAGAAATTAAGCTCGGCGAAGTTACTTGAAATTGCCCAAACCAAAGCTACCGACATGAATACTAAAAATGTCGAATCAGTTAAGAAAATGATTGCCGGTACCGCCAGAAGTATGGGCGTAGAGATTGAGGAGTAAATATGGCAGCAACAAAACCTAAAGCTAAGAAAATTGTTAAGTCTGTGCCTAAAAAAACTGCAACAGTAAAGTCTACTAAACCAAAAACTGAACCGGTAGTTGAAAGCGTAATACCTCCAGTCGTAGCAAAAGCCGGAAAGCGTAGCGTCAAGGGCCTAAAAGAAGCGGAAGCCAAAATTGCCAAAGAGATAAGGAAAAAAACTACCGCCGAAACAGCTATAGTTGAAAAACCCACTAAGACTGTAAAGAAATCCAAATCTAGACTAGAGCAGCGCGGTAAAAAATATCGCCAATTAGCTGTTCAAATTGAAAAAGGGAAAATTTATAACTTAATGCCGGCACTAGAATTAGTCACTAAAACTAATCCAACCAAATTTGATGCAACCGTTGAAATGCATATTCGGTTAAATGTTGATCCGAAACATGCTGACCAGAACGTACGAGATAGTATTAGCTTACCGGCTGGGACTGGAAAGACTATTCGAATTGCAGTGTTTGCTGATGCTGACGTTGCTGCCTCTGCCAAACAAGCCGGTGCTGATATTGCCGGTTTAACCGACATTACAGAATTGATAGATAAGAATAAGTTAGACTTTGATATATTAATAAGTTCGCCAAATTTAATGCCGCAACTTGGTAAATACGCTAAAATATTAGGCCCCAGGGGCTTAATGCCAAATCCGAAAAGTGGAACGGTCACAAATGATATAGATAAAGCTGTACGTGAAGCTAAGGGTGGCAGAGTTGAATATCGAGCTGATAGCAGTGGTATTGTTCATGTCGGCATCGGTAAAGTCAGTTTCGGAGCTCAGAAGTTGCAACAGAACGCAGAAGCTTTGTTGTCTAATATAAAATCAAATCGACCGGCAAGTGTTAAGTCAACGTTTATTCGTTCAATATATTTATCGACCAGTATGGGACCTTCAGTCTCGGTTAATACAAACGAATAGAGCTTTTAACTAAAGTAGATGTTTAGATTTTGGGACTTTCATAACTGTGTTCAGAGCAGTTAATGTCCGAGTGAAGTTGCGAATCCCACCACGGTAGACAATATATCGGCTACTCCACGATGGCTCATATTTAGCTTTAAAACGCTGTAATCCGCTAAACGAATAAAGTCGATCTCCATTGGAATAAGCAAATCGCAGAGCACTATCAATAATTGACTTATTTTGAGAGTTGCCAATTCCTGTCAGCGGGCACAATCCTAGATTAACCCGCTTAAAACCTTGTTCGTTCATCGTTCTTATAAAACTGATAAGCAGGTAATCGTTAATATTTCCCATACTTTCGTTGCTGTGCTGAAGTAGATCAAAATTAGCTTCATATTCATCAAATGATGGGATCTGATTCATAAAGGCACAGATGTTTTTAGATTTATCAAGCACCACCATGATTTGGCAGCGCTGAATATAATATTCAGAAAAATATCCCATCATAAAACCTCGTTCCACTCTTCCTGCACGTGCACCCCATTCCCGTTTTATCTTACTTAATTGGAGTATGGTTTGTGAGGAATGTGGCGGCTTTAGCAGCTCAGTCGTAAAACCAAGTTTGCTAAATTTATTATGAATATGCCTAAAGTATTTATTGTTAACAACGTTTTTAAGAAAATGATCGATATTGACAATTGCTTCTTCGCCAATTTTTTGTGGATGGAAGCCGTGTTTCTCATATAAAGCGTTATATTTTGCCTCTGTATGTATAAACGAAGGCGTCCAGTCGTTATAGTGGCATAACTGCACGAAAGCCGCCAGTAACACATCAAAGGTCTGAGAACTACCTGCTGGGTCGCCGACAACTAAGGCAATGCCATGATGGACCCGTAATGCCAAGGCACTAGTATGATCTTCATTAAGGAAATACATTTTATCGTGGGGCCAAAGCTTAAAAAAGTCCTCGCTTGAGGCTGGGTACTTAATTAATAATTGACTCATAATTTCCCGGTTTCGATTTTGATCAATAAACCGAGCCCGAAGTGGTTGAAAAAGTGAAATTAAAGCGTAACTAACTGCTCCAATACTAATAATAGATAGCGAATCCATAAATAATTTTGCGCGATGTGTGTATGGTGTCAATGTTGAATTAGTAGTCAAACCGAATTGATCAATAGTTCGGTGTACAGCATTGCCAAAAGAAATCTCCTGGTGGAAATCTCGTTGATCCATTAACATAAATCCGCCCACGCCATAAATAAAAGTAATCACCAAAACCAGGACTATGAATTTTAATGATTGTTGAAAATTTTGAATATCACTTCTTACTTTAAATTCATTTCGGTAATATATCAGACCAATCAATACAATTGCCGGGATTAAGATATACCTCAATATTCTTGATGCATCAATATAGTGAGTGTGGTGAAAAACTAACATATGCAGAGTAAAATAACCCAGAATCAACGCATACACGACAATAGATATAGACCAAGCAGCACGCTTCCGACGAACTAGCAGGGAACTGAGGTAGATTAGAGTTAAGCCGCTAACTAGAGACACTCCTAAAGCGGTTTCATTGGTATTGTGTAAATGGATGATTTCTCGTAAACGGCTTCGCGTAACCAATTCATCAAATAAGGTACCGGCGATAAAAATAACACCATTTAAAGCTACTCCTAGTACTACAACTTTAAAAATGAAGGATTGATGGGCTGAGTGTATATTTGATGTGGTTTGCATATTAGAAAATACTATAAATATTGTATCACTCAGCGATTTAGTTTAGTTGAATTAGCAGACGAAGAATATATTAGCTTGCATCATCGATTTGACAAATCGTACAATATAACAAGTCAAAGCTATTAATGAGAGGAATATTGTGGCGAGGGGTAGATATATAGTTTTAGAAGGCCCAAAGGGGGTGGGTAAAACAACCCAAGCACTTTTGCTGGAAAGTACTTTAAAAAGCGCCCATATGCCAGTGAAGCTGATAAGTGAAGATGATGATCAAAACGATACCAGTCTACTTGCGATTGAATCACTAGTTGCTGACACCAATCACCCTTTAAATAATCATACAAAGTTATTGCTTTATAATGCCGCAAGATCACGTTCGTTAGATATAATTCGCAGTGAAATTGACAAAGGAACTATCTGTATTGCAGATCAGAATTACCTGACAACGCTAACGATGCAATACTATGGGCTGCATAGTATTGATAATTATGAGAGTCTTAACCAAATAATTAATTTTGCTAATTATAATATCGAACCAGATATTACGATCATATTAGACGCCGAAGTTCCAACGCTTATCGAAAGATTAAAAGATTCTGCTTCTGAGGAAATGCTTAAAATATATGACGAAAGTTTGCTGGACCGTTTACGTGCTGGTTATTTGTGGGAGGCTAAGGAACGAGGCTACCAAACCGTCTATGCCATAGGGTCAAAAGGGGATATTTTTAATGCTATATGGGGGATCGTTACTGAAAATCTAGCTCCTGATGATAAATCGCCTAATTTAACACTATTGTCGCCAGCCCATATTGATTCTATTGGTGAAATAATAAGCCATAGAGCATCTGGTGTTCAGCAAGAGAAACCAAGTATTATCCATGAATCAAAAATAATAAAAAGTCAATCCACCAAAGAAACTGATAAAATATCTCAGCCAATTACTGAACCGCTTGATCCTCGAGCAATATTAGAGCGAATAATTACTAATACCAAAGATAATATCTATGGATTTACTTCTATTTTGAGTCCGGAAACCGTTGGGCATTTAATTACACATGCTACCAATAAACAAATGGATATTCGATCAACTATATTGGAGGATTATTGCGCAGCTGATAAAGAAAGTCGCAGAAAACTTATGGCAGCATCCAATGCCAAAGATAATAAAAAAACCTTATCTGATATCAGCCGATATATTGTTATAGAACGGATAAGTAGTTTGGCTGCTAGTTATATTGAGCGAGCTGGCATGAATATTACTTATCAAAAATTGTCACTAACTGAACTTAACAAAGATAGTCAAAAGTCTCAAATTGCGGCATTCTATACCCCAAATAAACTTGATAAAAATTCTCAGAATAAGTACCAGCAAGACGTTATCCAGATACTGGGATTAAGTCAAAAAATTAGCGAGAACTTAATTGATTACTTATCAATAACTTTAAAGATTTCTGATGAGCTTTATAAGTCTAAAATTAACCATATTCAAAAAATAGCAAGGCGAGCAACTAAACAGTTAACACCCGTATCAGTCTATAAATCGATTGTAATATATGAACCAATCTCGAGTTTAAGACAGTTAGCGGAAAATTTAGCAAATGAGAACCTACCCGAACTACGGCAAATATCAAAACAATTGACCCAAGAAATTACAAAACTATTATTTGAAAACGAAAGTGAATTGCCAAATAGTTCGAGTAATCCAAAATTAACCAACCAGTTGAAGTTATCTAATTTAGTCGATAAGTACTATTCCAAAGTTAAAGTCGATACTGATGAGTCGCTAGCATTAATTCAATATTCGCCTAAAAATGAAGTTAATCTAATCAATGAGACTTTATACACTCAAACCAATGCAACCTCTACTTCGCTTAATATGGCAACAGAGCAGTTAACTTACGACAAAAAACTTGAAATTTTTAATCTTATAATTGTTCAAGCGCTTATGGGTAGAGACTCTCATTCAACTCTAAATAAATTACACTATGAATTTGAAACTATCTGCGACTACGAAATTATTTGTGAACTTAAGCGAAAAAAATTGTTTAGACAGCTCGATATACAAGAACTTACACCGCGTTATGGATTTGCTATGCCTGATTTAATTGATCAAGCTGATGAAATAGATAATTTTGAGCAGGCTTTTAACCTAAGCCTTAACCTATACAGTTCAATGCAGACTGACCATCTGCCAATTGCTCAATATGCAACCCTATTCGGACATAAACAAAGAGTTAAATTTATTCTAGACGGTAACGATATTATTAATATTTCTCGACTTCGCCAACAAAATGAATCATATCCCGGGATTAGCCATTTTTTAAACAATATTTATGAAAAAGTTTCAGATGTGCATCCAACCCTAATAGAGCTACTTGGAAAGTCATAATAGATTTTAATATTTTTTCTCGAAAGCCTGTCCCAAAATTATTGTTACCCACCCTCTGGCATAACGTAAGGCATCGGTCTGTTTAGTCCAGCGGTGTCCCCATTTAAATCGTGGATCTTCATAGATTGCCCTAAGTAAACCAGCTACATGAGGGGCAACCGATAATGGGTCATCGTGATTACTCCAGGCTTCGAATACTTCCCAGACAAAATCGTTTATATTCATAGGTTCAAGTAATTTATCATTAGCACCAAGGATTAAATTATAAATTTTACTAGGATGTTTAGTTATTCTAGTAATGTCCTCGTATCGGTGATAACCATAAGCAAATTGTTCGGGTTGGTCTCCAAAAGTACTATCCATCGCTTCATGTAAAAGTTTTAAATCGGAATCATTGTATGCCTCAATTAAATCAGTCAAACCTTGACTACCATCAGGTATTGAACAGTTAATTTGCGACAATAGATTGCTGGCCGTATCATAACGGTTTCTATAGTGCAACATATCGTCGATATTCAATTCATATCCACTGCCAGCCCGTGGAATTTTAATTGTAGTTGGATGGAAACCTGATTTTGTCCTCTCGGCTTTTATGAAATATGGGGAACCCAAAACGACTGTAATTCGATTTTCAATAGTGTATACCATAGTTGTATTGTCAAAAGCTATGCCGCGAGGGCCAATGTCTGATACTTCTACAGAAGCATGAGAATGGCGCCGAGTTTGTCTGATAATTTGACCAAAAACAAACTGTTGTAAGCGAGCCGCTGCCATATGGGCCGACTCAGTTAGCGGTGGAACAGGTTTGCGGCGTTTTAGAAATTCATAGGGGTTTGATTGTTTGCCAATAACAGTTGGCTCCAATGGGCCGCTAATGCTTAATAATTCATCCATGATCGGAGAAGTAGCAGGAATTTGCGTGAAAAAATTATAACCTCGGCCTGAAACAACTGCTAAATGGGGAATGCCGTAATCGTTTAAGACGTGGTGCATTAGTTGGTAAGTAGGTTCTAATAATTCAAAAGCTTCTTTAGGGTTATCAACTGACCAAGTTGGCATATTTTGATCATAGAAATCTATATCCCATAATAATAATGTCCTGCTGGGGTAACCCGGTCTCTCGACAGATTCTCGTTGCCACTCAGAAGCCTGTAGTTCAACTTGACCCCTAAAATTTCTTAGATAATAACTTAAACTTTCCGCGTTAATTATAGTAGTGGGCGATAATTTATCCTCTCTATTTAATTTTTGACGATTAGCAACTCCTAAGAATTCTGAATAACAATCTGAAACTTGCGACCATTTACTTCCTTGACTGCCAAGAAATTCTAAAATGCCTTTTTGAGTACCAGGCATCCACCAATACTGTTCGCGGAAATAATCTTCTTGACTTAAAAGTTGCTCTCCACTCATTCATTTGCCCCAAAAGCTCTAGTTATTTCATGATTTGATTTAATTACTTCAGAGTACGGATAGCCGATCGCTTCATTAACCATGAAAGGTGGTTCAGGCTGCATCGAGGCAAATTTATAAACTAAAGCACCGATAGCTCTAAAATCGTAATCATTTTGTAAGTATGCTTCAGCATTAGTAGCTTTTAATGAGCCATTAAGGTCGGGCATCAAATGAGTTTTCTGGTCGAAGCAACCAGTCAAATGGAAAACTCTTATATGTTCTCCGACTTCAGATAAAGTCGATTCTAAATAATCAATAAACGGATCGTCCGATAATTGCGGCTGATATTCGGATAATTTTATCAATGAGCGACTTCTCCATAAATGACCTATATCGATAACAATTCCGCTGGGAATCGGAACTTTGCGGTGAAGGTAGTCTACTACTTCTAATATTTCAGTTAACGTTGCTGGATATTTAGGATATTCTAAATTCTCAATCAACATTGGGAACATATAGCCCGAACGACTATGATGCGCCCATAATTCATCAAATACTTCAAAACTTGCTTCAATTTGGGCTCGCCGCAGTGATTCTTGAGACCAATAATCGACAGTTTGAATGTGGTTTGTGAAATAATCGGCATTTAAAATTGAGGCTAATGCCATAGTTTTTTGAATTTGCTCAACAGAATGAGATCGGCGCTGCTGGTCGATAGCATCTATGCCTGAAATTGGTTGATGTACTCCCAAAAAAGCGGATTTTGTTAATGGAATTTCGAAGTCAGAATCTAACTCTCCCTCGAGCTCAAGCTCCATACCCATCTGATTGGATGCTGCTAAATTCGATAAAGTTGCGAACTCATCCGGTAATTCAAGACCTGGGTTTAGATAATTAGAAAGATTCGATGGCGCAAATCCAATAGCTATACTCTCATGATTATTAGGCATAAATACTCCTTCTAGTTAGTATTTGATATGCCTATTTTTTTTCGTTGTTCTATAACATCATTTTCATTTATATATATTGGAATTGCTAATGGGAAAAAACGGTGAATTAAAGCTGAAATCCTTATATATAATTTCCGATAATAAGACTGAGCAAAAGGCCTAGTGAAATAGTCAATTAAATCTCTTGGATAATTTTTTATGAAAGTTTTCAATGCTGGCATAATCTTTTAATTAAAGATCATATAACTTGAAAGCGTCTGTTAAATTACTTATTGCTTTACTGGGACGAGATAATGTTTATGTTTATGTACGATAAGCAATTACATTAAGTAATTAACAAATAGCCCAAATTATTTCTTATTGGCAATTATATTTTCATCACTAGCTTAGCGTATAAGAAGAGACTGATTTTTAAAATAAATAATATTGTAATTCGACCGGCTCAAAGCTTCATTAGTAGCTTCAAACATATCCGGCCTAAGTGTTCCCATAGATAATTATAATTTCATAAATTGACTTTATAAACTGTTACTTATATTACATCTATGCGTGTACTTGCCATAAGGATATAGTTGCCGGATATAATATTTGACATCAAGATGGGTTAATGATAATCTATTATTTAGTTACCAAAGACAGTAGCTGCAACCAAATGCTTAATTTGCTACCGAGGTTATGTTACAAATTATGAGTAATGTAATACAGTCTTTGGATCACCAAAGACTTTTTAATATAAAGGTAAATATATGGCTTTAAGCAAAGCTAATAAGCAAGAAATCGTAAAAGATACCGCTCAACTACTTGAATCGTCTAAATTGACGGTAATGGCGCAGTATCCAGGTACGACAGTGGGTGCTATGCAAACTTTACGCCAAAACGCCGAGAGTAGCGACACTAAAATTAAAGTGATTAAAAATCGCTTAGTTATTAAAGCCTTACAACAATCTGGTAAATATTCAGATATCGATCTAAATAATTTAACTGGTCAATTGTTGTATGCCTTTAATGATCAAGATGAAGTAGCCCCAGCGCAGGTTTTAAACGCATTCGCAAAATCAAACCAAACCCTAACTTTTGTTGGTGCAATTACAGCTAATGGCCAATTTATCGATGCTGAGGATGTGGTTAAACTTGCTGAGCTGCCGAGTAAAGATCAATTGCGTGCAATTTTAATAGGCACGATAAGCGCGCCGCTTAGCGGATTTGTAAACATCATGGCAGCAAATGCCCGAGCAGTAATTAATGTGCTCCATGCCAGAGCAGAATTAATCAAAGTATAAAGTAAATTAATCTTATAAATTAAAGGAGAAATTATGGCAGACGAAGTAAAAACAGCGGAAGCGGAAGTTAAAGAAGCAGCTAAAGTTGAAGTTCCTAAAGAATTTGAAAAAATAGTTGCTGAGCTTGATAAGATGTCAGCTCTTGAAATAAGTAAATTCATAAGTTTTCTGGAAAAACACTGGAACGTTAGTGCTGCAGCCCAAGCGGTAGCAGTTGCTCCAGCCGGAGTAGGTGGCGACGCAGCCCCTGCAGTAGTAGAAAAAAGTGAATATGATGTTGTTCTTAAAGACGCAGGGAGCCAGAAGATAGCTGTCATTAAAGCAGTTAAAGACTTAACAACTTTGGGGTTGGGTGAGGCTAAGGCTTTAGTTGATAGTGCTCCAAAACCCGTTCTTGAAAAAGCCAAAAAAGAAGATGCCGAAGCCGCTAAAAAGTCTCTAGAAGCCGCCGGTGCCACAGTAGAGTTAGTTTAAAATAGTTAGAGACAAAATATTAATATAAAAGTGGATAACTTATCCACAAGATTATTGTGATTTTTGACTTGATGTTAGAAACATGGTAGGTTTAGTTAGAAGTGTATTCAAACAAACACTTGGGAGTGTTGAGAGGCGAAGTACATGGCAGATATAGCAGACAAACAAATAAAACGTTTGCGCGCTCTGATACAAGATGCTGAAACAAATCTTGCGGCAGCCACTGAGTTGCTTGTGAGTTTAATTGGCGAAGAACCGAAAATTGCCACAAGTTCCAAAGATGAAGTTCTAGGCAAAGTTATTGAAGGCGTGTTTGACGGTCAAAATATGGTTGGTAGCGACGGGAAGACCTATCCGGTACCAGCTAACTATGCCAGTAAGTCAAAACTTGTTCAGGGAGATATACTAAAACTCACTATCGCCGATGACGGTGCATTTTTATATAAGCAAATCGGACCAGTTCCTCGTAAACAAGTAGTCGGAGCGTTGAAACTGGAAAATGGTCATTATTTTGTGGAAGTTGGTAGCAAAGATTATCGAGTATTGTTAGCAAGCGTGACTTATTTTAAAGCCAAACCAGGCGATCAAGTAAGTGTAAATGTACCGGAAAATGACACAAATGCTGAATGGGCGGCGCTGGAAGCTGCGTTGTAGTTTTTAAAATCTGCACAATTTAAGATATGTCGAGTATAATATAGCCCACATGGGGCAGGTTTTATATCGGAAATATCGTTCTCGGACGTGGGATGAAGTCGTTGGACAAGAACATGTAACAACGACGCTAAAACACGCTATTAAGAATAAAATTATTAGCCATGCTTATCTTTTTACTGGACCGCGGGGAGTTGGCAAAACCAGCGTAGCCCGAATACTGGCTTATGCCGTGAATGACATGTCCTATGATAACGAGGCAACTCAGTTAGACATTATTGAAATAGATGCCGCCAGTAATCGTCGAATCGATGAAATAAGAGACTTACGCGAACGAATACATATAACACCAACAATCGCGAAATATAAAGTCTACATTATTGATGAAGTCCACATGCTTACCCGTGAAGCATTTAATGCTTTGCTTAAAATACTCGAGGAACCACCCGAACACGTAATATTTATTTTAGCGACTACCGAACCACACAAACTACCTGAAACCATTATTAGTCGGACCCAAAGATTTAGTTTTCATCCAATTAGCATTGACCAACTAGTTGAACATTTAAGCTATATTGCTAAAACTGAAAAAATTGAAATTGACGATGAAGCACTTAAATTAATAGCCATTCATGGCGATGGTAGTTTTAGGGATAGTATTAGCTTGCTCGATCAAGTTCGTGGTTATAATAATAAAATCAGCGCCAAAGAAGTCCATATACTTATTGGTGATGTGCCAAATGATTTATTGAATGAACTCACAACAGCTATCTCTAAAGATAATCAAAGCGACGTTATTTTAGTTTTGCACAAACTTATCTCTAATGGATACGAACCACTGCGGATTGCAAAGCAATTAGCTTCACAAGTTCGCGAGGATGTATTGTCTCAAAACCCAAAATTAAAACAGGAAGTGAGTTTTCAGTTACTTCGCAAATTGATTGACATACCATCTTCAATTGAGCCAAGTATTGCTTTAGAAATAGCTCTTTTAGAGGCAGTGGGCAATAATCCATCAAAAAGCGAGATGCTTAACAATTCTTCATCAAATGTTGCTACCCCTAAAATTGAAAAGAAGAGCGAGGTTAGTTTAAATCAAACAAAAATCAAAGAAAATACTGAAATTGCCAACAATAAACCAGTCGCGAAAAAAGTTAAAGCTAAATCAACCGCAGTAAAAATAACTGAACCCGACAATTTATGGTCTCAGACGTTAGAAGTTATCAAACAGGACCATAACACCTTGTACGGCATATTACGTATGGCCCAACCAGAATTTAGCGATTCAGTTTTGACACTGAAATTTGGTTTTAAATTTCATCAACAGCGCGTGAAGGAAGTTAAGAATTTCCAAGTTATATCTCAAATACTTTATGACTTAAGCGGCCAAAATTATTCAATTGTGTGTGTCATTGATGAGACTGCTAAAAAAAGCGCAATTATCGAAGAGTCAATAACGACCCAGCCATTCATAGAAGAATCAAACCAAGAAACTTCGTCTTCATTAGAAGCAATCAGTAGTATATTTGGGGGCGGGGAAATCGTAGGTTAAACATATGGATCAAAAAGCTTTAAACAAACCCCAAACTCAACAACAACCACAAAGTGTTGATGCCGAAGCTAGCTTGCTTGGAGCAATCCTGATTGATGGCGATGCGATCGTTAAGATAGCTGACACCGTAACATTTGATGATTTTTTTGACCCCAGGCATAGACATATTTTCGAAGCGGCTAGTCAACTATATTCTAAACACAATCCAATCGATGTACTGACTTTGTCTGAGCAATTAAAAAATAATGGAACACTTGATCTAATTGGTGGCGCTAGCTATCTTACTGAACTTACAAATTTTGTGCCAACAGCATCGCACGCTGAACAATACGCCGAGATAATAGCTCAAAAATCTCTTCGCCGCCGCTTAATTAGTGCATCACAAGACATCGTAGAACTTGGGTACAACGAATCAAAATCTTTACAAGAATTAATTGAAGACGCTGAATCTCGTTTATTTGCAGTTAGTCAAAAGCATCTAAAACACGATGTTATCGGTCTTGATACGATTTTAGCAGAGAGTTTTGATCGTCTTGATGAACTGCACAAAGACAAAAAGAAAATTAGAGGTACTCCGACAGGCTATAAAGATTTAGATAGAGTTTTAGCTGGTTTACAAAAATCTGATTTGATTGTTCTAGCGTCTCGACCGAGTATGGGCAAGACCGCTTTGGCGTTAAATATTGCCCACAATGTTGCAGTTGATGCTAAATTGCCAGTGCTAGTATTTAGTCTGGAAATGAGCAAAGAACAGCTTGTCGACCGATTACTGGCTATGGAATCGGGAGTCGACGCTTGGGCACTAAGAACTGGTAATTTAACAGATAGTGATTTTGAAAAAATCGGACAAGCCATGGGGACTTTGAGCGAAGCACCGATTTTCATTGATGACACACCAAGTATTACGATAAGTGATCTTCGAACAAAAGCTCGTCGTGAAGCCCATCAACGGCAATTGGGTTTGGTTATCGTAGACTATTTACAGCTAATGAGTGGTGGTAGTCGATTTAGTAACGATGTCAATCGAGTTCAGGAAGTATCTGATATATCAAAAAATCTTAAAAGTATTGCCAGGGAATTAAACGTACCGTTATTGGCAATTAGTCAGTTGAGTCGTTTAGTAGAAAGCCGTAGCCCTCAAATTCCACAGTTGGCAGATTTAAGAGAAAGTGGTTGTTTGGCAGGGGAAACACTAATATATTTGCCGCTAACTGGTGAATATAAACCAATTAAAGAGTTAGTTGGTAAACAAGATGTTTTCATTAGTAGCTTAAACAATAAAACAAAGCAGTTAGTTACAATGCCTGCCATAAAGTCATTCTCGACTGGCATAAAGCCAGTCTTCCGACTTACAACTTCATCCGGACATACTATTCGCGCAACCGCTAATCACAAATTTCTTACCATAAATGGATGGAAACGATTAGATGAAATTGAAATTACCGAACATATTGCTTTACCACGCTTACTTCCAGCGCCAAATTTAACGAGCAATCCAATGAGCAAAGCAGAACTGGCTTTGCTTGGGCATTTAATCGGCGACGGTTGTACATTACCGCATCACTCAATTCAATATACTTCAAATGAACTTGATATAGCTTTAAAAGTTAAGTCTTTAAGTCAAGTGGTGTTTGGGGATAAAGTAGTACCTAGGATATGTAAGGAAAGGAATTGGTATCAACTCTACTTACCGTCTGCCACAAGGCTGACACACAACACTCATAATCCAATAAGTGATTGGCTTACTAATTTGGGTGTATTTGGTTTGCGTTCTTATAAAAAATTCGTTCCAAATGAAGTTTTTAAACAAACCGATAATTCAATTGCCGTTTTTCTACGGCATTTGTGGTCTACGGATGGTTGTATCCACTTCCACCCTAAATTAAAAAAAGCGTATCCTGCCATTTATTATGCTTCTAGCAGTGAGCGGTTAGCTCGTGACGTTCAATCGCTACTTCTGAGATTAAACATTAGATCCAGAATTAAATTAGTAAAACAAGAGAATAAGGGTCGTAATCAATTTCATGTAATTATTAGCGGCAATGAAGATCAAGCTGAATTTATTAATAAAGTCGGTTCATTTAGCGATCGAAAACTTAGACATGTGAATTTAATTAAATCGTATTTATCGAAGCGTGTTGGTAATACAAATCGTGATGTTATTCCAAAAGAAGTGTGGCGATTATTAGCCGTTCCTGTAATGCGTCATGCAGGCATATCTACTCGTCAGATGCAAATGGGATTACACAATCATTATTGTGGTTCGAGTATATATAAAAATAACCTATCTAGAACAAGAACTGCACTTTTAGCTAAAGTAGTAGTCTCAAATGAATTAGCTGTATTGGCAAAAAGCGATATTTATTGGGATAGAGCCATATCCATAACTCCTGATGGAGTTGATGAAGTGTTTGATTTAACTATTCCTGAAACACATAACTTTGTGGCGGGAGATATAATTGTTCATAACAGTATCGAGCAGGATTCAGACGTTGTCGCCTTTATTTACAGGGAAGAATTTTATAATCCTGATACTGATAGAAAAAATATAGCTGACATTTTAATAAAAAAGCATCGTAATGGTCCAACCGAAAACATTGAGCTATATTTCGATCGCAAAAAACAGCGTTTTCGATCGCTTGAAACTAGACAGGATCAACCTTTTAACGATTAATTAACATCTAGTCATGCTCGATAATTTTACTAATGTATACTTAAACTATTAGTAATGAAAAAAATGCGGGCTCTAATATTTAAATATTGGCGAGTGACAGTAGCTTATTTACTGGTTATTTTTGCGTCCGCCATTGTGCTGCTAATTAATCTTTCTAGTCAGCCTGCCCATCTAAGTTCAGCTGAGGTAAATAATCTTAGGCAATCGATGTTTTGGCATGACATTTTTCACAATCCCATAAATCTGCCCTTACACTTACTCGAAAGATTAGCTTTTTATATAGCTCCTCACAACCTATTTATTTTGCGTTTACCTAGTGTAATTATAGGGATAATAATTCTCTGTCTGGTAGTGAGCGTAGTTCGCCAGTGGTACGGTTTAAAAGCTGCTATAATAGCCGGCTTTTTATTATGCAGCTCGAGCATCTTTTTAGCAGACGCCAGGCAAGCAACACCAAGTATCTTAATGTTTGGCTTAATAATAATTCTCGCCATTCGATCCTGGCTAATTCATAGTTCTAGGAAATTATTGCCATTACTTTCAGCTTTTATTTGCTTAGCTTTGGTGCTTTATATTCCGGGTTTTATTTGGTTCGTGGCCGCAGCCCTAATCTGGCGCTATAAACTTATCTTACGACGTTTACTTATCTGCAATCTTTGGCAAAGAATTGTCTTAGTTGTGGTAGGAGTAGCGTTGATTGCTCCATTAGTCTGGTCAGTTATCCGTTTGCCGTCGAATTTATACACTATCTTTGGCTTACCACGACACTATGATGCCATGATAATTTTAAAAAATTTATACCATATCCCGCTAAACATATTCGTTCGTAGTTCACTGGCACCATCACAGCTGGTGCCGCACATACCAATTCTAAATATATTTGAAATATGTATGTTTATTTTAGGGGTATATAGCCTTTGGTATTTTCGTAAGTCAGAAAGATTTAAAGCTATGACTGGAATGATTTTGCTTTCAGTATTACTAATAACCATTGGCGGAGCAGTGTCAATTAATTTGTTATTGCCGATAATTTACATTGTCATAACAGTTGGCATATTTTATCTATTAGAGAATTGGCTGTATGTTTTCCCGGTTAATCCGATCGCTAAAACTTTAGGTATCGCTGTTTTGGGCTGCGCGGTTGGAGTGAGTTGTTGGTATCATATATCGAGTTACTATAACGCCTGGGAACACAACCCGTCAGTCCAAATCGTTTTTAACCAAACAGACAATAACATCTGATACAATAGTGTAGTAACCAAGGAGATGCATTATGAGCCGGTTGGATCAGGCAAAAATGCTGATGAAAGTTAAGAAAATTCAGAAAGAACTTCAACATCAATCAATTATTATTGAAAAAGGTGACGGGGCTGTTTCTGTTGAATTTAATGGCGAGCAAAAGTTAAAAAAGATTCATATTAACCCAGAAATGATTGATACCGATGACATATCTCAACTCGAGCGTTGGCTAGAGGATGCAGTTAAAGAGGCAATACAGCAAAGCCAGAAAATTGCCGCCGAAAAAATGCAGCCAATGATGGGTGCTTTGGGAAACCTGGGGCTTTAGGTAAAATATTAAACTATGCAAGCACTTCCGTCAGCTTTAGTTGATGCTATTGAGGCTTTTGGTAGTTTACCGGGTGTTGGACCACGCACTGCCGAACGCTATGCCTATTATTTGGTTCGACATGATCCCGAGCAAGCTCTACGTCTGGCAAGAACAATTGAAAAATTAAATACAAGCATCGATTATTGCCCAAAAACTTTTGCGCTAATTTCATCGGATCAAAAATTATCAGATTTATATACTGATCCTAGGCGCGATAAAACAGTAGTTGCAGTAGTGGCTGAGCCATTTGATATAGTAGCCCTAGAAAGAACCGCTCAATTTCATGGAACATATCATGTGCTTGGTGGTCTAGTCTCTCCTATCGATGGCATAGGGCCTGAGCAATTACACATTGCGGAATTAATTAAACGGATTGATGATGATAAGGTGAAAGAAATAATATTGGCAACAAACGCTAGCGTAGAAGGTGAATCCACAGCGCTTTACATCCAACAGCAAATTGGTAAGCGCGAGGTTAAAATAACCCGTTTAGCCAGAGGATTGCCAATTGGTGTCGATTTAGAATATGCTGATCAAATAACACTTGGTCGAGCTTTGGAAGGTCGCACCATTTTATAGCAAACAAAAGAGATTAATATGGACGAAAAATATTTCAACGGATCAGACCAAATCCTAGATATAATTGATAAATCTAGCAAGATCGTTATTCTGCAAGCCGATATACCGGATGGTGATAGCTTGGGTAGCGCTTTAGCCCTAGAACTAATACTGGGTGATTTAGGTAAGCAACCATATCTATATTGCGGTATTAACATACCGAATTATCTGCGATATTTAAAGGGTTGGGACCGAGTTAGCTCAGAATTGCCGTCAAAATTTGACGCTAGTATTATCGTAGATACCTCGGCGGATAGTTTACTTGAATCGCTTGTTAGATCAGATCAGAGAAAGTGGCTATCGACTAAGCCGTGTATTGTAATCGATCACCATAATGCAACACCTAGCATTCCCTATTCAACGGTCGTTTTTAATCGAGAAGCTGTAGCCGCTGGCGAAGTTATCTACCAACTAGCTAAACATTACAATTGGCCATTAAATCATGATGCCAACGAAAACATCTTAGCTTCGATTCTTTCTGATAGCTTAGGTTTAACATCGGAAGCGACCACTGCTCAGTCGATAAGGATCGTAGCGGAAATCGTCGAATCAGGTGTTAGTATTGCCGGTTTGGAAGATAAACGACGACAATTAATGCGTAAAAAGCCAGAAACTTTAACTTTTAAAGGCGAATTACTGCAGCGGGTTGAATATTATGCCGACAATCGTTTAGCGGTAATAACTATCTCGTGGGAAGAAATCCAGAAGTACAGCTATGATTACAATCCATCAATGTTGGTGCTTGACGATATGCGTTTAGTAGAGGGAGTTGACGTCGCCTTAGCTTTTAAGGTTTATAAAGACGGTAAAATCACCGCCAAAATTCGCTGTAATTATGGCATAGGAATCGCTTCGCAATTGGCTGAACATTTTGCTGGAAGTGGACACCGCTATGCCAGTGGGTTTAAGATAACCGATGGGCGATCAATTGAACAAATTAAAAATGAAACCGTTATTAAAGCTACTGAATTATTAGACTCCATGAAGGAAATAACTGAATGAAGCTATATAACACATTAAATCGTAAAGTCGAAGAAGTTAAACCGATCAATCCACCAGCAGTTACGGTCTACACTTGCGGACCAACAGTATATGATTATCCGCATATTGGTAACTGGTTTACATTTATACGTTATGATCTTCTTATCCGGACGCTAAAAGTTGAAAAATTAAAGCCACGGTGGGTTATAAATATTACCGATGTTGGACATCTTGTGAGTGACGCTGATAGCGGCGAGGACAAACTAGAAAAGGGAGCCCGTTTGGAAGGCAAATCGGCTTGGGAAATCGCTACGTTTTATACAGATTACTTCATAAAGGGTCTAAGTCGGTTAAATATCAGCCATCCTGACGTGATGCCCAAAGCAACCGAACATATACCAGAACAAATAGAACTCATAAAAAAACTTGAAGAGAAGGGTTACACCTATCGCATAGATGATGGTATATATTTTGATACATCAAAATTTCCTAACTATGCCGATTTTGCACAGCTTGATATTGACGAGCAACAGTCTGCTGAGCGAATTGAAGTAAATCCCCAGAAAAAACAAGCAACCGATTTTGCGTTATGGAAATTTTCTCCAAGCGAAGTGAAGCGGGATATGGAGTGGGATAGTCCTTGGGGTAAAGGTTTCCCGGGTTGGCACATTGAATGTTCAGCCATGGTTCTTAAATATTTGGGAGAAACAATCGATATCCATGCCGGTGGGATAGATCATATCCCAGTCCATCACACTAATGAAATTGCTCAATCTCAAACCGCTACTGGAAAACCGCTGGCAAATTATTGGATGCATACGAACCATATTTTAATTGATAATGACAAGATCGCTAAAAGCGCTGGAAATGCTATTACGCTTGAGGAGATTGAACGGCATCAGGAAAACAAGCCGATTACTCTAATGGCAGTTAGACTGCTTGTAATGCAATCTCATTATCGGACTCAGTCGCAATTTGATTGGGACACATTGCTACAAGCCACCAGTAGATTGCAAGAATTCTATACCTTAGGTCAACTGCAATATCAGACTAATCTAATAACTCAACAGCCATCGGCCCTAAAATCCGATGACATCAATCAGTACAAAACTACTTTACTACAAGCAATGGAGGATGATCTTAATACCCCAATTTTCTTAAGCGAATTAAACCGGATAATTGTTGAGCTGAAAAACAAAACCCTTTTTGACCATACGGCACTCGAAGCCCTTAAACAATTACTGATATTTATTGACAATATCAGTGGACTAGATTTATCTAAGCAAAAGGATATAACTTATTCAGAAATAGAATTGTTAAATCAACAGAATAAGTTTTGGTTAGCTGCCCAAAATGGCAATAAAGATTTTACAGCTTCCGATAGCCTTAGGAATAAATTACTTACTGATAATAAAATAATAGTCAATAATTACTTAGATCGCGGACCATTATGGTACCGTAGTAATGATTAATCAGGAACGTCTGGTTCTTTAGTCGGATCATCATTAATAAATTTGCCATGATTATGCAAATAATCGACGGCTATGACCCTTAAACAGCCCATAATTGGGATTGCCACTAAGCCGCCGATCAAGCCGTCAAAAGTTACACCGATTATCACTGAAGCAAATACTAACAGCGGTGATAAGTTGGTAGTGTTGGCTTGAATTTTAGGCTGGATAACATAATTCTCTATTTGTATATATAAAAGGAAGTAAGCAAAAATTATTAGGGCCGCCCAGGGTGAATGGAATAGGGCCACGATTGTAACGATAACAATGCCAATCATATGTCCAATAAGCGGTATCAAGGACGTCAGGAAGATTAATACGATCAAAGCGACAGGATTACTAATGTGAAGGATAAATAAGGCTGGTGCGATCAATACGGCGGTTAGAGCGGCTAATAATACTTGGCCATTCACGTAACCACGAATTATCTGATACATATCTCTGGCCATATTGACAGCATGGTCTCGGTGTTCGGAAGGTATAAGCAACTTAAATCGATTAACCCAAAATGGTCCTTCTACAAGCATCATAAAAGTAAGAACTAGAATTGCAATTATAGTAAAAAAGCTGGAGGCAACTGAGCTAATTGTTGACACGACAGTACCAGTAATATTGTGCAAATGGCTGCTCAATTGATTGGAAAAATTATTTATTGATGGCTGCAGATGATAGTGATTAATAAATTTTCCAAGATTAGTGTGTTTATCACGAGCCTCTTGGACGATATGAGGGACATCCTTTATAAAGGTGGAAGTTTGTCTGGCAAGATTTGGTATAACATCAACACTAAATGCTACCAAGATTAAAATAATTATTAAAAATGAAATACTAGTTGCCAAGGTTCGACTACCTTTGCGTTTGCCGGGGAATTGTTCACCCAACCAATGGACTGGACTATTTAATGCCAGAGCCAAGAAGAAAGCGGTAAAGAGGATTAATATGGCATGAGTAACTTTACGCAGAAAAACAAATGCTATAAAGGCAACTACTACTAATAAAATGACACGAATAATAGTCCGATTCGAAATGTTTACCCAAACTTCTTTATCGGATTTTTTATGGAGAAAACCTAACATAAGAGTATTATGGCATATTATGCTCGGGATATGTACTAAAATCTAAACTTAAGCACTATGAAGTTTTGCGACACCGTATCGGATATTATTGAAAATTAGAGCTATCTTTTAATTTTTTACGTAGTTGAGGAGGTATTATGTTACCAATGCGATTTTTAGGTGATCCCAATGGTAAGTTTAGGTTAAATCTTGACGATAGCTTATGATATTCGGGAAAAATTACTTTTAAATGTTGCTCAACGAAAATATCATTAAAAAAAGTTCGTTTATCAAAAGCTACGTGCCATAGCGGTATATTTACTCGATTTTGGCAGTTGTCTAATTTAAGTAAATTTTTGATAGTTTGAGCGTGAGTTCGCATATCGTTTACAAGCCATAACTTATAGTCGACGTTTGATGGTTCAAAAAATATGTCTCCGCGGAATGAGAACTTTTTCAAGGAGCTTAAAATCACATCATCACTGACTTTTTTCAATATTAACCGCAACCATACTGTTCGAAATATTGAACTGGATAACCTGAAGTTTAGAATTCGTGCACTAATAATATACCAAGCACGCTTAAAACGGCTTATAACAATATCATCTCGATGAGAGAAGGCATCAATACCTATAAATAAATCTAATTTTTTGATAATATCCGGATATTTTTGAAGCATCCGAGTAGTAATCGTAAATCCATAACCAACTGCCACGATGGTTACTCGCCGTTTTTTATAACGAAGTTTGTAAAATGCCGCTAAGTAATCCGCTAGATTATCAATACTCGGGTAATCGTATAATTTATATATGTTTTCCATGCCACCAAAACCAGGTATATCGGGGATTGTGACTGCGCCGTATTTACCGAACGCTTTTGCTAACTCCCAATATCTTTCAATGCTTGAATGGTGTCCGTAGATTAGTAAAATTTCTCGATTAGGTTGTTTGGCTTTTACATATCGGAGCATGCGTCCCTGCAATTTATTCATGTTCACAGGGATTATGTATTCAGTTGGATCTTCTATCTGTAATTTACTCATAAGGTATTAAAAACTGTACGCCAATTTATATCTGTAAACAAGAGAAGAAAATATAAATATTTTAGAATATAGAATTCAGGTGTATTAAGTAGGATATTTATAGCAACAATATACTATAATTAGCTAGATTGAATACGCTTAAATATATAAATTCAATCTAAAGTTATTGGGGCGTAGCCAAGCGGTAAGGCAACGGGTTTTGGTCCCGTGATACGGGGGTTCGAATCCCTCCGCCCCAGCCAATGATACTTACAGCATGAAAGTCCTTAAAGTCTAGGCTTTAAGGATTCGAACAAAAACCGAAAAGGTTCCTGACCGGCATACAGAACCAACGTCTATAAATATCTACTTATAAAATTTACGCACTATGCTCACCCAGAGAATCGCAAACCAGAAGCCGCAAGCGAATATTAATAAATTGTGGAATCTGTGAGTACTAATAAAATGCTGGCCTACCAACAATACTATTGCCCAGACCACAAAAGCGCCAAGTATATGAACCCAATACGGATATTTTTTCGTCTTAATCATAATCATATTATATATGCTTTAAGACGAAATAGAACAAACGCCGAAAAGGTTCCTGACCAACGTGCTCATATGTCACAAACTTGAGTGGTAGTCCAGGATGGTACAGGGACTACGGATTAGGCTGAACAAAGTACGAAATGGTTCTAGTCTAACGTGCTCAGCCAAGTATAACCATTGTAACTATAATTTATTATAATGTGCGTTTAATGCGCAATGGTCTATTAAAGTTCATTATTGCTGTAAAGCATTTGCATTATTCTATTTCTAGATATATATTGAAATCAAGCGTTAGAAATGAAAATTAAAACTTCATTTAATAAAAAACTCCATTCATTAGATTCGCGTGGGCATACGCACCTCATATTGCCATTGGTCGTAGTTGCAATAGTCGCCATTATAGGTGTGCGTTTATGGGTGACAAGCCATGCCACTCAACTTCATGCTTTAGGAGCTATACCACCCGCACCAAATATTCATCAACATTTGATAGTGCCACCACCGCAACAGACCTTTTCTTCAAGCATTAATATCAGCAAGTGGGCACCACCCGTGGGCGATCAGGGACAGGTTGGTTCATGTGATGCTTGGGCGATCGATCATTCATTATTCGCCTGGTATGCAAATTATAATGGATATAATGATACTGGAGTAAAAGGTGCGGGAATGATGGCGCCAATGTACACCTATGCCCAGATCTCAAAAGGACAAGATAACGGCTCAACACCAGCTGAAAACTTTTCTATTGCTGAGTCCCAGGGGATCGACACTGAAGGGGACTACTACCAAGGTGACTATGATTTCACTGATCAGCCAACAGCTGCGGAGCGATCAAATGCTGCTCAATACAAAATAACCTCTTATTATAATATTTTTGATGGTCTACAGACGGGCAATACCGCTCAGGTGTTACTTGAACAGCAGTTAGCATCCGGTTTTCCGGCAGTAATCACACTCCCGGTTTATCCGGAGTTTGATAATGCCAATAGCAGCAATTCACTTGTAGGCACGCCGACTGCTGGCCAAACTTCAAGAGGTTATCATGAGATTACAGCATTTGGCTATAACACTCAGGGTTTGTTAGTTGAAAATCAATGGGGCACATATTGGGGTAATAACGGGTGGGCAACTCTATCATGGGCCTTCGTCAATCAATATCTAGTCGCTGCTGACGCTATCCATGGGATTACCGGAACACTTATTTCTCCTGCAAACTCTACCTCTAGGCTTTACACCAATCAATCACTTCTAATTAATCAGAGCTTAGTCTCTACTAATGGCCTTTATGAGTTAATTATGCAGTCAGATGGCAACTTAGTGTTATATAAATATACTGGCGTTGGTGGTTGGGCAGCATATTGGAGTACTGGTACAGGTGGGGACGGTTCATCGTTCTTAGCCATGCAACCAGACGGTAACTTAGTTGTCTATAAATATAGTGGCGGTGTGACCTGGAACAGTGGTACTTATGGGTATGGCGCAGCGTGGCTCAATATGCAGAACGACGGCAACTTGGTTGTTTACTTAAACAATACAAATGTGCCTATATGGGATTGGGCGAAAGGTATTCTCCAACCCAGATAGTGGTTATAATTGAGTTAACCCAGACATAATTCTCACTTTTGACAAACTAATGAGTCGCCCGTAATCCAAAGTGCAATAAACAATATTTTGAGATAGCTTTTGTTATAGAATATCCGATTAGTAAGCTAATAAATCGGTACACTGTAAAGGGAGAAGTAGTTTTGTAATAGTTGACCTACTCCTTGGCCAAACTCGTAGCCGCAATCATAGTTAGGCGATAATTTACTGGGGTTCTTTAGATCATTGGCGATTTTGGGGCTGCTAGGAGTATTTAAATTTGAAGGTATCGAATAACCTTTATCTTTTACTAATGAACCAGCTTGAAGCGACCACGCAATAATACCAACCCCATGATTATGTAGATAATTTAAATATAATGGAGTGTTAGTATAGGCGCGAGAAAAGCATTCAGCCCAGGGCGATTGGTACTGAGCCCATTCACCATCTACTACTGGTGTAATTTTTGATATGTTTCCAATCTGATTCCAACTCGATGAATTATTTAAGTTAGGATGGTGAATTGAGTAAACAATATTACTACCCTTTATTAGGTAATTATTACTTGGCAATTCCCTAGCTTCATTAGGCCCTTCAACCCAGATAAGATTATTGGCTCCATAACCTCTGATCTGATTGACTAATGTCTGCATGCCAATATAAGTTACACCATTTACTTGTGCGCCATATTTCCATACATTCCAAGTAATTGCAGTAGTGCTTTGAGAAGCAGGATGTAATCGTTTGGAGTAAAGAGGAAATCCAGGGAATACTGGCCGATTATTGGATGCCAATTTACCATGCACGCTAATTACACCCCCCAATCGCGGCTCATTAAATAGATCAAATATTATGTAGGGCCAATTTTTAAAAGTTTGTGACATAACTTTCCAGAATTTAACTGTCATTACAGATGGGTTAGGTGTATTACTTGTAAATTCTGTCTGGTCATTTATAACTACAGCCATATGCAGACTTTGTGCCAGAATAACTTGATTGACTATTGCCCTTAAGAACTTATTATTATAGGTTTTTCCAGGCGTAATATTATTAAATAAATTGCTTTCGGCTATCTGTAAACGGATAGTGTTTGCATGCCAGTACTTTGCTGCTGCTATGATTTGAGCATCAATATTAGCTGTATTCTCCATATAATCCGTATCTTCAAGTCCTCCATATACAGATATGCCCTCAGGAATATATGTCTGTCCATTGCTAGAAATGATGTTATTTCCGACTACATTTAATTGAGTGTTATTGTTCTGACTTATTGGAATATTCGTATTAGATGCAGCATGAACTTTAGGCACTAAATAAAAACAGAAAACTGTTAAAAATAAACTTACGGCAATAAATAACAAAAACAATTTCCTAGATACAAAACATTGCGAAAAAAACCGTCTTAGATGAATAATTTTAAACATAATAACTTATCCAATTATAGATTATATGTATACTTTATACGAGAAACGTCAAATTCAGTAAAAGCGAATATAAATAAAAATAATTGATGTTGATTTAACTCTTACCAAAAAATATATCTAAAGTGTATACTTTTGTGGTGGGTATTTCTTAAATATGAACGCATTTGAAGTTAATCACCTAGTAAAACGATTTGGCAGTCTTTATGCCGTAAACGATATTACCCTGACCGCCCCAGAAAATAAAATTTTCGGGTTGTTGGGACCTAATGGTGCTGGTAAAACTACCATGATCAAAATATTAAGCACTCTTTATGTGCCTGATAAGGGTTCAGCTAGTGTGCTTGGTTTTGACGTAGTAAAAGACGCCGAAAAAGTTCGTGAGACTATTGGATTGGCGGGGCAATATGCCGCTATTGATGAATTTCAAACAGGCTATGAAAATGTTTATATGACAGGACGTTTATACGGCCTCAATAGGTCTGAAGCTAAAAAGCGAACCCTAGATTTACTGGAAAGACTAGACCTAAATGAAGCAGCTGGTCGCCCGGTAAGAACATATTCAGGTGGAATGCGTCGGCGATTAGACGTGGGAGCTAGTTTAGTTGGTCGTCCTAAAGTATTATTTTTAGACGAACCGACAACTGGACTTGATCCAAAATCAAGACAAGATATTTGGCAAATAATCAGGGAATTAGTTCAAGCTGGAACTTCAATACTTCTAACCACTCAATATTTAGAAGAAGCCGATGAACTAGCTGACCAAATAGCAATTATCAATGACGGTGTAGTCATCGATAAAGGGACGAGTGACGAATTGAAAACTCGATTAGGTGGCAATATCGTTGAATTCGAGTTAAGTGATCCCAGTGACAAAGACAAGGCTTTGGAATTAGCCCATAAATTTTCTAGTTCTTCCAAGTACGATATTAATAATCAGAAGATATCTTTACCGGTTAAAAGTGGCGCTAACGGTCTAGTTGAAATTGCTGGAGCTCTAAGTCATGCTAATTTGAAAATATTATCTATATCACTTCATCGACCTTCGTTAGATGATGTTTTCTTAACTTTGACAGGTGACAAACCCAGGCCTTTTCAACCGAAGACGAAATCAAACAGGAAATCTCACTCATGAGTTACTATAAAAAATTGATCAAAGGTTTTCGCGACACGTTAATTATTACTCGGCGAAATCTGATTCGTTATATCCGATTACCTCGTCTGCTGTTTTTTTCTTCCATCCAACCAGTAATGTTTTTGCTGCTTTTTAATTACGTCTTCGGGGGAGCTCTTGGTGGCACTACGCATGTTCCTGGTGGCAAATATATCGATTACTTACTCCCAGGAATCTTGGTTCAAATGGTAATGTTTGGCGGCGTACAAACTGGCATTGGCTTAGCTGACGATATTGGCAAAGGTATTATTGATCGGTTTCGATCTTTGCCAATGAGTCGACTGGCTGTAGTGGCTGGGCGAACATTTGCTGATGCCGTTCGAAATCTAATGGTTGTAATTATTATGGTGGCAGTTGGCTACTTGATCGGTTTTCGTTTTAATGCTGGTTTTGGCAATGCCATTGGCATGATTGCTGTAGCAGTGTTATTTGGTTATGCCTTATCCTGGGCTTTTGCCTGGGTTGGAATGGCAGTGCATGACCCCGAAACTGCCCAATTGGCCAGTTTTGTGCTGATATTTCCCTTAACATTTGCTAGTGCGGCGTTTATACCAGTGCAAACGATGCCTAGTTGGCTGCAGGTATTTGTGCGCAATCAACCAGTAACATTTGTTGCTAACTCGGCTAGACATTTAGCATTAGGCGTGCCCGACGGAGGGGCGACTTGGAAAATTCTCATATGGTGCTTTATTTTGCTGCTTATTTTTATACCACTTTCCATAAGGCTATATAAACGATTCACAGCTTAATAAAAGATTATTTGCAACTTTTAGAGTCACTTGTTATTGCAATAAAACTTCAAGTTTCTGTATTCTAATCGAGTTACATAATATAAGTCTGCTATTATTGATATATGTCAATTCCGCCAGAAGCATTGATTAGCAATTTTCACTCTCATGTAGAAGCTGCCGATGAGCTAAAGGGTGATGACCATGAGCTTCTAAGTCACTTTAAAGATGGCGATCATAAAGTTGTAGTAGTTATTGAAGATATAGAAGAAATTGAACCTGGCCAAGATTCAGGGACATTTGTTATGCGCCTCAAACATGAGATTATAGAAAATCGCGGTAAAATCATGATAATAACTGGAGCATCTCTACTAGCTCTTAGTGGTCTAATAATCCAAAGAAAAAGATCTCATAAAAATTAGATAGGAATGTAGGATGCTTCAGGTGAGTCAAGGATTAGTTCATTTATAAACGTGTCGGCATGAATAACTTCGAGGTCATTTACACATCGAGTAAGTCCCAAGTTGACGATAGTCATAATCATGGATTCATAGTCCAGCCCTGCATTAATTACGCAAGCCTTGGGAAATGAACCATATCCACTTATTAAGCTAGGTATTAGATTTGCTTCCAAAAAGTTTGGAGCTCCACTTGAATCTAATCGAATGTCAATCCGACCGTAATCCCGAGCGCCTAAAGCCGTAAATACTTCTAGAGCTAACGTCGAGACTTTAGATTTAATATTTTTATCAGTAACTTCTAAGGCAATCTCGGTATTTGAAGATTTAACTTGACTGCTTAACAATCGAACTCCATCATCGCCTTGCGGAGCAACTAATTCTATAGGCATTGCAATGTTTTCGTTTAAGAAATAATCTTTTAAAATAGCAACGCTGTATTCTCTCCCTGGTAGGTATTCTTCTATTAACGAATCCGTGCTCAATTCATGAGTTATGTAGTTAACTTTTCTTCGTAATTGATAATAATTGTGAACAACAGATAAGTTGTCAATACCTAGCCCGCCTCCACGATTGGTTGGTTTAATAAACAATGGATATGATAAATTTATATCATTTATGCTATATATCTGATGTTGCTTTATAACCAAGTAAGCAGGTGTTTGGAGATTGCAATCTAGGATTCGTTGTTTAGCCAGAGGTTTATCACGTTGAAGCATATGCGCTATCCGGTTGGAACCAGTATAAGCAATACCATTTCGATCAAAATAGTCACTAAGCCAAATTTTATTAGGGTCAGCTAGTCCAAGATTAGGGTTTTCGGGGATAAATTCCATTCCCAATAAAACTAGATCTGGATTTGACGAAACTAAATTTTCAAGATCTTGCAAGTTATTTACTTCTGATACACCTACCTCAATAAAATTTTTAATCAAAACTTTATAAATAGCGTCGCATGAAATCTGGCTCATTGAACTAAGTCCTTTAGTATTTGAGCGAACTATTTCAATATGCATAATATCTTTTGCCATAATTAACCAATCATCGAACTATTTATAAGTTCGAAACATTACTAGTATGGTTAGAAAACTTAGTATCGAAAAATCTAAGAAATTTTATTTGAAAAAAATTCTAAATTATCGTCGATCTACTTGTGGACGGGCTTCATTTACAACAATCGAGCGTCCACCTACGTCTTTTCCATTCAATGCTGACATAGCGGCTTTTGCTTCATCGTCATTTTCCATTTCGACAAAACCAAAACCTTTTGACTGACCGGTGTCTCGGTCTTTAATGACTGCTACTGAAGTTACCTTGCCGTGTTCAGCAAAGAGAGTTTCTAATTCTTGCTCAGTCACGCTAAATGCAAGACTGCCTACGTATAGTTTCATTGACATAATATGATTCCTTTTTTATTAATAATCGCTCGCGATAGACTCATCTAACCGCGATGATAGTAAGTTTTGTAGGAACATATTATTACAACGGAGAGGTTTGTGTGACCACTTGCTTATCTTAATTATAGCATAAAAAGATTAATTTATGTTAGATAGCTAGATTTATCGAAAGTATGCGTAAATATTAATCGTGATGATTTATTTCGATATTGGACAGTTGATTTATAAAATATCAGCTTTAATTGTTAATAATCTCTATTTGAAAGCGGCATATAAAGTGCTTATACTTAGATTAATGTTCAGACTGAAGATAATATAAATCATAGATTAAAATGTGGACTCAACCTTTTAATCCGACGCACAACTTAATATTGTCGACTTTAATAGCGGTAATCCCGATTTTAATATTGGCCGGAATGTTGTTAAGCCGTAAAGTTGCTGGTTATAAAGCTACTTTGATCACATTTATATCAGCTCTTGTGATCGCAACGTTTGTTTATGGAATGCCGGTAAAATTGGTTGGTTTATCTGGACTGTATGGTGTTATAGATGGATTATTGCCAATTGGTTGGATCGTTTTAGCCGCGGTGTTTTTATATAACATTAGCGTAGCAAGCGGAAGCTTTGGGGTTGTGCGTCATACCATAGAGTCGATCACTAATGATCGACGGTTGCAAGCTCTATTGATAGCTTTCTGTTTTGGTGCATTCTTAGAAGGTGCGGCTGGCTTCGGGGCGCCGGTGGCGATTACCGCAGGCATTTTAATTGGGCTAAACTTTGAGCCAATTTATGCGGCTAGCATTTGCTTATTAGCCAACACTGCACCTGTAGCATTCGGGGGAATAGGTATTGCGGTAGTAACTGCCAGTCAACTAAGCAATATTAATGCCAATACCCTAAGTAGGATGATCGGCCACCAATTACCATTAGTGGCTTTGATAATTCCGCTGTGGTTAGTCGTAATCATTGCCGGCTGGCGAGGTGCAAAAGCGGTTTGGCCGGCTATATTAGTCACTGGTGGAGCTTATGCCACAACTATGTTTCTAGTTTCTAGTTATCTAGGTCCATCATTGCCGGATATCGTATCTTCTATCGTAACAACCATATGCTTAGTCGGATTATTGCTGGTCTGGCGACCAAAAACAGTCTGGCGTTTCCCTCATGAAAAAGCTGTAACTTCTGACCATCGCACAACACTTCCCAGTATTTCGGTGCTAATTAGGGCGTGGACTCCATTTTTATTGTTAATTATTTTTATTGCTAACTGGGCCTTTTCTGGCACTAAAGCGTTATTAGATAAATACACAGTTAAAATTCCATTTGGACAGCTAAATCACGGCATTATCGTGGCCGGAAAAGCCCTCGATGTTAGCTATAGTTTTGCTTGGTTGTCGGCTGCTGGTACAGCCATATTTTTAGCTGCATTACTATCTGCAATTTTGATGCGAATGCCTATAAAACATATCTTGAAAGTTGCCGGCAAGACATTGAAAGAATTATATCGACCACTTATTACAATAGCTTCAATAGTTGGTTTTGCCTACGTTGCAAATTACTCGGGAATATCTGCAACACTTAGCAAAGCATTATCATCAACCGGTAGAGTTTTTCCGTTACTTGCTCCATTACTTGGTTGGCTGGGGGTCTTTATTACGGGAAGCGATACTTCATCTAATGCGCTATTTAGCAGTGTACAAGCCCATACAGCAAGTGCCCTTGGTATAAACCCGGTTTTAACAGTGGCGTCCAATAGTACCGGTGGTGTGGCTGCTAAAATGATATCACCGCAAAGCATAGCGGTAGCTGCTGCAGCCACAAAGCAAACTAACAAAGAAGGTAAAATATTTCACAGAGTAATTTTGCATAGCATAGCGCTGGTAGGCATAATCTGTCTTATGACTTTCCTTCAAGCCTATTATTTCAAGTGGATGATTCCTGCTTACTCGCCGCTAAGCACAATTACTAAAGCCCACTTTAACTCGTCTGATTTTGCATTTATTATAATTTCATTAATTGCTATAGCAGTCTTGGCTGTAATATCTCAACGGGGACATAGCCTAAGTCATCATAAAAAAACTACAACTCTATCAAGTTCTTGAGAAGTGAACATTGATTAAGTTAAATAAATATTTCTATATTAGATTAATTTAAACTATTTTTGTTGTAAGCTTACCTAATTTTGAAATACGGGCTGCAAGCCTTGCTTTATAAATTTGATTAATGCCTTCATCAATAACGTATACGACATCTTTAAATAATTGATCATCAGGATCTGAGGTAAAATTCATGGTTTGAAAACTACTTATAACTTCATATTCTCTTCTAATTATTGTATGATTATCTCCCCAGTAGTAGATTTGTCTTAAGTAACCTAAAAATGCAGTATTGGTATATGCATCCCTGCTAGACACTATTGAAATAGATAAGCCGGGAGGTCGGGAATGAGTCTCGTTGCTATATTTTACCTTTGCACTAGTTTGAATTCCCATATCATTTTCTGAAATTTCAATTGGAAAGATAAATGATCTTTCAGAAGTGTATTGTTCGTGCGAAATCGTAACTGGTGCGTCATCCCTAAATACGTTTAAAGCAATGGTCAATCTGTCATTTAGGGGCAACGCGAGGTAATCTTCGTAAGATAAAGGATAGCTCGCAGCTCTTTCATCGGCTTGAGCATCTGACTTATCGAACAAAGCTTGCTGAGAATCAACTAAATCACGTAATGTTTCATTTTTCATAAAGAGTACTCCTTAAAGTATCTAAATTAATTATCTATACTAAAACCAAAATTAGCAAACATAACCATATTATTTATTAAGTAGTTTAAATTTAAAGATCTTTATATAGAAATTCTTTGGTAAAGGCTTAGATAAGACGCCATCATCCTTGAGCCAGATATAACAGGGAGGTAGGTCTTAAGTTGATCAATGATCGCTCTCTTGTATTTAGCATTATTGTCGTATATTTCAGCAGCTTCTATCATTTTGTCGTACATAGTGTTTACTTCATCTTCGCCACTAACCAACAGGTAAGTTATCGTTTCACCATCGGCTACTCCTCCGTCTGGAGTTGAGATTAGTAATTGGAAATTTCTTAAATCTTTCATCCAAGACGTGCCGCAAGCTTCCTGTCCAACTACTGGAATATTTATGGCACAGTCAGAACCAAAAGTTAAGGCGCGACCTAATTCTTCGTCATAATCTTGAATATAGTGAACTCGTTCGCGCAAAACAGTTTCTCCGTTAAATTTGTGGCTATCGACAAGATTTAATATATTATCAAGATCTATCTGCATGCCGAAATCATCCGGGTGCGGTTTGCCGGCCATAATCAAGTGCGCATTATAGGTTTTAAGGATTTGGGCTAATTTATCCGGATTTTGAAATAACATTTCTGGCCGTTTATAACTAGCAAAACGTCGTTTGAAGTTGAATAGTAATATGTCTTCGGGTATTTGGATGGATTCTCCGTTTTGATCTTTACGATGATATAAAATACGATTCATCTCTTTGCGACCTAGTAATTTCAATCCTCGAAGTATTACTGGATCAAGCCTGTCTAAGTTATTTACATAATCAATTGTCGGAAGGTCAAATTCATCCAGAATGTCAACATCATGTAAATATGTCATTATATCTGGCAAAGTCCATTCACTTGATATCCCATTAGTAACAGCTTCAAAAGTTACATTATTTCTTCTAGCATCTAAGAAATTTGTACTAGAAATTTTTGAATGTAATTTACTGACGCCGCTTCTAATTCTAGCTAATTCAAAAGCCAATGAGCTAAGTTTTAATATATTGTCGCTAAACATATTAGCTATCCGACTTCTGACTTCTTGACTGCGAATATTTGGCATGACAAGCTCGTTAAACTGATCGATATTGAATTGTGATTCAACCGCTTGGACCAGAGTGTGGTTAGTATAAAGCGTGTGGTTGCTAACTTCGGCCAGCGCACTGTCATAATTTAGGCCTTGGGTACACAAATAATCTAACCAAGCGACGGCGGCAAAAACAGTTGGCGCTTCATTAAGTTGCATGAAAGAAGGCTTTAAACCAGCTTTATTTAAAGCATCAAAACCCGCAAAACCCAAGACTACTTCCTGATACAAACGGTAGTCGCCGCTACTATTGCCTGGATACAATTCTCCGAAACTACGATTAGTCACCGTAAGTATTTGTGTGGAACCAAATTTTTTAGCATAGGCGTCAATTACAATTGGCTGACCAGACTGAGAATTAATAGTAGTTTTGCCAAGTTGTTCAAATAAGAAATTGTTTGGTGGTGGAATATCTTTAATTGCGAACTTACTGGGCAACTCAAGTTGTTGATGTCTCTCAATCGAGTAAAATGGTGTAATTACAGTAAGTGGGATGCTGAGTTGTTCTGATACCCGACGTATATCGGCTACTAAAATACCTAATCCACCGCTGCCTTTTATGCCGATATCATTGCCGCCATAATACTCCATTGAAAAAATAACGATCGGCGATTGAGGAGTAATTATTTCAGCCAACCCGCTCAAATTAATTTCAGGTACTGATTGTTCGCCCCGTTGAGCTAGGGTTGTTATTCTGCCTAGATATGCCCGGAACTCTTGATACTTATCCGTTTCTTCAATACCATTTAATGGCTCTATTATTAACTCATTCGAATTAAACATAAATAATTTCTAATACAGATAATAACTTGGATATTAATTCCGCTCAGTAACTTAAATGACTAAACTTTTAGTCGAAAAATGTTAGTAAACAATACCAGGAAATTATTATAAATAGTTTTGCTTTAAGCGTAAATCATTATAATTGAATATTCGTGCCGATATTAAGGCAAATCTATCTGTTATAATAAATCTGTGTTAAAGTACTTTTTTCGATCAGATTTAGTTAAATACTCTGCTATCGCAATAGTAATAATCCTAGTAATTATCGGTAGTTTCTTTTTGGGATGGAGACTCACACTTAGTAATTTGACCATTAAGTCTATCACAGCTACCCAAGCGGCTAATGCCATGAAAAATGATAATTTTTATGGAAGTTACGACTTTAATACACTGGAGATCCACGGCCAGATAACCACAGTAACCAAGCAAAACGATGACCTTATAATTGGACTCGTAACTCATTCGACATTTAAAACTCTTTGCGACTTGGGCAATACTACTTCGAATTTACAAAAAGGAGACAAGGTTACAGTTATCGCTGAAGGAGCAAGGGCTGAACGTCAAACCAGTGCAGTTTTATTGAAAGATTGCATAGAACTACCCATATAGTTATATAGTTAATACTTACAATCTTACCTAATATATAATTCTATTTGATTATGGACACTACGAATACATTGATTAATAAACCAACGTTCATTAAAGAAGTTAAAGAACAACTTCCTAATATTTCTAATCAAGATCTGCAATTAATTAAACATGCTTATGATTTTGCTAAATTAGCCCATAAGGGCCAATTGAGAGCAAATGGCAACCCGTATTTTGAAGGGCATTGCATTAAGGTTGCTGAACATATCTTAGAATTTGGCATGGATACTACTTTAATTTGTGCAGCATTATTACATGACACTATTGAGGATACACCAATTACAGCGGAAGACTTAAAAATAGAGTTTGGTGATGAGATATCCTTTTTAGTCGAAGGCGTAAGTAAACTAGGCAACATCAAATATAGCGGCAACGAACATCACGTTGAGAGTCTACGTAAATTTTTTGTATTTGTCGCACAAGATGTGCGAGTAGTAATTTTAAAGTTAGCCGATCGATTGCATAATCTTGAAACTCTGCAATATCTTCCTGAAGTAAAGCAACATCGGATAGCTGTTGAGAGTATTATGATTCATGCACCGCTAGCTTCACGTATGGGAATGGGTAAACTCGTGAGCCAAATTAATGATTTAGCTTTTCCGTATGCCTATCCAGAGGAGTATAAAAGAACAGCAGATATCATGGAAAACTTTATCAGAAATTCCAATGAAACAGTCAAAAAAATCCATCGTGATTTAAGTGCTGATCTTTTCAACTCGTTAAATTATTTACCTAAAATTGATGAACGAATTAAGGGTACTTATAGTTTTTACAAAAAATTAGTATCTAAAAAATGGAATGTTAATGAAATTTACGATCTGATTGCGATTAGAGCAATAGTTAAATCAATACCTGATTGCTACCAAGCGATGGGGGTAATTCATAATCATTGGCGGCCGATCCCGGGAAGAGTAAAAGATTATATTGCTATTCCAAAACCTAATGGCTATAGAAGCTTGCATACAACCGTTTTCAGTGGCGATGGGCATATTCTAGAAATTCAGATCCGGACTCTCGATATGCACATTAACAATGAATACGGTATGGCTTCACACCATGATTATAAACAATCTCATTCGGAAGGTAGTTCAGACAAGGAAAGTTTTGCCTGGATTGAACAACTTCGAGAATTACAAAACTTAAATCTAGCAACCAATGATTATTATGCCAGGCTTAAAACTGACTTTTTCCAAGACCGGATATTTGTTTTTACGCCAAAAGGTGACGTTGTCGATTTACCTGCCACTGCTACAATTTTGGATTTTGCATATGCAGTACACACTAAAATTGGAGAACATGCCGGTGGCGGAAGAATAAACGGTAAATTTATGGCATTAAAAACCCAATTGAAAAATGGTCAAATTGTTGAAATAGTTACTAATAGCAAAGCCCGTCCTAGCAATAAATGGTTGGAAATGTGTATTACCAATACGGCTCTGAGCAATATTCGTAAATATGTTAAAAATCAAATGATTCTTACATAAATGATTGGATCGTAATTTAATTAATACTTATCGACCGAGTTTATCTTCGGTCTTTTTAATATCAATAGTCGTCTTTACTACTGTGTCTGGTGCCAGCGAAATACTGTCAATACCTTCTTCTACTAAGAATCTAGCAAACTCGGGATAGTCTGAAGGAGCTTGACCGCAAATACCTATTTTGACCTTCTTTTGTTTGGCGACTTTAATAACTCGCCTTATAAGATCTTTTACAGCCTCGTTATTTTCGTCATATACATGAGCCACGGTATTATTATCACGATCTACACCAAGAGTTAATTGCGTTAGGTCGTTTGAACCAATGGAGAATCCGTCAAATAGATCAGCAAATTGATCTGCCAATATTACATTTGAAGGAATTTCGCACATAACATATACTTCAAAATTGTTTTCTCCCCTCCTTAATCCGCACTTCTCCATAATTGCTAAAACTTTTTGTGCTTCATCAATATTACGACAGAATGGAATCATAGCTTTTATATTGGTAATTTTCATATCATCTCTAACTTTTTTGATGGCTTTACATTCAAGCTCAAAAGCTTCACGGTACGCATCGCTGTAATAACGGCTTGCTCCGCGCCAGCCAATCATTGGGTTATTCTCTTCTGGTTCAAATTGTTTACCACCAATTAAATTAGCGTATTCATTGGTTTTAAAATCACTGAAACGGATGATCACATCATTCGGATAAAAGGCAGCACCTATGATCGCCACACCTTCAGCGAGCTTGTCGATGAAGTATTGGGATTTATTTTTATAGCCTTTGGTTAAATTATTAATCACTGTGCGGGTTTTTTCATCAGTAATTTTATCGAAATGCAGCAGAGCCAAAGGGTGGATTTTAATATGAGAATCAATTATAAACTCCTCACGTGCTAGGCCAACACCATCATTGGGAATCATTGAATACTCGAATGCTAAATCAGGTGATCCGATATTCATCATTATCTTAGTTTTTGGTCGAACTAGATTTTTAATATCTGTCTTTTCAATAATGAATTTTAGTATTCCCTGATAGACAAGTCCTTCATCGCCACCAGAGCAGTTAACGGTTACAGAACTATTGTTGGCTAATTTTTGGGTTGCATTACTGGTGCCAACTACACATGGGATGCCAAGCTCACGTGACACAATTGCGGCATGACAGGTTCGGCCGCCTTTGTCTGTTACTATAGCGCTAGCTTGCTTCATAATTGGCACCCAGTCGGGGTCGGTCATTTCCGTAACTAATACATCTCCTTCTTTAAATGTGCCAATTTCTTTAATATCTAGGATTTTACACACTTTGCCGGCGCCAATTCTATTTCCGACACTAGTGCCTTTTACTATGGGAGTGCCACTATCTACTAATTTATATTCTTCAATCTCATTAAGATTCTTTCTTGATTCTACTGTTTCAGACCGGGCCTGAACGATATACATTTTGCCATCATCGTCATCAAGCGCCCATTCAATATCCATTGGTTTGCCGTAATGTTGTTCGACTTCCATACCCCAGCGAGCCATAATTTTAGCTTCATCGTCAGTGATCGAGAATTTTTCCTGATCTTCTTTGGAGACAGCAATATTTTTAGTGCGATTACCAAATACCGGAATCATTTTAACTTTTTTACTGCCAATTTTGTGTTTAATAATTGCCATTGTCGGCTTAAAGACTGTAAACTCATCAGGATTTACTCGACCCTGTACAATATTTTCGCCAAGTCCATATATTGAACTGACTACAACCGCGTTACGGAATCCCGATTCGGTGTCGATAGTAAACATAACCCCGGCAGCCCTGGCTCGGATCGCTACCATTTGTTGTATACCAACCGATAATGCTACTTTCATATGATCGAAATTATTCCTTATTCGGTAGGCAATAGCCCGACCAGTAAACAGGGAAGCGATGCATCTTTTTGTGGCGCTTAAAACAGCTCTTTCGCCCTTAATGTTGAGGTATGATTCTTGTTGACCGGCAAAGGAAGCGTTAGGCAAGTCCTCAGCTGTAGCTGAAGATCGAATTGCCACCACTAGATTACGTCTCCCACAGCTTTGGCTTAATTCACGGTAGCCTTGTTTGATTTCGGCTTCAAAATCTTTAGGCAATTTGGATTTCATTATTAAAGACCTAATCCTGGCGCCTCTTTTTTCCAAATCTTTAACATTATTAACGTCTAAATTGACAAATATTTTTTCGATTTCTTTACGAATCCCAGCTTGGTCAATGAAGTAATAATAGCTTTGGGCAGTAGTAGCAAAACCATTAGGCAAATTTATACCCTTAGGCGCTAAGAACTGATACATTTCGCCCAATGAAGCGTTTTTACCGCCAACCGTTGGAACATCAGATAAAGCTATTTCTTTGAAAAATTTTATGTATTTGTACATTTTTTGGTCCGTTTATATTAGTTATCTGAGCATATTATATCAGCATACTAGAGCATTAGCACTATCTATTAAATTTAATTACTACATCTTAAAGCACAACATGTTTACTAACCAAAAATGATATAATTGACTAAATGAATAATCAAATAAAAATAATTTCCGATTGGCTTGGCACGGATTCAATTGATATTTTTGGTAGTCCATTCTCGGGAAAAGATACTCAAGGGAAAATTCTAGCTGATCTCGTCCATGGACATTTTATTTCTGGCGGTGAAATCCTGCGTAGCCAGCAAGATCCAACAAAAATTGAGAAGATTTTAAATGAAGGTGGAATTGTGCCTTCTGATTTTTTTCTAAATCTAATGGAACCGTATTTATCAAAAACTCAATATCAAGGTCGGCCTTTGATACTTAGCGCTGTTGGCAGAGTCCATGGTGAAGAAACCGAAATAATGAAAGCTATTGCTAATTCCGGACACGCCCTTAAAGCGGTGATCTTTCTTAAGATCAACGAAGAAGTAGTTTGGCAAAGATTTGAAGCCTCAAAACAATTACGTGATCGCGGTGATCGAGCAGATGACAGTCAGCAAGCCCTACATCTCAGACTTAAAAAATATCTTGATAGAACAGTGCCGGTTTTAGATTATTACCAACAGAAGGGATTATTAATTGAAATAGATGGCAGCCTTGAAGTTGATCAGGTTACAAAGACTATAGTTCAAAAACTAGTTGATAAAATCAGTATCTAAGTTCTGAATTAAGGGTTGATATCACTGCTACTATTATATCGTTCATTATAAGCCCTTAAGGCAATTTTCAAGTTGGCCAAATTAATTAAAGAATCAACAGCTTGATAATCTTCTCTGGCAAGTGCCTCACAGGCTAGCCCAGCTAGTGCTTTCGGTGAAAACATTTCATAATCTTTTGCTTTTAATTTTAAGTCGACGGCCTTTTCTTGATTAATGGCTTGGTTTGATGACTCCATTAATGAATGTTGCGCATTTGGATTAAATCCAGTACCTTCAGTTAATTCATCTCCAACTGAGCCACTATCGTTAGAGGTTTCAGCACCAACTGGCTGGGTTATAGATTCAACACTATTACTTTCTGCACTAACACTTGGTACTGCAGCTTGTTCGACCGGTTCAGTTGGCTGATCAAATGGATTAACATTAAATCCTTCAGACGTCGATTGTCCCAATCCTTCTGGTTGATTTTTCTCTTCAGATTCAGAGCCTGATAGATTTGATTCTTCGGGTGCTGAGGGTGAAGTCAAACCTGGCTCTAATTGACTGCCAGGCGTATGCTGATCTGGTACATATTCATCCATTTTTTATTTCCTTTATTATTTATTTCACTTGATAGTAAATATTATACAATAACCTTTAGAATTTATAATGAATTAATTTAAACTATAACTATTAAGCATTTGATTGGGTGGCGTCGATTTTAACTGAATTACAATCCGTTTTCAGGCCATCGTCGCCAATAGAATAAACATCAATTATGCCAAATGGCATTTCGATCTGGCTAATATCATTTTCGTTAATCGATTCGATATATTTCATCAAAGCTCTTATGCTATTTCCGCTGGCAACAATCAAGATATTTTTCCCTTCTAAAAGTTGTGGTAAAACAGTTTCTTTATAAAATGGCACAACTCGATCAGAAACCATTTTTAGCGTTTCGCCACCAGGTACCGGAACATCCCAGCCCCGACGGATTTGGTCAAACATTTCTTCGCCGATTTTATCTTTTATTTCCCATTTATTTTTACCAGTGTATTCGCCATAATCGCGCTCATCCATAGCAGGCTCAGTTTTAATATCAACATCTAGTTGTTGAGAAACGTCCAATATTCCTTCAAGCGTTTCTCTGGTTCGTATTTGCTCAGAGCAGTATGCTTCGCTTATGTTAATGTTTAGATTTTTAAAAGCCTGGCCCAACATTGCCGAATCTTTAAAGCCTTTTTCACTCAAGTGTACATCTGTGCGACCCGTCCATTTACCGGCTGCATTCCATTCCGACTCAGCGTGTCGGATAACGATTAATTTTCCGATTGGTTTCTTTTCCGGCTTAACTTGATTTGGCGTTTTACCGAACCAATAATCGATAATATTTTGAGCGGTAGTTTGGTTTATCCGCATAATCGCTTCAACCGTGTTAAAGGCATTATGGGGGCTAATAATGACATTTGGCATTTTTTCTAGAACAGATATTTCAACACCATGACGAAGTACATCCTCGGGCAATGTTTCGCTTCTTAGTAGTGCAATTTCTTCGTGGTAGTTTAGAAGCGCCTCCCCCTCAATACAGTCAATTGCAGCTCCTCCAAGTTTGCCGTTATCCAGTAATTCGAATAATGCTTTAGAGTCAACTAACTCGCCCCGGGCGGTATTTATTAAAATTGCTCCCGGCTTCATTTTACTCAGATGATCTCGATCCATGATGTGATGCGTTGAAGGCAAATAAGGCAGATGCAACGATACAATATCAGATCGTTCTAGCAACTCATCTAAGCTTACATATTGAAAATGACATTCGTCTTGCAGTTCAATTTTTTGGAAACTGTCATAGCCTAAAGTATTCATTGAAAAACCATTGGCAATTTTTAACGCTTTTTGACCAATATGGCCAGTGCCAACTACTCCAAAAGTTTTGCTCTGAAGATCATGACCCATAAGTTCTGCTGTTGAAAATTGCTCATTTTCGATTTGTAAGACCGCAGGCAGTTTGCGCATAAGCGCTAGCAGCAATGTAAAGGCATATTCGGCAACTGTAGCTTCGCCATAGGTTGGCACATTAACTACTGTTACGTTGTGATCTTGGGTAGCAGCTAGATCGATGTTATTAAACCCCGTAGAGCGACAGGCAATAAGTTTGAGTTTTGGTAGAGCCTCAATTATTTCGCGCGTAACATTGCTTGAAATGAAAACGGAAATTACTTCAGTTTCAGCATTGCAATTAGCCAGCTCAATTTTATCAGCAATAAATTCCCAGTGGTGATCAGTGCTAACCAGACAAGAATTCAACTGATCTTTATCTAAATCAGTCGCATCATATATGTATATAAGAGCCATCTCGATGTTTATTATACATAAGAACTATGAGAAAATTAAAATTATGAAAATCTCGTGGATAAAAGCAAGACAAATATTGGATTCACGGGGTGATCCAACAGTTGAAGCAGATGTTTGGTTAGACAACGGTGTTTTTGGACGGGCAGCAGTGCCTTCTGGAGCGTCAACTGGTAAATATGAAGCCCATGAACTTAGGGATGGTGGAAATGCTTTCGGGGGCAAAGGAGTATTAAAAGCTGTTGCCAACATTGACGGCGAGATAGCTGAGTGTCTGCGTGGAATAATGGCTGATGACCAATATCTGATTGATCAAAAATTAATCGACCTTGATGGAACTCAAAATAAATCCAGACTTGGCGCTAATGCTATTTTGGCCGTAAGTTTGGCATGTGCTCATGCCGCCGCCAATGCCAGAGGTGTCCAATTATATGTTCATATAAATGATATTGCTCACAATCCGTCTATGTCGTTGCCTTTACCAATGATGAACGTATTGAACGGCGGTAAACATGCTTCTAATTCCTCTGACTTTCAGGAGTACATGATAATCCCTCGGCAGATAGATACTTACGCCCAAGCTATCCGCGTTGGCTCTGAAATATTTCATTCACTTAAAAATGAAATTGCCACGCTTGGGGGCTCAACTACCGTTGGTGACGAAGGCGGCTTTACTTACCCAGTCAAATCCAACACTGAAATGCTTGATCTATTGAGCAAAGCTGCTAATACTGCCGGATATGAACCGGGAGGCAGAGTTTGTTTTGCCCTGGATGTGGCCGCTTCGGAACTATATAAAGATGGGGCATATATATTAAATGCTGAGAACCGGCAGCTAAACAACCCGGAAATGATTGATTACTTAATATCTATATCAGAGAAATATCCGCTTATATCACTAGAAGACGGGTTGGATCAGGACGGTTGGGATGACTGGGTGGATTTAACTAAACGTTTAAGTAATTTACAATTAGTTGGAGATGATCTACTGGTTACAAATCAGGAGAGACTGCAAAAAGCGATCAATCTCGGGGCCGGCAATGCCATATTGATTAAGCCAAACCAAATTGGTACATTAACCGAAACAATCAAAACTATTAAATTAGCTAAGCAGCATGATTGGCGAACGATAATTTCGCACCGAAGTGGTGAGACTGAAGATGTTACGATTGCTCACATGGCGATTGGCACCGGCGCCAACCAGATAAAAACTGGTAGTTTATCTAGAAGTGAAAGAAATGCTAAACATAATGAAATTATGAGAATTGAAGAAATTGATGAAACACTTCATCTTGCTGATCCTTTCAAAAGCTAAACAATTTACTTAAACTTTACTATTTAGTAGTAGATAACAGGTTGAAAATAATTAACATAAATGCTATGTTAGCTGCTATGTCTTTAGAGGGCAGCAGATACGAGCAGTTTAATTATTTTGATGAAAGTTTTATCCCGGGCAAGGTAGTAGATCATATTGGAGATATTGCGGTTGTAAGCTTAGTTAAAACAGACCCAATTATTGAGCAAGATACACCAACCAGACCGACTGCAAGACAGATTAAATTATTAGAAGCAATGTCTTATGGATATTCAAACGAAAGAATTGGGTCTGAATTAGGGAAAGCACCACGAACTATAAAGAATATGAAAAGCGGAATATTTAAAATATTGAATGCCATAAATTCTAGCCATGCGATAAAATTAGGTTTTGATAATGGATTTTTAGAGCCAACAACCTTTGATTCTCAAATGCCCTTTTACGTTCCTCCGCTAACAATGATGCAATCAAAAGTTCTCAATTTAGCGGCAAATGGATTAACCGCCAATGAATCTGCGGATAGTCTTGGACTAGCTACCAAAACAGTAAAAAACTATAAGTATTGTATCTTTAGTAAATTGGGTGCAAATAATATGCCCGCCGCCGTTCGCAGAGCCATAGTATTAGGATTTATTCCAATTCAAAGCGACAATATTTTTAAAATCTCAGAAAACACTAGCATTACTTATCTTTAGAAATATATCATTTATGCATTGCCGCCACTTGCGTTTATATGCATAATCAATTAGTATTCACATATATAGATACAATAAGGTATAAAATGAAAAAACATATCAATTTAAAATTAAACTCAAAAGGTTTTGGGCATATAGAATTATTGCTAATGGTTGTTTTTATAGTAGCTTTTGCTGGAACAGCATTTTTGATCCACGATCACAATAAAAATAAAAATATTACTCATGCTGCCACTTATGTATTCCAAAATTATACTTATCTTGGATCTGCGCCGTATAATCCTAATCCTAAAGTTGGCCCACCAGTTGGTCCTGTCATTAGCTTCTATGCCTGTCTTCTAACTGTTGGAAGCGTTCAAAGAGGATTCGCATATACAGTTGAAGGCTACGCCTTATCAAGCAGTCAGATGAATATTTCAGAAGGCGTTGTTCTGGATGATTGGGCTGGAACCTACGGGCCAGATCGCTGGGACGTTATAGGGAATACTTGGGTGAACGGAGTATGGACTAAGGCGAGCCATTTAGAGGATATAACCCTGACTAATTTAATTGCCATGTATCCTCTAACCAATCCTAACCAGATTACAACTCGCATTCATTCCAGAAGTCTTGCAGCGTGCTATAATTAATTTTTCGCTAATTAAACTAATTTATTTCTAGCTCATATTGGGTGCATCTTCTATAAAGTAAAAACCAGCCCGTCGGCTGGTTTTTTACCTTTAATTGTCTCTTAAGCGACAATCTATTTTAGATATAGCGCATATGTTATAAATTGTCAAACTATTTTTAAAATTAATTATTTGTAACAGCGTGAGACTTGTTTATATCTTATTGGAGGCTTTTTTATTCCGTGAAGCAAAATAGTAGTGCATTAAACTAGTCACAATGACAGTCCCGACAAATAAAGCAATTATATCTCCGGGACCAGTATTGGTAAGATTTGAAGATGTCGGGGTAGTAGCATTAGGTGTTGAAGCAGCAGGAGTAGTAGCACTAGGTGTAGTTGTAGAAGTAGTTGTAGTTGTAGAAGTAGGAGTTGTGGTTGTTGACGTAGTAGGTGAAGGAGTTGTGGTGGTTGGAGTAGGTGTGGGCGTAGGAGTCGTAGTTGTTTGACTTGCGAATGTAATATTTTGAATTACATCATCACCATTAGCATCACCATAGGTTAGCGAACAAGAAATTCCAGCTGCTATTTGTGCGGCAGTTGGTGGGCATGGATATTTCGCAGCATCAGCTGAGGCGCTATTGCCAGCGCTGTCTTTGCCCGAAGAGGGGGGCCCAATTGTACCAGTGTGAACTACGAAAGAGGTAGCGGGTAGTTTCCCATTTTTATCAGTGGAGATCAAAGTAGTTAGAGGATTAGAGCAAGAAACCGGAACAGCATTTCCTTCCGTAACAACGGTAGGTTGACTGGGATCATTATTACATTCAACAATTGATCCAATAGTGCTTGTGTGCATTCCAGTGCCTGAGACTGTAACTTTCTGGCCGTTAGTCAAACCAGTACTAGGGCTTATCGTAATACTTCCTGCGGCCCATACAACGCAAGGAATAGCAATCATGCCAGCGATCAATGCAATCGGAATGAATTTTCTTAAAGTTTTTTTAGATGAAATATTTTGCGTTAATAGTATAGCCATATAAAACTCCTACATATTGTTTAATTATGAACCAAGAGCATGATTTTGCAAGCTTTAGTAATTTGGTTTTAGAATGTATATTTTAATAACAAGTATAATTGTTAACTTACACCCGAATTTATGGCTGACTCATCTGTTGTTGAACAAACATATCTTTCGATTCTGAAAGCCACCAGTGACCAAACAAATCCTTCATAATTATATGCAAATGGCTTTTCTTCACGTAATTTAAGGCCTTCGTTAATTAGACCCCAATTTATATCTGTAAAAGTAAACACGTAAGGTCTTTCGTTAGTTTGCAGTTCTCTATTGTGGGAAATTAGCTCCTCTGCGGATTGCTTTTTGTAAGGGTCATCTATTTGTTCAAGCGCTGCGATAATTACTTTAGTGAATAGTCGATTATGGGAGACAAAATGCACTGTGCCATGTTCTTCGAAATGAGATAAATTCTTCATAAAAGTATATTAGTACCATTTAGTGAACATTTACAATAAGTAATACTATTAAATTATAGTAACCATCAATAACTAATACCTTCTAAATCATTAAACAACTGTCTTGAGGCTGGCAAGGACAGTTTTAGCATCTCTAACTAAACCGATTCGTGGAAATATATTCTTAATTGCAAAATAATGATCTTCAGCTGACATAGAAGTCATGGCATCTTCTACGAACACCTGGTTGTAGCCATATTCATAAGCAAATCGAGCCGTACTCTCAACGCCGATATTAGTAGAAATACCGCAAAGTACAATTGTAGTAATTCCTCTGCGCCTGAGTTCAAGATCAAGTTCTGTGCCATAAAATGCTCCCCATTGATGTTTGGTGATTACAAAATCTTCAGACTTTGGTCCCATTTCAGGCACGATTTCTGACCAATCTGGTGGTGGAGTATGAATTTGCATTGGTTCGTCTACTATGGGGTGCAAACTATCTTTTCCATCAGTTGAGGCGCTGACATGGATCAAAAATACAGGCATATGCTTTGACCGAAAAGCTTCAGCTAGCAATGCTGCGTTTTTTATTACCGTCTCAGCCTCATATGGGGCAGTCAGGCGGTTAATAATCCCTTTTTGAAGGTCTATTACAACTAATGCGCTTGTTAGTGGATTAATCGTAGTTTCAATCACAATAATCTCCTATATAAACTCACAATAATATAAGTTTAAACGAATATTTAACCAAATTTTAATATTGCCTCTAAGGCTATCACTGCAGCTATGATAAACCAGAAGAAAATATCTCCGCCGCTGGCGATTACTTTATCCAATATTTTTATAGTTTTTTGGTTAAGTTTTAGTTCCTTATAATTAAGCCTAAACCAAGCACTATTAATCGCTAAAACGCCGCCATAGCAAAACAAGCAGTATATACAAATGCTGCCGATGTTAAAGATACTTTGCCAAAAATACCAAAATCCAAATCCTACGAAAAACAACGCCAAACCTTCATAAACGTAGCGCAGTTTAGTATTTATATGAGCACCAGTCCATCCAATGAGGCCCGCAGAGAAAGTAAACATAAAAAAACTAATACACAGAAGTGAATTGGGAAAACCAAATACTGAACTTTGATGAGCGTTGAGAATATTAGAGCAGTTGAAAACAGTATTTAAATTACATGACAAAGTTGAGCTGGCGTTTTTAAGTAACGTCAATTTCTCAAGCATCTGTAAAAATGAAGCTATAAAGCCGATGCCGGCAGCAATAGTTATGATTCCATAATTTATTTTTTGTTTTACTTTTGCATCCATAATTTTAATTATAGCCCCATATTGTTTATCTAGACGACTTTTAAATTTCGATAATTGGAATGTAATTTTTTGCCAACCTGTAAGATAAATTCTGATCCTTGCGACGGGGCATTCCAGTCGGCATCAATAGTAGATTTATCGACACGCACGCCACCAGCGGCCAGTAATCGCCTAGCGGCGTTTTTAGAGTTAGCCAGTCCAGTTTCAACCAGGATATCAACAATATTTTGACCCTCTATAACCCGCGCTGATTGCAAGCTTGATTTACTCGGCTCAGAATTTTTAGTCGTTAAGTTTAGGTATTCTTTACGGGCTTGAATAGCATTTTTCTCGCCATGCAAGTAACCTACGATAGTTTCCGCAAGAAACATTTTGCCAGCTTTACCAGATATTTTTCCTAAGCTTAGTTGCTGTTTAATTTTATTAACTTCAGACATTGGCAGCTTAGTGCAAAGTTCTAAAGCATGAGGCGTAATTGCATCACCCCACATCATAATTTTGTGGAATGTATTTAATGGCGTATCGGTAAAGGTGATCATATTACCTTCGGATTTACCTATTTTTTTACCACTTGGATCTGTTAGTAGCTGACCGGCGATCACGTATTTCTGCTTGTTGCAATGTCGTTTAACAAATGTAGCGCCAAGCAGCATATTAAATATTTGATCAGAACCGCCGATTTCAATATCTACATCCATTGACAGGCTATCTTGGCCTTGCATAATTGGATATAAAAATTCGCTTAAAGCAATTGGCTTATTATTTTTTAAGCGAAGTTGGAACATATCCCGTTCGATCATTTGCTGAACTGTAACTTCGCTGGCCAATTCTAAGACATCAGCAAAACTCATCTTACTCAACCACTCACTGTTAAAACGTATTTCTGCCGGATTAATAGGATCATTAAAATCGAGGATTTTGCTGGCTTGCTGCTTATAACCAGCAGCATTAGTAAGAACCTCATTGCGGCTTAATTTTACTCTGGCGGCAGTTTTATCAGTTGGATCGCCTACCATAGCAGTAAAATCACCCACTAAAAGTATTACTCGATGGTTTAGTTTTTGGAGAAGGCGCAACTTATAAAGCTGGCTAATATGTCCGACATGCAAATCCGGCATAGTTGGGTCAATACCCAAATAAGCGATTAGCCGTTTACCACTATGAAGAGCTTTGACTAAAACGTTGGCGGAGGGGTAAATTTCAGCTATGGCTCTTGTGGTAAGTTCTTCAATAACTGCTTCGTCCATTTTCGGTCGCGGAGCTCTAGATGGTCCCATTTTCAATCTCCAGAAAATTATTAGTTTATCTGCTATTTATTCTACATCATTAACTTTAGACTTGGGATGTAGCTGACATAAATAAGATCTCATATATGTAATAATAGATAATATGGCACATCCAGAGACGCAATATCTGAAGTTATTAGTCGAAATTCTTAAAAATGGCAAAAGCAAGCCAAGTCGAGGAATTGTCGGGCTAAAATCGATATTTGGTTATCAAATGCGCTTTGATTTGCGTTATGGGTTTCCATTGTTAACTACCAAAAAGATGCCTTTCAATATCTTATTACATGAGTTATTGTGGTTTGTTTCCGGTAGTTCAAATATCGCTTACCTTCAAGAACATAATATTCATTATTGGGATGAGTTTGCTGATAAGAAATTAAACTTAGGACCAGTTTATGGAGTCCAATGGCGACATTGGCAAGGTCCAACTGGCAAAGAATTTGATCAGCTTCAATGGGCAATTGATGAAATAAAGCATCATCCACATTCAAAAGCAATTATTGTCAGCGCTTGGAATGTGGCAGATCTTAAAGCGATGCGTTTGCCACCATGCCATACCATGTTTCAATTTGACGTAACTAAAGGCAAACTTAGATTACATCTCTACCAGCGCTCATCAGATGTATTCTTGGGTCTGCCGTTTAATATAGCTCAGTATGCCTTACTGCTTGAGATGGTTGCGGCATTAACGAACCTAGAGGCTAGAGAACTCATTATTTCGATCGGCAACGCCCACTTGTACAATAATCAAATTGAGCCGGCTAAAGAACAAATTATCCGTAAACCCTTAAAGTTGCCAAAACTAGTCATTGATAAAAGTATAAAAAATATTGATGATTTTAAAGCTGAACATTTTCAGTTATTAGATTATAAATCTCATCCTCACATAAAAGTGCCGCTGGTTATTCTTTAGATGATTGGCTTAATTTCTGGTAAATAGTTTCATATTCGGCACACATTCGTTTGGCCGTAAATTTTTCTTCGAAAGACTGGCGGCAATTATGACGATCAATTTTAGATGCTTGTTCGATGCCGATAATGAAATCAGCCACCGCCTTGTCGGCGTTTAATTGTTTATTCTTCAAGGACCTTTTAACTACTATGCCGTTTAATTTGTTTTTAATAATTTCTGGTAAAGCACCAGAGTTTAAACATATTACTGGTGTAGCGCAGGCTAAAGACTCAATCGCTACCATACCAAAAGGTTCAGCGAAAATTGATGGCACTAAAACGGCGTCCGCCTTAGACAATATAGCTTGTTTACTTGCAGTATCAGAGATAAAACCTTCGTACTCGATGTTGGGATCGGTTAATTTGGGCGCGATCTTCTTTTGCCAATAAGCATCCTTATGGTATCCGGCATAATGTTTGCCAACAATTTTGAGTTTATATGGTTGTTTATGAGATTGATTGTATATTTGGACGGCTTGAATGGCTAAATGTAATCCTTTGGGTTCTATAATCCGTCCGATATATACCAGGTAATGACCCTTTGGGTTATATTCAGGTTTGTATAAATCTTCAGTTAGACCGTGGTAGACATTACCAATCCAATTGGTGCTACTTGGCATACCTTGGCGTTGGGCAAAAGATATTGATACCCAATTAAGAGCTGGATACTTAGGAAAGACGCTTTTATAGGTAACTAAAAAATTAAACGGGTCATGGTGTGTAAAAACTACCGGCTTTTTGCAAAATTGAGCAAACGGAAGCGCAACATCTTCCTCGTTAGTGTAGATATGTACGACATCAAGCTGATTATCATTGGCCATAGCAAAAGCTTTAGCGATTAATTCGCTTTGGACTTGACGGGCTAATGAAATAAAAGTCAACGGATGTTTTTTAAGCAAATTAATATAACTATCATGACGTTCAGCTAACTCTTGGTTAAAAGAACTTAAATCTGACGTTATGTTTTTGACAACAGTATCAACCGGACCTGGCGTAAAGAGTGTTACTATAACGTCTTGCTTTATTAAACCTTCAGCTAAATCTAATGCCAATTTGCCTGGGGCAAAAATTACCTGCGGTAAAACACTCTGCTGCATAAATATATGCGGAACCACTAGACCCACGCGTAGCTGAGATGACTTATGCGCTACTACTCGTTCAGTCTTTTTTATCATCAGGTGAGCCATCTTCGTCCAAGAAGCTTAAATCAAGCTCCTCACTAGAGGCATCGTCATCATCGCCGTAGTAGGCGTCAGCATCGCTGCTTGTATCGTCGTTTTGTCCCATAACTCCTGAAATTATGTGGTTAAGACATTGATTTGTAAAGTAGTTAATCCTAAATGCTATCCAAAATAATTTTTAGTAATCAGCTGTTTGCTTGCTGCTGGTGATTGATTATGTAAAAATTAACTTGAATCATGAGAGTATTTATTATTGCTTCATTAACGGCTGATGGATTTATTGGCTTAAATGCCAATCATCTATCTACAACTTGGACTAGCTCGGAAGATACTAAGTTTTTTGTAAAAATGAGCAAGCAGGCAGGAATAGTAGTTATGGGTTCACGCACATTCGCAACGCTCAATCGAGCATTACCCGGACGTCGGCTGATTATTTATACGCCACAACCAGACGATATTAATATCGAGGGCGTTGAAACAACTAGAGAAAACCCAATAGCCCTGGTGAAACGTTTAGCTAAAGAAGGCGCCTCGGCAATAGCAATAGCCGGTGGAGCCAGCATTTATGCGATGTTTATGGCAAGTGGCGTCGTCGACGAATTATATCTTACAATTGAGCCTATAATTTTTGGTCATGGCATTTCTTTATTTAATAAAGATTTGCCTGTGACTAAACTGACATTACTTGACCAGCAACAATTAAACCCCAATACATTACTGCTTCATTACTTAGTTAATAAATAAACTTCAATATTGGCATGAATGAGCAAATTGTTAAGCAGATTGCTAAAGATTATGGCCTTTTATGTAAAACTATCTTGCCCATAGAAAAGGGGTATCGGAATGAAAATCACCCCTTGGTTACCTCGGGTGGTCAAACTGTAAACATTATTATTTACAAAAATGAACCATTAATCCTATTAACCATTAAGAATGCCAATCGAACATCAAATTATTTAGCTGAGCGCGGTTTTCCAGTACGTCGAACCCTAGATTCCAGAATAATTTGTTTGCAAGCCGGTAATTGGCAAAAATACGCTTGCTTATATAACTATTTGCCCGGGCATACCATACCCTGGGAGGCGTACACTATGCAGCACATTAAACTGCTTGGTTCGATGCTCAGTAATATGCATGCGGAACTGAAAAACTTACCTTATCTGGCATATCCATCCGTAATTGACCAATACCAAATGCATATGAATAAAATTCGCTACTACATAAACGATAACGGCGTAAAATTATCGCTTCGGCATAAACTTAGTATTGAAATCGATAATCAAGCTATTGATTGGATACAACGCTTACTTAAGGCATGTCAAAAACTAACCCAACAACAAGTACTGCATTTAGACTTCGTGCGCAGTAATATTTTATTTGATTCAACTAGGCGAACAGATGCATCGACCGATCTAATAATTAGCGGCGTACTTGACTTTGAAAAGACTGCTTACGGGCACCCCTTATTTGATATTGCCCGCAGCCTAGCTTTTTTATTAGTTGATTGCAAATATAAAACTGAACAACAAATTAGGAAGTATTTTTTGTTCTCTGGTTATCAAAAACGGGGCACAAATCGTTTGCCGCAAGTCAAGATAAAAGATGCTAATAAATCAGTCAATTTATTAGATAGTTTAGTAGATATGTTTTTACTCTACGACTTATACAAATTTTTAAATCACAATCCATATGAATTTTTGTCAGCGAATGAACATTATATACGAACTCGCGATAAGCTGTTAATAAAGGGACTGATTCGAACTATCGATGCTACAATTAAACAAAGCAAGTAAACGGAGGATTATATGTCAAGCTCTTGGAAAAGGCGCCTGATTTCACAAGGGGATCTAATTGATTTGCACGATAAATTGAAAGAAAAAAATAAAAAAATCGTGTTTACAGCTGGGGCTTGGGATCTAGTACACGTCGGACAATGTCGCTATTTGGAAAGAGCCAAAGAAGAAGGTGATGTACTAGTGGTAGGAGTAAGCAGTAATAATGCCATTCGCCGAGTCAAAGGACCAAATAAGCCGATATTGGATGAGAAAATTAGAGCTGAAATACTATCCTATTTAAGATCTGTTGATTTTATGACAATTATTCCCGAGCCAAGCTGTCAGCCGTCACTAGGCTTATTGAAACCTGACGTATATATTACTGTTAAAGAAGATTGGACTGGTAATTACAAAGAATCGAAGGAATATAAAACAGTCATTAAATATGGCGGTGATGTCAAAGTGCTTGATCGACAATCAACGGCAATATCAACGACTACCATTCTGCAAAGAGCAATCGGCGGCCAGTTAAGTGACGTGTTTAAGCCATTTATGGATTTACGCAAGGATCCGTTAAAAGAAAATTAATTACTTATTTGAACTATGAAGCGTGAACTAAGCGAGCAACAAAAACAAATAATCTATCGCGATGCTCGCTTTAATAAAAAATATGATAATATCTGGCGTTCAGTCGGTAAATGCGTTTTTTGTGATTTAAATGATAAGTATGTGTTCTTTGAAGAAAATGGCGTAGTGATGACCATTTCGCTATATGCCTATATTGACGGTCACTTTCTAATAATTCCCCGACGGCATATTCGTTCGGCTAAAGATTTAAGCCAGCAAGAATGGGATACAATTCGAAAATTTAGTTACATTGCCCAAAAACTCTTCCGTGAAATTCATAATACCAAAGGCATGCAACTGATCCAAAAAGACGGCTCTGACGCTCAAGGAACTGTTAATGATCATGTTCACTTTCACTGTGTGCCTTTTGATAAACCAGACTTGTGTGTTTGGAATTTTAGGAAATTAAAATATACGCCTTTAGAAAATGTAGCTTTATATAAAAAAGCTCGTAAAAAGATTATTGATTATGAGCTTAAATATGATCAAAAATATCAAAAATCAACTAGTCTACCAATCATCTGCGACCTAGTCATGATCAACACAAACAATGAGGTGCTTTTAGAAGTTAGGCGCCAAAGTTATAAATTTATTCCAGATACTCTTGTCTTGCCGGGCGGTCAAGTTGACAGATTTGATGTTTCGCTAGAGTCGGAATTAACCAGAGAAGTTAAAGAAGAAACCGGAATTGATATAGCTAAATTGCCGATAAGTCTTCTAGCTTCTCGAATTAGTAAAGTTAAGGCAATTCGATATGAAAGATACTTAAAAGTAAAGTATCCCGTTCAAAGGCAATTTATTTGGAATACATACTTGTTGACTGAAATAGATCCAAATATAAAACTACTACCTGGTGATGATTGCCAGGAACTCATATGGCAACCAATCAATAAACTTGAAAAATCTAGGTTTACACCTAATCTATATAAGTTGTTGAAAGAATTGCAAAATGAAGTCTGATAAATACATTTTTGATTGGCAAGACCTGGCTTTTGCCAGTAAGAAACCCGTAAATAGTTTAAAGGCAATATTTATCGTGGCACCCAGAGAAATTACAACACAAAGGTTTAAAAATCTTATAAAGACCTATTTGCCACAGGGAAATATAATTCTAGGCGTAGCAAAAGAGAATTATGTTCTGGGGTTTGAAGATCAGCCACAATTTAAACTGCAATCAATTGAAAGTTTAAATGGATTAATTAATCAGGTTAATAAGTCGCCATCAAAACATAAAATTTACCAGTTGCATTATTTACAACGGGATATCAAATATCTTTTCGAACAATTAGATTTTAATAAAGTAATCCTAATAAATGGATCCTGGAAATATGCTTGGCATACTCAAGCTCCATATTACGCGCTCATTAATCGAAAAATAGATTTTGAATATGTGTCTCCATTCAGCGATGAAATCGAAGCGCTAGCTTATGAAGACCGGCTTAAACCCAAAATTTCTGCAATTAACCCGTTGAAAGATGGAGTTTATAGCGAACAAGAGATGATGCAGAAAACTATTATCGCCAGTCACTACTCTTACGATTATTGCTTTCAGACTGGTGCAGTATTGGGAAAAATTAATAGTGCCGGTAAATATAAGTGGATTGACTATGCTTTTAACAAAGTTGTGCCATATCAAACTTATGCCATACTCAACGGATCTTCGCGCGAAACACATTTCTCGCCGCCTAACGATCTAAATTATTACGATACGGTACATGCTGAAATAATGTTGATCTTAAAAGCTCAGCAAAAAAATCTGAAACTATCAGGTACTACTTTATTTATCAATCTGCTGCCTTGCCCTAATTGCGCCAGGATGTTATGTGAATCAGATATTTCTAAAATATTTTATGCCAACGATCATTCTGACGGTTATGCGCTTAAACTTTTACTGGCAAAAGGTAAACAAGTTAAACGTTTATTGATCTAACTCAAATAATTCTCTTAGCGAACTGCCTTCATTAATATGTTTTATAGCTCTTGCGAGTAAAGGGGCGATAGTAATCCGGCCTATTTTACTTGAAGTATTTCCTGGAACACTATCAGATATATATAAATGATCCAAAAATTCACTATTTTCTATTCTATCTACAGCATCACCGCATAATATACCATGTGTAATTGCTGCACATACTTGCGTAGCTCCTTCACCTTTCAATACTTCAGAGGCTGATAAAATTGATCCTCCAGTGGATATAATATCGTCGACAATTAATACTGTTCGGCCGACTACTTTTTGTCCAACAATCGCATCTACCCTGGTAGACTCACTTGAGATTCTTGCTTTGTTAACAATAGCCCACTGAGTATCAAGTTTACCAGCATAACTTATAGCCATTTTAGCCGCTCCTATATCTGGTGCCACAACTACAGGCTTATCTAGTTCACCCCGCAATGCTTTTACAAATGTATTAGAGGCATAAAGATGATCTAGTGGTTGGTCAGTAAAACCTTGAAGTTGATGGGCGTGTAAATCTACAACCAATATGCGATCTACACCAGCTGCTTTAAATAAATTAGTCACTAGTTTCGCAGTGATTGGTACTCGGGATTCATCTTTACGATCTTGCCGGGAATATCCAAAATAAGGTGTTACGGCAGTAATACGAGCTGCTGATGAGCGCTGCAGGGCATCAGTCATTATTAGTAATTCCATCAAATTTTGGTTTGTGGGCGGTCCAGTGGGTTGGATAATAAAAACATCTTTATCTCGGACATTTTCTTTAATCTGGACTTTAGTTTCCTTATCAGGAAATTCGCCAACTGTGGCGTCTACCAAATTTGTCATTAAACTACTGGCAATATCTCTGGCTAAATCTGGGTGAGAATTTCCACTAAGTATCATTAAATTTTCAGACATTTATAACTCCTAACTTTTTGAAGTATAACAACTTGACTACTATCTAATCAAATTATCTAATAGCATAAGCTTATTAAAAATGTTATTTCAATTATAACTATCGAGTAACCATCCTTAACATCAACTGAACATAATTGACAATATATTTCTCTATAAAGAGTTAATCTGTGTATAATTATAATAATCTGGAGAATCCATGAAACTAGTAATAATGATCCCGTGTCTAAACGAGGAAAAGACTTTACCTCTAGTCTTGAATTCCATCCCTAAAAAAATAACTGGCATTGATAAAATTGAGATTTTAATCATTGATGACGGATCAACTGATAAAACCGTTGCGGTTGCCAAAAAGCATGGTGTTAAACATATTGTATTCCATAGAAAAAATCAGGGTCTGGCTTACTCATTTAGAGTTGGATTAAAAGAAGCCTTAAAATTAGGTGCCGATATTATTGTGATTACTGACGGCGATAATCAATATCCACAGGATCGGATACCGGATTTGATTAAACCGATTTTAGACGGAAAAGCGGATACGGTTATAGCCGATCGCCAAGTTCAGACAATTGACCATTTTTCAACTTCCAAGAAATTGCTTCAGAGCGTAGGCACAAAAATCTTAAATTTAGCAGCCGGAACCAAAATACCTGATGGAACTAGTGGCTTCCGTGCATATACCAAGGCTGCAGTCATGCAGCTAAACTTAGTTACGCGCTGGGGTTATGCAATGGAGTCAACTATCCAAGCTGGTCACAAAGGACATTCCATTGAAACTATAGTTATTCAAACTAATCCCAAACTGCGAGATTCAAGGAATTTCAAATCTTCTTGGCAGCACGTTCGCCGATCCTCAATAACTATTTTTCGAGCCTTTGTGATGTATCGGCCGTATGCGGTTTTTGTAAGTTTAGGTTTAATATTATTAATAATTGGCCTTTTTCCATTCGCTCATTACTACTATCTAATACTGTCACATTCCAAAAATATATATGGCGCACATCATCTACAATCACTTATAATCGGTACGGTATTTTTGGTAGGATCATTTATCTCGTTTACTCTTGGTATAATTGCAGATCTAATTAGAACCAATCGTTCGTTATTAGAAGACATACTAGAAGAATTAAAACATCATCATTACGATTCTTAATTGTTAGTTGAGGACCCAATACTTAGTAGTGTAGGTCTTACTGCCTTTAACAATTATTGGTTTAGTAATTTTTCGGACAGCATTGTTGGTTTTTATAACTAATGGATTTGGCCAATCCCAACTTGAGTCACTTCGAGTAACAAAAGTTAAAAAACCACCGCCTTGCATCAAAAACAGCAATATCAAAGCGGTAATTAAAGTTTTCCTGAGTTCCATTTTATGCAATGCGTGGCTATATGCCGAACCGAATATTGCAGCCACCAGCAATAGGATCGGTAATAGGTAGCGACCATTCATAGTAACCAACTCGTTGGTGTAGTGATATTGGGCATAGCCATCTAATAACAAAGCCAAAATATATAAACCACATACCACAAATAAAAGGCTAAAGTATGGATTATTCTTAAATATTTGCCGCCGATATTTTATGACGAAAAATACTCCGGCAATTCCCAATATGGCAGCCGTAGCACTAGCTAACGGCAATGGCGGGTAGTTGGTAAATTGACTAGCCGGACCATTAACAGCAAAGAAAAGCCGATACCACATCCAATAAAGCCAAGAACCTAAATAATACAAGGGATTTAAATATGTAATTGATCCTTTATTGCTCAGAACATATTGATGGCTGTTGTAACTATACTGCCAGGCGCTATAAGCATTACACTGATTAACACTTAAAACAGCCGAACAATTCGGTTCAAGCGTATGATATTTAATAATATTGGCAATGTCGCGTTGGCCGAACATTCCCAGAGCAAGAACTGTAACCACAACTAATAAAAGCTGCCGTTGCCAAGTTAGCCTTTTCCAACTATAAATCAGTAAGTAGAAAAACTTTTTTAATTGACCACGAAATTTCCGGAAAACAAAAACTATTAAGAATAAAATGACAGCTAGAAAAATTGGGAAAAAAGCATCTTTAACTAAACTAGTAAAAATACAAACCGAAAAAAGGATTAATAAACTGCCAATATCAGGTTGTTTCTTATTAATTTCATCAATAACTTTGAAGGTGAGCAAAATCACAAGTGCGGTAAGCGGGAAAAGAAGTGTATCGTAATTTACTTGGGCCGCTAACTGAGGAACTACTGGTATCAACACGAAAACCGCTAAACAAACATTGCTCAAAGCTTTTGATAAGTGCGCTCTCAAAAGAATTATGCGAAAAAGCACTAAACCTGCACTAAAAAAAGCAATATCAATTAATCGAATTAAAATTACTTGAATAGTTTGGCTATGAGTAAATAACTCAATAAAACGAAAAGGAAAACTCATTAAATAGTGATAAAGATATGAGGGATCTACGGCAACTGCGCCATAAGCATTTGCATTTGAGGGCTGATGAGTCAAAAACGGCAACCAGTAATGCGAATAAACTTTAATCAAACCGAAATGAAAATCTTCATCAAAGGCTTGCGGATAAACGGCAGATACGGCAATCCAAACCGATTCAAAAATAAAAAATCCAACTATTATCCAGAAAAAACGTTTGGAAGATAATAGATTTGAGAATTTTTTAAGAATATTTTTCATCTTACTTTGTAAATTATACTAAATAGGCGCTGAAACCTAACTGAATTAAATGAATGAACTTAAAATGTTTTTTAGCTATATTGATAAAACTTAACTTTAGGTAGACACTAGATTTATAAGGAGAACATATGGGAGGATTAATTGGAGTACTGGTTGCGCTAATTATAATCATACTTTTTTCGAGCATACGTATTGTCAATCAGTATGAACGGGGAGTAGTTTTCAGAGTAGGTAAAATTAACCGAGAGGTTAGAGAGCCGGGTATACGTTTCATCATCCCGATTATTGATCAGATGCGAAAAGTCAGTTTGCGGATTGTTACTCAACCAGTTGATTCGCAAAAGATTATTACCAGAGACAATGTGTCAATCGATGTTGCCGCCGTAGCCTATTATCAAGTAGCTGATCCAGTTAAGTCAGTTGTTCAAATAGAAAATGTCCAATCAGCAATTTATCAAATAGCTCAAACTACAGTACGAAATATCGTTGGCCAAAACTCACTTGATGAAGTTTTAAGTCAAACGGTTAAGATAAATGACGCGATTAAAGCCATTCTTGATAAAACAACAGAAAAATGGGGCGTCTATGTCAGTATGGTTGAGCTTAAAGATATTCAACTGCCAGTTAGCATGCAAAGCGCCATGTCGGCTGAAGCTCAAGCTGAACGCGAAAAAAGAGCTAAAATAATTGCTGCCGAAGGTGAGCAATTAAGCGCCGCGGCGTTGGCTAAGGCTGCTGACGTCATATCTAAACACCCGATTGCCCTTCAACTAAGGAACTTGCAGGTTTTAACTGAAATTGCTACCGACAAAAACAGCACCATTGTTTTCCCGGCACAATTTATGGATACGGTCTCCAGTATTAAACAGTTTATGAGCAAAGAGGGATGAATATAGAGATTTCGATTAATTATAAAAGTTGTAATGATATAATTTAAATTATGTTGAAAGCAGTTAACCAAATCGGTTTTTATGTTAAAGATACCACTACTAGTGTGTCTTTTTATAAAGAATTAGGTTTCGAAGTCGTAAGTGACGACAATGCTGTAGCAGAAGTAAAACTTGGCTCGGTAACTTTGCAATTTATTGCTCAAGATACCGCTAAAACATTGGATCAGTCTTTCCAAAAGGATGCCTTTGGTGAACCAAAAGGTACTGGTATTTATATTTATATTCAAGTTGAAGGTATCGACGATTTTTATAAAAGATTGGTTGAAGAAGGTGTTAAACCATCTACCGAGCCTAGGGATTGGCCTTGGGGCAATAGGGAATTTGTAGTTCGAGATCCGGATCGTTATAAATTAGTTTTTTACGAAAAAATTTAAATTTGTATATAAGATTATAACTAATCACTGGTAAGCTACTCGAGCTACTGATATGATTATTATGTGAATTGAGGGTCATGGCAGCTATGGCAAACTACCAATGAGTCAGAAACGCGTACTAATCGTCGGTGGCGGTTTTGCAGGTATTAAAGCTGCCCTCGAACTATCTGCTGATAAAAGATTGCAAGTCAGCTTATTATCCAACCGGCCTACTTTCCGATTTTATCCTGGGCTACATTTAGCCACCGCAGTCGACACACCAACAGAAGCCAGCATTCCACTAGAAAGTATTATTGGCAATAAACCAGTCAAGTTGATTATTGGTGAAGCTGTTCAACTTGATCGCCGTAAACAAACCATTATTACCAGCCGAATAGATAGCTATCGCTACGATATTTTGATAATGGCGCTTGGAGTAGTAACAAATTATGGTGAAATCAAAGGTCTTGAGCAATACGCTTACAGTATTAAATCAACCGAGGAAGTATTACGATTAAAGGCCCACCTTCATAAACAATTAATTGAGGATCATAAACCAGACCTTAATTACATTATTGTTGGCGGAGGTTCAACCGGTATTGAATTAGCTGCCTCATTACCAGGTTATCTCAAAGAAATTATGAACCGTCATAAAATTAATCATCATGCGATTAATATAAGATTAATTAGTGCAGCCTCACGTTTAATGCCGGAGATGCCAGACGTTATGTCAACCAAAATCACTAAACGTTTAAAAAATCTTGGCGTAAAAATAAGTCTAGGGCAAACAGTAAAAGGCGAAACAGCAGAAAAGTTACATATTAACGGCAAATCTATCTCTAGCCACACAGTAGTCTGGACAGCTGGAGTGACTAACCATCCATTTTTTAGAGTTAATAATTTCGTAATAAATAAAAATGGCAAAGTTAAAGTTGATGTTTATCTACAAGCTGAAGAAAATATCTATGTCCTGGGAGATAATGCGGACACTGCCTACAGTGGCATGGCGCAGACCGGCATGCATGATGCCGCTCATGTTAGCGCAAACATAATTAGACAATTAGATAGACAGTTGCAAAATACTTATAAACCAGAACAACCAGTGTACATAATTCCGGTAGGACCCAGATGGGCAGCAGTAAAATGGAGAACGCTAAAGTTTTACGGCCGAATTGGTTGGAGTTTGCGTAATATTTGCGAATTAATTGCTTTTCATTATTATGAACCATGGTGGAAAGCCACAGAGCTTTGGATAAAAGAGTTCGAAACGGTTGAAACATGTCCGGTTTGTGCTAGTAGAATGTAAACAATTGTTGCCAATTGTCAAAATTGATCATCTATAATAGAAACTGTGGATGCATATAAACAGGCTTATCGGAGTTTAAATCAGACCCAAAAACTAGCCGTTGACAATATTGATGGTCCTTTGCTGATAGTGGCGGGGCCCGGTACCGGTAAAACACAGCTGCTAACCACTAGGATTGCTCATATTCTAGCTAATACCGACACCTTGGCCGAGAATATACTTTGTTTGACTTTTACCGAATCCGCTGCCCAAACTATGCGCGAAAGACTAATCCAGTTAATTGGGCAACCGGCTTATGCCGTGACGATAAGTACATATCACAGTTTTGGCAGTGAAATCATTAGGCGATATCCGGAATATTTCAGCGACTTTTCAAGTCGTCAACCAGTTGATGAGCTGGGAGCAGACAGTATAATCCGTAATATTATTGCCGAACTGGAATACGACAATCCGCTTAAATTTGCCGAGTCATATGTTAAAGATATTATCGGTTTTATTAGTGACGCTAAAACCGCTCTACTGACTCCTGAAGCTATATATAAAATAGTTAAGCAGAATTTAGAATTTATTAAATTAGCCAGCCGCCAAACGATTGACGTACTTTCTGGCATGACCAGAGTCGATAAACATACCCAAGCTTTATTTAAAGAGCTACTAGCTAAACTACAAAACATTAAAATTGCAGTACCTTCAATTCCTGGAATAGTTAGCTTGCAGCAATTGGCGATTGAAGACTTGCAAAATGCATTAACTGAAGCCGATGAGTTAAAACGCACCATACCGCTAACCAATTGGAAAAATAAATGGTTGTCCAAAAACGTTAAAGCTGAATTTATACTCGATGGCCAGTTAGCTCAGCTGCGCTTAAAAGCAGCCGCCGATATTTACCAAAAGTACCAAATACACTTGGATAGGGACCAATTGTTTGATTATGACGATATGATTTTACAAGCAGTAAATTTATTGGATAAAAATAAAGATTTGCGCTTTAGTTTGCAAGAGCAATATTTATATATTTTGCTTGATGAATTTCAAGATACTAATAATGCCCAATTGCGCTTAGTAGAGCTAATAACCGATAGCCCGCTGTACGAGGGAAGACCAAATATCTGCGCCGTTGGCGACGACGACCAAGCGATATATGCTTTTCAAGGCGCACACTACTCACATATGTTAAAATTTAAAACTTTATACCGGGATGTGTCTGTTATAAGCCTGGAAGACAATTATCGATCGACTAAAGAAATTATCGATTTTTCACAGAATATTGTTAAGCAAATCAACGAACGATTACAAGAACAATTAGACATTAAAAAGGTGATTCGCGCTTCCCATAAACCACCGCTTTCCGGTTTGATTAGTCGTGAAGAGGCAATAAGTGATGTCGAACAATACACCTGGATTGCCCAAAAAATAGCAGAACTGGTTAAAACTGGCCACAAATTGAGCGAGATAGCTGTAATGGCTCCGCAACACCGTTATTTAGAAGCTTTGATAGGTTTCTTGCATAAAGAAAATTTACCAGTATATTACGAGCGTCGAGAAAATATTCTGGATGACCCTTTAATTATTCAATTAATTCATTTTGCAGAGTTAATTCAGGCCCTGGTTGATAAAAACCAGGATATTGTAAATGAACTATGCCCGGAAGTTTTAAGTTATGATTTTTGGGGTATTGAGACAAGTAAAATCTGGCAATTGGCTTGGCAATCTAGAGATACCAATAAATCATGGCTAGAGAATATGATCAATGATGCACAGCTTAGGCCAATCTGCTTGTTTATTTTGCGTTTAGGAACTTTGGCTAAAGTCGAGCGCTTAGAAGTTATAATGGACTATCTTATTGGCACTCAACCTTGCCCAATTCAAGAAGCCGGTGAAACTTTATTTACTTCGCCTTTTTATGAATACTATTTCGGTGATCAAGCAAGAGCTAAAAAACTAGGTCAATATTGGCAACTGCTGACTAATTTAACAGTCCTAAAAGCCAATCTGAATGAGTACCAACGTAATGATCTAGATCCGCTAAACCTAAATGATTTACTGGTATTTGTGCAGCGTCATCGTCTAGCCAACATAAAGATTATTAATTCCAGTCCTTACCACGAGGCAGAAGATGCCGTGCGGCTAATGACAACCTATAAAGCCAAAGGATCTGAGTTTCAAACTGTCTTCATAATCGATTGTAACGATGAAGTTTGGGGTGGTAAGAGCCGAAACGCTGTATCACGTTTAGCATTACCTAAAAATCTGACTTTTATCAGATACAGTGACATAAATGATGACGAACGTTTAAGGCTATTTTACGTTGCCATCACCAGAGCCAAACAAAATCTTTACATAACAAATTATCGTCAAAACTTTATCGGAAAAGTGATGACTCGTCTTAAGTATCTAGATGAGTCAGATAATGGTAAGGGGATTGTAGTGTCGCCTTATTTACCAGAAGGACGGCGTAGGGTAGAATCAGCCGATATTATAAAAGCTATATCTACGGAAGAATTATCAACCTATTGGTATCGTCGCCACGAATCAGCCATTCAACAGCCTAAGTTAGCCACACTTCTCCACGAGCGAGTTGCTAAATATCAACTCAGTCCAACTAACCTTAGCAATTTTACTGATGTAGTTCATGCCGGTCCAAGCTATTTTTTACTATACAATTTACTGTCATTCCCGCGAGCCGCCTCAATTTCCAGTCTATACGGTAGCGCTATCCACGATACGCTGCTTTGGATTCACAATTTCGATCACCAAAATAATAAACTGCCAAGCGAATCAGCCTTACTTCAACATTTTGAAAATAATTTGATCTCTAGACGACTAAGCAAGCAAGAAACTGCCAGATTACTACGTCGTGGTAAAAAGACTTTGGCAATCTATTTGGAACAACGAGCAGCCACGATTAAGCCAACCAATATCTGTGAATATAATTTTAAAAACGAAGCTGTATTTCTTGGCGATGCTCATCTAACCGGCAAGATAGATAAATTAATTATCGACGAGCCGAGCAAGTCCATTGCCATAGTTGATTATAAAACCGGGCATCATTATACCCGTTGGCAGCGTAGCGTATCATTACATCGATATCAGCAACAATTATATTTTTATAAATTATTAGTTGAAAAATCACGTCGTTTTCAAGGATATAAAATAACTGATGCCTACTTGGAATTTGTTGAGCCGGATGATGAAGGCGTAATTCACGAACTGCATATCGTTTATGATGAGACTCAACAAGAGCGACTCGAGTTATTAGCCAAAGCTGTTTGGCAAAAAATAACAACTTTGCAATTGCCAGAAATCTCAGATTATACGTTAGATATTAGCGGTATTGAAAAGTTTGAAGCTGAACTGCTTGCTGGTTAAAAATAAAACACCGCCTTGGCTATCAAAGCGGTGTTTTTTTAAATTAGCTTAAGATTATTTATTTCTTAGCTTTGGCTTTACTGACTGCACCAGGGGCGTAGAGCAGGTGATAGAAATTCACGCCAACTACTCCACCAATAACTGGTCCGGCTACATAAGTAGTCCAACCCCATGAACGGACACTTAATGCTAGTGCTGGATTAATTAGTCCGAAACCACTTGTTGACAGTGAAGCGACGATAATACCTATCGCAAATGCTCCACCGATTGTGGCTGCCAATCGTAGTCCGACATATTTTTGGGCAACTGCAGAGGCCCAGCCGATTACGAATATAAACGTACCAAGTGCCTCTGAAATCATTACGCGGGCGTTGTAGTGGCCTGCTGTGCTAGGCAAATGAGTTTTGATGAAATAGATGTACAACCAATAAGCGATTGCGCCACCTAGCAGCTGTAAAGCAATATAGACGATTGCTTTTGCTGTGCTAATTCTTCGCGCCGACCATAATCCAACGGTTAATGCTGGGTTAAGTTGCGGCTCTGCTGCTGAGCTAAAAACCAACACCATTGCACCCATGGCAATGCCTGCTGCTAAAGCGACGAACAAGGAATAGCCAATCCCTGAATTCCGTACACTCAATACCGCTAATGCTAGAATTGCGGTTCCTATTAACTCAACTCCCATCAAGGCGAGTTTCTTTTTACCGAACATACGTTCCTCCGTATTGTTTAATTTATGATTTAAGCATAGCATGCCAGGTCAAGATGGTAAATTTTGATTAACATAGAGTTAATTAAAGTCTATGGATTATATAAAGCTTGTGCATATTAAATCCAGCTATGTATAATTAGTGTTATGAGTGAAGATCAAGTAACTATATATAGCGCATCATGGTGTGCTTATTGCCATGCCACAAAAGAATACCTTAATAAATTAGGCGTTAAATATACCGATAAAGATGTTGAAAAGGATCTCGATGCTGCTAATGAAGTAATCAGTAAATCAGGTCAACGCGGCATTCCAGTTGTAGATATCAATGGAACAATTGTCGTTGGATTCGACAGGATGAGCATTAACCAAGCCCTAAAAGACGCCCATTTAATTTAGCGCTGTAATAAAACAGGCAGAAGTATTGGACAGACTACGTGTATTCTGCTGATATATTTGCCTAATTGAAGGGAGAAGGCATTGCGTGAGGTAGTAAATTTATCATCCGAGCAGTTGCCGACTTCTGTTGACGATTTAGCGCGTAATCCCCAAGAAAATCGGGATTTATTGCTTTCGGCGTTAATTATTAGTAGATGGGAAAATCCTATTCAACTTACTGGTAATGATGAAATGAGAGCGGTCACTAATTTATGTTCACAATATGATAATTTTATTGAACTGGCTTTTGACGAGCTATACAGCAATAGCACCCAAGAAAGTATTTATACGGTGTTGTGGGGCCAAATTCAAGGAATAGAGTTTAGTGGTATGGCTTTAAATTCTTTGGGATTTCGGTCTGCCGATATTCCTTATTTGCAAAAACAACAAAAAGAACGACAATTTATGGTCGCGTTTGCTTATCAACTTGATAAATTAGCACAAGTAAATGAAGCCAATGAAGGATTGAGTCTAGATCAAGAAATGACCGCATAGTTGCTATACTATAAGGTAGCGTGTTTGAAGATTATTTGATCAAACCATCGGTGGTGATAGTTTATACTGGCGACGGCAAAGGTAAAACTACTGCTGCATTAGGCTTAATTATGCGTGCTCTTGGAAATCGTCAAAGAGTAGCCTTTATCCAATTTATTAAATATTGGGGTGTCAGCGAGCATATATTTTTACGAGACATTATGCCAATATTTAAAGATCAACTAACTTTTTATAAAGGTGGTAAAGGTTTCTTTAAAGCTAAAGCGCTCAGTGATTCTAAAGTTACAGATGAACAACATTTACAAGCCGCTAATGAGACCTATGATATGGCTTTAAAATCGGTCAAGAGCGGTAAATATGACCTCGTTATCTGTGACGAAATTAATAATTCTGTACACGATGGATTAATCAGTATATCTAATCTAAAGCAATTGATTACCAGTCGTGCATCAAACACCAGTCTTTGTTTAACTGGACGGAATTTCCCTAAGTCTTTGTTGCCACTGATCGACATAGCAACTGAGATGAAAAAAATTAAGCATCATTATGATGATAAATTTATAGCTAATAAAGGAATAGATTATTAATTATGGGCTATTTTGATGCCGATTATGAAACGCCAATAACTATCAAACGCGAAGAAATTGCTGAAATATTTCAAAACCTTGACAGTATTATTCTGGTTCAAAATGTTGAAAGTACCCACGGCAAAGATATAAGTAAAAAGTTTACGCCTATATTAAGCAGTATTAGCTCAATTCTTGGAATTACTTTTGACACTGTTAACACTGATGAGAATCCAAATATTACGGCTGAAAGAATAATAGATACAGTTGATAAAATTAAACCGGATAAAGCCAAAGAAATAGGTAGAGTAGCGGTATTCTTTGCTACTGGCGATGGTGAAGTGGGTAAGAATATCGGCACTTTAAGGGAATTGGGTGCTTTTGTGTGCGTTTTAAATGCTGGTGGTGAAGCCAATATTCACCGATCATTAATGAGCCCTTTAGGTCGTAATCCCAGGAACTTATTTAGAAAGAGTTTTGCCGTTGAAGCTCAGACAATTAAGGTCACACTAACAAAAGGAGAAAATATAACTGAAATTGAAGCTCTAGGTGATACAAGCTTAGGTTATACTGCCGAAATTGCCGAACAGGTTAATAGTCCAAAGCACCGACGTATCTGGCAGAGAAATTTCTCTACTACTTTGGCTGCTATTCCGGCAGCCTTCAGAGCCATAACAAACTCAGAGCCATTTACCTATATTGATACCGATAATAATAGAGTTAGCACGCATGCCTTGATGTTTCTGAAGGCCTCCAGAATTGCTAAAGTTATAAATGCTCGGCAAGTCAGGATTGATGGCCCAATTCACCGGGTTGAACAATCGAGCAGGTCAATATTTAAAGCAATTACCACAATTATTCGATTGGGAATTAATCTTTCTCCTGGTAAAGATGTAATCAATTCCTCAAAAATTACACTGGAAAAAGAGGCAAAACTAGAACATGATGGCGAAACCCAGATAATTGCTGCTGGTACCACCATACACGTTGCCGCTGGTGAAAAAATACAGGTTATTAGTAACCGAAGAAAATATCGTCCTAAAATCAAATAATTGTTATAAAAACACAATGCCGTTAACGACCCAGCCTAGATCAAAGAATATTTCCATTGAGGCATACTAATTAATCAGCTAGTTTTTCTTTAATTACAAAATTGTTAGCTGCAATAGCTGATGTTGAAAGTTTATGGTTATTAAAAAGATGGATTTTTTGGGTTTGAGGATCAATAAATCGCAATCCAATTCTAATAGGTAAATAATTAATTAAAAGTAACCCGATTAATGGGTAAAATATTCGTTTTTGGGATAAATTATGGTGTCCATAAGTTGCCGGATTCTTATAAATATATTTGTAAAAATGGATTAAATTAGTTTCTATGCAACGGATTGATACACCAACGTTTAAATATTGGTCAAAGCATATTTTGTAGTTATGTTTTTTCAAGTGTATAGCTAGATCAAGATCTTCATGGATGCTATTTGTATTGCAAGTTTCAGATTGAATTGAGAACCATGCTTGACGGCGCAGGGCCATATTTGATCCATATAAATATCCCACTTGCTGATCAAGGTAATTAGCAATTTTAGATCTAAAGTATAGATCTGTTTTGTTATTGAAAGTTTTAAACGGCGAATCGTGGTAATATACTGACCCAGTTACTGCATCAATATTAGTAGTAGTAAAAGTTTTATTTATTTGCTCTAACCAGTCACATGGCATTATAGTGTCGGCATCAATTCTGGCAATAATGTCTCCTGTTGCGGCATTGAATCCGGTGTTTCTAGCAAATACTATCCCCTGGGTTTTTTCATGCAATAAAGTAACAAAATTATAACTCTGGGCTATTTCGGCCGTGTTATCCGTGGAATTATTATCTACGACGATTACCTGATAAGGTATTGCGGTTTGATGACTTATTGCTTCTAAACAAAGAGGCAGGTGGTACTGTTCATTGTAAGCTGGTATAACTATAGATATTCTCATGGTTATTAGGCGCTTAAACATTATACGTTGAACTTAGTAATATGACACGACGCTCAGACACTTTAATCGTAAATCTTAAGTCGATATTAAGAAAATTCTTTCACGGTATTGCTAAATATTGGCGTAAGAATATGTGGCATAAACTTTTAATATGCCTGGTTATTTTAATTGGCCTGATTCTAGGGGCAATGTATGGTATTGCTCGTTGGTATATGGCGAGCGAGGCTGATAAGCCGCTGACACTAGGCGTTACATTTATTCCGGATTATGCCCAGAGTTTGGGGCTTAATCCGCAGCAAACTTTGCAGGCTTTAACTAATGATTTAAAGGTAAAGAATTTTCGATTTACTAGCTATTGGAGTGATATGGAACCCAGTCCTGGCGTTTATAATTTTAGTCAACTTGATTGGGAATTTCAGATGGCACAAGCGGCTCACGCTAAAGTTATATTGTCGCTAGGGCTACGCCAGCCTAGATGGCCAGAATGCCATCTACCCAGTTGGGCTGATAATGAACCGCTTAACCAATGGCAGTCGCAGCTGGAGACTTACATAGCTGCTGTAGTTAATCGATACAAGGATTCACCAAGCCTCCAGAGTTATCAACTAGAAAACGAGTACTTTCTGAAAGGCTTTGGCGATTGTACTAACTTTAGTCGCAGTCGATTAGTTAGTGAATATAATCTAGTTAAAAAATTAGATCCAATGCACCAAATAATTATTTCACGCAGCAATAATGCGATTGGTTTCCCAGTCGGCCAACCGACACCTGATGAATTTTCAATCACAGTGTATAAACGAGTTTGGGATCCCCACACTCAACGTTATTTCGAATATCCGATTCCTGCTTGGTATTACGGCTTTTTAGCTGGCGTACAGAAGATTTTTACTGGCAAAGATATGATTATTGATGAACTGCAAGCCGAACCATGGCCGCCGCACGGTGAATTAATTCAACAGTCTTCGCTGGCTGAGCAAAATAAATCGATGAATGCTTCGATATTTAAGTCCAGAATTAACTATGGCGAAGCTACCGGTATGAAGACAATTTATCTGTGGGGTGCTGAATATTGGTACTATCGAATGGTAGTTTTGCATGATCCCAGTGTCTGGAATGTTGCTAAGCAAGCTTTTAATAACTAGCATAAGCATTATTAAATAAGTATATAATTAGGCATAATATATCTGTTATGGCTAAATCTAAAGCTATTGCTAAAAAAATTACTAATCGCCGAGCTAAATTTGATTATGATTTAGGTGATAGTTTAGTCGTGGGCATTCAATTAACTGGTCCGGAAACTAAAGCCCTTCGTTTAGGCCGAGGACAATTAACCGGAGCTTATGTTGCCCTTAAAGACAATGAGCTATGGTTAATAAATGCAACTATTGGGGCTGTTGCAAATAACTTTGTTAAGCTAGTTGATCCAACCAGAACTCGCAAGTTGCTGGCTAATCGAAGAGAGATTGATAAACTTCAGCTAAACAATCAAAAGAATTATAGTATTGTTCCATTGGAATTTTTAACTTCGGGGCAATATATCAAACTGAGAATTGCACTTGGGCGTGGTAAAAAGAAATATGATAAACGACAGACTATTAAAGCCAGGGAAGAAAAGCGAAGAATTGATCGTATAGGTTAGCTAAACCAAAGATAAATTGCAGGTTATATATTTATCAGATATAATTCAGTCTGTTCTTTAATAATCCGGGGTAGCTCAGCGGTAGTAGCGGGTGCCTGTACAAAGCCAAATTAAGATATATAAAGTGCAGCCCGTTTAAGTAATTAAACGGTGAGAAAAGGGTGAATTGCGAGAAGCCTAAGTTAATATAATATGGTAATTCGCAGCCAAGCCAAGCAATAGGTTAAAAACGCTTGGAAGGTTCAGAGACTAAGAGGTGAGTCCTAAGCAATAATCTTCTAAATAGCGCCCTTCAACCTATAAAGGTTGATGATATAGTCCACTCCATTATAAAAATAGTGGGTAAGGTGTAAGCACTAGGTCGCTGGTTCGAATCCAGTCCCCGGAGCCAAATAGAACGCAAAGCCTTTTTTAAGCCTTTATTTAGATTTTTCGTATCTGTTATTTTTATCCTTTTGCAAAGTTTGGAATGTCATTTTTATCCCTCCATTAAATTACGTGTTTTTTGAATTCTTTGGGCAATCGCTAAGACAAATTTTGTATATTTAACAGATAACTTACCGCCCTTTAAGGTCATGTTAGTGAAAAGTTTGGAAATTATCAGGCGTTTTTGCTCCGGCGGCTTGCTGGCATATATTTCTGCCGCTTTTTGCGTTAACTCCAGAATCCCAAGTCGTTGCTCTAGTCGACTGCCCATAAGCGTATCTAGCTTAGCGAGCTGTGCTTGGTATTCTGCTTTCTCATTTAAGAGCTGTTCATGTCTTACCCCATACCTTTCTTTAGTTATCTCTCCAGATATCTTGTCTTCATACAAGTTATCATCCATGGTAGCTAACACGCTTAATTTGAGCTTCAATAGACCGAGCCATTTGTTCGCGCTGCTTAATGCTGTCTTTGTGCTGCTCACGCATAGATGCCACAACCCAATCAATAACGGCCGTAGAAGGGCTAATCAGGTTCTTTAGCTCCGTCATGACCATTCCCTCCACATAATCTTCACGGAGCATCTTATTTTGCCTACAGTCGAGTGTTAGACGCCGGCAGATGCCATAATAACGACTG
>CAVVLM010000006.1:0-89047 GCA_963749175.1 uncultured Candidatus Saccharibacteria bacterium
AACGTTACCTACCCTTCGTCAGTTAGTGTTGCTGCACCGTCCCCAGTCAAAATTATCCAGTAATCACTAAACTGCTTCGTATTTAACAACAACCTGAAATAAAGTCCCTTCGGCATCAACCATTAGATTGCCTTTTGGTTGCCAGCCTTCGGCTAGATGTTCGTTAATTAGTTTATCCATATGCTGAATTTTACCAACTTGCTCGGCGTGGCTACTAATGATTTTGTATTCAGTTATTTTTTTATGCATCTTAACCCTCCTTATTTTTTAAATCTTGGCCGGTTTTTAAAACTTAGGCGATGTTCTTTTTTATCTGATAATTTATCGAGCTTGCGCATATCGGCCGGACTAATCTCGAAATCAAAAACATCAGCATTAGCGATAATATGGTCTTCTTGAGCGGACTTTGGTATAACCACCATATCTTTTTGGAGCGCCCAGCGCAGCATTATCTGCGGAGCTGTTTTGCCATAACTCTCAGCCATCTCGGCGACAAACTTATCTGTTAGCTGTTTACCATGAGTCAGCGGACTATAGGCTTCAAAAACGATATTATTTTGTTGGCATAAATCGTATACCGGTTTGTCGTAACCAAAGACTGAGCATTTCATCTGATTGACACTCGGGGCAATCCGGGCCAAATCGAGTGTGGCTTGAAGAGTTGCCTCATTATAGTTACTTACACCAATGGCTTTGACCTTACCAGTTAGATAAACTGCTTCCATTTGCCGCCAAATTTTTTTAGTTGCCCCGGGGATCGGCCAATGGACTAAATAGAGGTCAATGTAATCCAACCCTAATTTTTCCAAACTGGTTTCAAAAGCCTTTTGGACATTAACAAAATCTATCGGCCAAAGTTTAGTCGTTACCCAGATTTTGTCTCTAGCAATGCCACTGGAATAAATAGCCCGGCCGACTGACGTTTCATTTTGATAGAACTTGGCAGTATCGATATGTCGGTATCCAGCCTTAAGTGCCCAGGTTACAGCATCAAATGTTGGCTTACCTTTCGGAATCTTATATACCCCAAACCCAAACCGCGGCATTTTGGCATTATTATTTAGAGTAATCGTGCTACTAAGCTTTAAGTCCATTTTGTTATCCTCCTAGCCTTTAAGTCATATTATATGCTCAAACGCAGTCGTTTTGTTAGCCAAAAATGCAAGTCTATTGGCTAAACGGTCTAACTGTTAAAGACTATGATTGTAATTATGTCTGAAATTGATGAACGATACCGATTGGCAATGACCAAACAATTAGCCAACCTGCCCTGCCAATAATTTACTATGGATACGCTTTAAATTAGCTTAAGTATCTATTATAAATTTAAGACTGTGGTTTTGGGCGGACGATGCCGTTAACTAACTGTTCAAGTTGATCGTTGGAGATATTGGCTTTAACAACATAACCTTCAATACCCATTTCGCGCAGGCCGGCCGGTGCATCAGCTTCATTCAAATTTGAAATAATCAATACTTTTATTTTCTTACCCCAGTTGCTAGTACGGATACTTTTCAATATTTGATCACCAGCTATCTTTGGGACCATCAAATCTAGTAAGACTAGTTCAGGTAATTCTTTTTCGATTAAAGATAGGGCTGCCACGCCGTCATAGGCCACCAAGCAAGTATATCCACTGAGTTCCAGTCTGGTTTTATAAATATCTGCCAGACTGACATTGTCTTCGACTATCACTAACTTCGGTGATAATCCATCATTATTCATTATGGTATTTATTTTAGTCTATATAGTCAAGAAAAGTCCATAGTGTAGTTAAATTAAACACACTTAATAATAGCGTCATACTTCGCGTTATAAAGCAATATTATGTTAAATTTATGAGTAACCAGAGAAGTAATCGACTTTAATTTGCCGGCCTGGTACGCCGATTTTAGTTAATATAGAACGCATTGCTTTTACCATGGCTGAAGTGCCGGATATGTAAAATAGGCTGTTTTTATAATCAGGCACAGCTCGTTTAATCAAATTGGCATTAATTCGGCCCAAATGAGTTGATTTGTCATGATTGGTAATATTCTCATCGGTAACGGCATAGATGACATTTAGCCCCATGACTATTCTGGCTTGCTCGAAGATATCTTTATAGGCAAAGTCCTTTTGCGTTCGGGCAGAATAAAGCAGTGTTATAGAGCGTGACTGTTTAGTATCGAGTAAATATTTAACCATGCTTCTAAAGGGAGTTATGCCAATACCGCCGGCTATAAAAACTAATTTTTGAACTGAATCTTTTGGTAGCACAAAATCACCGGCCAGTTGGCTGGCGACTATCGGAGTGTCCGGCACTAAATCCAGCATGGCATCTTTGTAGCTGCTGCTGCGCTCGTAAAATTTTATGCCAATCCGAATATCTTCCTCAGTTGGCGATGAGGCTAAAGTAAAATAGCGCCGATTGCCTCGGTTATCGATATCTTCATGCGGTAGTGTCCATTCCATATATTGGCCTGGTTGATAAGCCAAACGTCGTCCCGGATTAAATATAAAATCTACCGTATCAGGAGTAATACGCAATTTCTGCTTGATTACTGGGAATAACTTAGTTTTTGGACTAAGCACATAGGCAAAGGCATTACTGGCTATTAAAGCCAACTCTGGCGTTGAATACAAACTGAAAATATGGAATTGGGGTGGGAATAAAAAGCCCGTTAAAATGGCATACCATGTTTGTTTTCTAGCAGTAGGTGGTGTTGTTAAAGGCTCGGTCAACATGACAAAACCCAAGAAGAACATAGCCGAGGTCAGCAGCGTCTTGTTTATAGACGAAGCTACGTTAAGTTTATCAATTAAGCTGTACAAGGTTGTGGCAGCTAACACGGACAGAAAAAATGTAAACACCATCTGTTCACGCCGGATTTTTCGCGCCAGTAGCAGGCCGCCGATTAAGACATAAGGCAGCAAGGCAGTCGTACCTACCCACCAGTTAGCACTTTGGTGCGGACCCAGTGCCGTTAAGGCTACGGCTACCGCTGCTGGATTGAATAAGTGTTTCTTATTGATTGTCAGGAGGTATTTGGAAGCCATAGCCAGACTACCAGCTGCAATCAGGAAAGAGATATTAATAACCGAATAGCTAGTTAAAGGTGAAATTATCAAAGCTAAAATCAATGCTGTTATATATACGGATTCGACATTAGTCGGCGCTTCAAATGTCACTGCAAAGATCTGATTAACCAGCCAGCAGGTCACTACTAAAACTACGGTCGAGACAACAATAGCCATTGCGCTGTAATGCAATACCCCAAATAAACTTAGCATTATTGCCGCCATAATTAAGGCAATTAAATAATATAGCAGCAGCTTATACATGGTTATATGATTGAGTAATTTGTCGATGAGATTAAGCATTGGCTATAAACCTTTCAAAACCGCTGGTATAAGTTGCAATTTTACGTCTGGTTACCATGTAGCCTTCCAGCCCTGGGACCGATTCGATAAAACTTATGCCTTGTTCGCCCATGGCAAAAGCTGCCGTTGCAAAACGGTCAGCTTCATAAATATTCGGGCCAACGACAGTTAAGCTTTTAACTTCATCAATTGCCTTTTCTGGATTGTACGGATCATAAATATGTTGACCGCGTATATAAGTTCCTGATGTAGCTATGCCTTCAGTTGCCAGCGCCACGGTTTTTATGATCTCATCCATGTTAAAGGGGTTTCTAATACCAATTAGCCATTGCTTTCGCTCAGGTCCATTGCCGTTAACTTGAATGTCGCCACCGGCTTCAATATAAAAATTATTAATTTCTAATTTTCGTAGCTTATCGGCGGCCTTGGCGATGGCCCAACCCTTAACCAATCCTGAAGGATCCAACTTACCGTTGTGAGTAATATCAAAATAACCCATAGTTGCAGCTTTAGTTTTATCGCATAAATTAAGTACTGTCTTCATTTCAGTGCTCCATTTAGATTTGGGCAAGCCGCGGTTGATTTGCGATATCTCGCTGTCTACTTTATAAGTGCTATAACGGGCATCGACTGCCCTGAAATAATCGAAAATAGTTTTAAAATGCTTGTTGTCGGCACTATTTACTATCTCGACCGTAATCGGCATGCCCATGATGATCTCAGTTTGTTTCATTAACTTTTCAAAGCTTGGCTAAGTGCGCTCGTCAAGGACTGGATAAATGCTTGGCTTGTTAGAGTTGCACCGGTAATGATATTAACATTGGCACTTTGGGCTTTAATGGCTTCCTGCTTTAAATACGGCATGGCCTGCTGGTTAACGTAAATTGAATTAGGATTATCATTCGGCGATTGCAGGAAATTGACATCCGAAATTAGCCCGTTTTGAATAGTTGCCGAGACCTGTACGCTTCCATAATAGGCATCAGCAACGCTTCCGTTATAGGTGCCGTCTTTATAGGAAACGGTAGTGGAATTAGAGTTTGAAGTCGATGGTGCCGCGGCTGAAGAATTTGAATTATTTTGGTTAAGCGAGGCCGGCGCAATTACTGGTCCGGAGTGCTGGTGGCGAAGTGCGGCGCTGTACGCCACAAATATGGCTGCTACCGCTATTCCAATAATGTATTTTTTCATCGCCATAGTATAACAATATACTCCTTTAGGTTAACTGAAAAATACTACATAAAACGGGGTAATCACACCCTGTTGGTACAGATACATAGTCAGGAGGACAATTATGGACATGTACACACTAAAGCAAATACCAAGTGAAACCCAGATACGCAAGTATCTGAAGGAGGCCATCTTTGGCGGTAAGTATCCTTATTGTCCGGAGTGTGGTAAAACCAACCCAATAAAGTATGAACATAGGTACAGATGCCGGCGTTGCCGGGTTAAGTTCAGTGTTACCAGCCATACCTGGCTAAGTAATCTAAAGCTGCCATTGACTCAGTGGTGGATGCTGCTGTGGTGCTGGACTAAAGCTATACCAGTCAAGCAGACTATGGACTTAACTCATCTAAGCGAGAAAGCCGTCCGTCATTGGTACGACCAATTTAGGAACCACTTACCCGAAGAATACCATGTCCTGGAGAACATAGTGCAGCTAGACGAGGTTTACTTTAAGAACTGGTGCTTGCTGATGGGCAAGCAGATCGGCAGCAGAAAGCTAGCTTATGAACTTATATACCAGTCTAGTGCCGGCAGGTTGCAGGCTAATAGCTTCCTATTCCAGAAAGTCCAACCAGGAGCCAAACTATGGACTGACGGAGCATCTATATACCAACGCTCGGAACAGTATTGGCCGGTTGAGCATACGGCAGATATTCACAAAAAGTTCGAGTTCACTCATACTAGTGAGATAGAAGGTACTTTTGGTAACCTAAGAACCTTTATTAGAAGAATGTATCACCATACAACACCATCCAAGTTCCCGGATTACGTGAGAGAATTCTGCTTCAGATTTTCAACGCCAGAGTTGTTTGAATCACCGAAGTTATATTGTGAGAAAACATTAATTCTTGTACCAACATGGTAGGTATACCCTAAAACGCCCAGTTGATACCGTTAATAATATATGATATAGTTTATTGTCTTTTAGTTTAGACTGAGAGGAACCTTGTCAATCCATCCACGAGCAGAAAGGCTGGTGACGGAATTGCTAAAAGTTACTTTTACCAAGCCCTCTGATAGCGCCGTTGAAGTTACTTTCAACATTGTTCTGCAAAACCGCGACGACATCTTGATCGTTGCCAATAGAGACAAATTTGCCCCCAGCGTCACCGAATCCCCTTTATTAGTGGCCATCCTGAACAATCTATATCCCAGCGAGAATCCAACACATCGGGATATAGCGTTCGTTGAAGTTGCTACGCGGCGAATAGTCATTTACCACAATTCCTCTATTACCCCACAGCGGGTCCGTGACCTGGTATTTGCTGCCGTTTGCAGCTATTACGATGACCTGGATATTGAATCCCACCTCGAACTGGCTCGCTAATTAGATCGCCAAGAGGCGGTGGCAAGAGATGTTTTGGACCAGTCGGTTCAATCCTCTTGCCACCTCGGCAGCACGTTTTCTCTTTGGATGGATTGATTTTTATTTTTGATATCGCACTAAACCAAATTTACCAAGATGCTTAACAGTTAATTTATTTTGTTGTAATTTAAAGCAAATCTCTTCTGGTACTGGTTCGGGCGTCATGTATTCATCATTATCCTCGTATAATATGGTACCATCGCCAAAATGAATTGCCGTGCATTCAGCGTCACAACCCTCAATCTGACATTTAAGTTTCAATCTTTGAGGTCTATCCCCGCGGGTTAAGTAATTCCCAGCGTTAGCTCTTTCCTTGTGGTCAAAAACATCAATATCAACTTCATCATCTTCTCCAAGACATTCTGTACTATCTACGATAACCCGTAAACAAATTGGTTCTGGTTCAGTTCGAGATTCTACAAACATAAAATATATTATATCATTAAAGTCAATTAAAAACAATTCTAAGTAAGACAGGTGTAATTGTATTATTTGACTCTACCAGTATAATTATTAGTCTAATAAGAGTTCATGATGATGATCCTGAAGGTAAAAATCTAACTGTGATTCAGCAGGCTGAAGATTTTTATGATTTAGCTTTTGTGACTATCGGCGGACGATTCTACCGGACTAATCATTCAGTTGCGGTTGAGCTTCGCAGTTGTATATATAAAAATCAAGTGATAAATGGTGTTAATTTTTTTGACGAACACACTGGGAAATATATCCGAGAAATAGTAGTTACTGAAGAAAGTGTCTTTGATATTCAAACCTATGAACGGTTAACGGATGAAGAAATTATTGATTTAACCGCTCAAATTGATTTAACGATTTGGGATATTTACCATACAAGCCTATTTGCGGATGCTAATGATAGCAATTTAAGCGGCAATTATTAATAGCGTACAGCCGATGATTAAACTAACTGCCATTATTAACTGATTGACGTATTTCCTTAACCAAAGCTGCACCATGGCTAGAAATTTTTCGCGTTGGGTTGTTGGAGTATATTTAAATAAAATCACAACTGATAACTGTAACACCAGTGCCGCTACGGCATAAGCCAAAACAGCACCGGTTAAAGATACAAAGTGAAGATTAAGTTTGCCGATTCTAATCATGGCAACGGCAAATACCACATCTGCTATCGATTGAATAGCCACAATACCAGCGCCGATAAAAAATAATTGCCAATTGTTAAGTTTTAACTGTTGGGCAATAAACGGCGATGGTTGGAAGCTCTTTTTGCCGCGTCGTAATTGCCGGTAAACAAACACGGCGATGGCAATTAATAATATACCGGCAATAATTTCTAAATCCGGCACCAATCTAGAGTGCGTACTTTCGTAATGAACAATAATCGCTCCAAATCCCTTAGCAAAAAGTAATCCCATTAACAGTAGAGATGCAAAACTACCGCCTAAAAATATAAAACTACGGCGGTAGGGTTTTGGTTGGATTAACAATAACGGCATAATAGCAATGCCAACCGGGTCAATTGAAGCCAAACCCAATAAAACTAGAGCTATATATAAACTTAACACCCTGCCAGTATGCGCTGTACTGGCGTGGTTAGTAAATATGCCCTTACTATAACTGGATAATTATTATGTAAAGTGTTATAATAACACTTATGGAATTCGATAAATATAATTCTAACCCTGTTCGTGAACTGCTTCGACTCAGCCAATCTAATATAACGACTGACCCGGAAGCCGGCTATGCCTATGCTGTGCAGGCTTATGTAGCCGCCCAAGACCCACAAGTAAAGGATGCTGATCCTACAGCAATGGCTGAGGCCGCTGCTAAAGCCGGTTTTCGGGGAGAGCAAGCTGGTCATCCGGCATCAGAAGTGGTCGACTGGTTTAATGAATCTTACCATGCCCTGCCTAATGATTGGCAAGGTAAACGCGAAAAAATAGCTACCCATTTACTAGAAGGACGTTCACTTTCTTTAAGGCTAATTAATAATACATTTGCCGGGATTGAACAATATGATGTTAATTTAGCGCAGCGAGCTAGTGAATCTTTTGATAACGGTGAAGAAATTTTAATTGAACAGCACCTGATCGGTAGGCGATGGGATAAATATGGCACTATGCTAAGTCGCCACCGGGCTACCCATGAGGCTATATTTGGCAAAAATTCGTTGGCCGCAACTAGTGCCATCCGCGGCTTATGGCGAGCTCTTAAAGCCGATAAAGAAAACCAACAATCTAAAGAGCATTACGCATTTGTGACTAAACAAGTTGGTTCTAACGCTATTGCTGGCATATTGGTATTAAGTCGCCCCTTAGACCGGGTACCGCTGTTAAATAAAGGCCGCAAAAAGCTAGCATTATGGTTATTGGGTTAGTATAAGTTCTATAATGCTATAAACTAGTAGCATATGGAAAAGTTTCCCGCTACGATTGATGCGCCAAGCTACGGGCAGGAATATAGTGAAGAACAAATCTGTAACGTTATCGGTTATTTGAATTTTAGAGAAGTTGCCAAAAGTCTTAACTTTGAAGAAATAACTCTTATTGGCATTTGGGGCTCGGGAAAGAAAATCTCTGATGTCCTGAGACCGAGAGCCGACATCCCTTTGCCGCGTCTACCGGAAAGCTTACTTGATTTAAACACGGTTCTCGATTACATGAAATTAGTTGTTAAGGGCGTAGTCCCCCTGCGATCCAGAAGTTATAATTTTGGAATGAACAAAAACGCATGGCTAGTCTACAGCAAAATATTACAAGACAGATATCCCGACGACCCTGAAATTAGAATATTGACTTGGCGCGATGAAACCCATCGCGATTTTCGTAATCCCGACCTAGCTGTGCGACTAGAAGCCAGTGCCGAAATTTGTTAAGTAAAATTTTAAAAGTCACCAAACTGCCATCATTTGAGTGATAAACTTAGGCATAATGATATTTATAACAAATACCATAATAATCAGCTGCTGGATTGTGTTTGTATTATATTGGGTTGTCAAAGCATTTGATGTAAAACGTGACATTGAAGATCACGGCAATACAATGCTAAGACTAATTTTTACTTTGCTTATTTTGCTAGTGATCGTATTCCGACCATTCAATTCGTCATTTTGGCGCCAAGTTTTGTGGCAACCGTCGCTAATTTTGGATTTGCTAGCTGTTATTTTAACGGTATCTGGTTTAGCAATAGCGGTAGCTGGCCGGTTAGCGCTTGGTCGCAATTGGAGCCCCCATGCCACTTTTAAGCAAAGTCATGAGTTAATCCAAAATGGAGTTTATGCCTATGTCCGCCATCCCATCTACTGCGGTATGTTGCTAATGATAATTGGCACAACGATAAATATACGGCTGACATTCGGATTTATTATTTTAGTTTTAGCTTGTATGGTATTTTGGCTAAAGATTAAATCTGAAGAGAAAATGATGACAGATCATTTCCCCAAAGAATATAAAGCATATCGAAAACGAGTCAAAGCTATTATTCCGTATGTCTTATAAAGGAGAATTAGCTTTTTCGACCGAATAAAGCTAGTAACTTTGTCTGGCTGTTGGCAGTGTCTGGCACCTCAACAGCGGCAGCGAATAATCCTGTAGCGGCTAGGGATTGTTTTTGCGGCAGCGCTGCTTCATATAAAAAGTTGGCGACTTTATTGTCAAATTGTACTGGATATTTAATTGCCTGGCCTAAGTCCCAGGAGTGAATCAGTAGGTCATTGGCAATTTGCGGGATATAGTAGCTAGCCATAAATTCACCAAACGACAAATAAACAATGTCGTCATAGGTAACCTTTTTTAATGATGCCAGAGCATGTTTAGCTGCGGTAGACCAGTTATTTTGTAAGTCATTGCCAATTAAATCTTTGTCATATTTATTCCCTACTTCCGATATGGTTTTGCCTTCCAAAATGTCTGATGCCCAGGACAATTCATATAAAATGTGTTGGATTAATTGATGAACGTCCCATTCGGTATCCGGAGTTGGATCATGATATTGTGTGGGTTGGACTTGGGCAATAACTTCGCTGGCTTGAGATAAACACTTTCTAATTAATAATTTCAAATCCATATTAATATTATATATCCGATTTTAACTTTAAATTACGATTGCTTAATTTTAGATAAGCATAAGTTTTATAACCCATAACCTAATCTGGAAAAAATATCAGCATTATTGTATATAACTGATTCTCATGCGATACTTTTTTATATGGATAATGATAATCAGCTGCCCCAAGGCCCCACACTAGATAACTCCACGCCTCCCAATCAGCCAATGATTGATCCTTTACTTAACCCATATAATGCGGCGCTGTCGCCAACGCCTGAAGCAACATTACCTCCACCGATAGTTGACCAACCTATACCTGAAAATTCAACGCCACCAAGAAATCTAAAGTTATCACTGCCGATGGCAGCATTCTTGCTGGTGTTTATTATTGCGGCAGCAGTCTATTTGGTTTATTTCTTAGAGACTAAAACCTTAACTTATAACTTAGTAGTTTCGCAAGCCAATTCAGCCACTCATACTCCAGCTAGCGAAGAGACAATCACCGTAAACTGTGGCTCTAGAAATTGCTTTACACAAAAATTTACTAGCTGTTCCGCGGCAACTGAAACGATTGCTCCTAAAGGTGGCGGCACGACCGTTCATTACAGCATCGTTGGGCCCCAATCGGGTGGCTGCAATATGAGCTTATATTATACCGAGAACTCCATACCGGCTTGGGATAATAAAGCACTTAGCTGTGACTTTAATAATAAGCAATCGGTAAATAATGCTGTAAATATTGCCCTATATTCACTTACTCAAAACACTAACCCTTATAAATGTAGCGGCTCTTTTATCTCGGCCTATAAATCTAGTCTTTGATAAAAGAAGTTATTAAATTAATTTTAAATACTACCTAAAGCCATTAGCTTAATTGACATATCCTAAATTCCCACATAATATTAGAGGCGAAAGCTTATTAATAACAAACCAACTTAATAAAAATTAAATATATGAAACTTAAAAAAAACTTAGCCGGCGGAGTACTTTTTGCCGCTATTTTATTAATGTGTGCTATTTCGCCGCATCGCGCACATGCTGCGAGCATAAATATAACTGCAAATGAAACCTGGACTAGCTCAACCTGTCTAGGAGCAGTAAACGGTTCGGAGACATCTTATGATGGCATAAATAACGGCGATAGCGTAACACTTCAAGTAACCAACAATTCCAGTGAAGAACTTTCGGTTACTGTAACTGGACCCGGACAGACCAACTACAACATGGATATACCAGCCGGACAAGGATCGGGCAATACTTGGACAGTTTCTAAATATCTTCAGGTTTACGCTACTGCCAAAAATTGCAATAGCGGAGGCAATGACAGCTATTTAATTATTGAAGGTGCATCGGGCAATTTAGCTTGCAGTGCGTCAGATAGCGGTAAAGTTTGGAACATAACCGGCCAATATTCCAATATCGTACCGACTGTTTATATGTACCGAGGTGCTACCTATGTCGCTGATATCAACTCCACTTTCCCATCTAAAGATATAATTGATTCAACGCTGGCAGTAGACGAGCAATTTTCGGCTCAAGCCACCGCTCAAACCTATAATCTATATAATGGTACCAGCTCCTCAGTGCCGTTAATTGGTCAAGCCACTTGCCCGGCTTATACTGCTGTAGCTAGTTCCAACTCTTCACCGCCTACTACAACTACTACTCCCACAGCTACTCCTACAACAACAGCACCCACTACCTCCTCTCCCTCTAACTCTACTTCCACGCCGACTGCATCCACTAATTCAACTGGGAATACATTTAGTCTTACCCCCACAGCCGCTAAATCCAATCCTAAATTTTCCGCTAAGAACCTTGCGATCTTATTATTTTTTGGCGTCATAGTATGGGCTCTATTTATTGTAGTTTACTGGAAAGTGCTCGAAAAAGCCGGCCGGCATGGCTGGATAGCTTTAATTCCGGTCTATAGCACCTGGGTTATATATGAAATTAGCGGCTATAAGGGATGGTGGGCAATCCTGCAGTTAATTCCGTTTGTCAACCTAGTGGCGTATGTAGTTTATATCATGGCGTTATATAGGTTGAGAGGGTGCTTTGGAAAGGGTTTTTGGTTTTGGCTATTTTGGATGTGGTGGTTTCCTTTTGTCGGTTGGCCGATCCTAGCCTTTGGCAAAGCCCAGTACAATAATCCGGATAGTCCAACTTATTCGCCGCCCGCCAATTCCCCAAATTTACCGCTATCACCGCCAGCTAATAATCCTTCTGCGCCTTATCAAACCAGCGCCGTTCCCAATGCTCAGTTAAATCCAATAGTAACTGGTAATTTTACGCCATTAACCACACCAAACTATACCCAGCCAAATCAAGTCGCCGATATTCCGTCAGCAGTTCCTCAAAACCCAAACAACGACCCTGCCGATTCCTCTAAGCCAAGTAGCAATCCCCCGACTTTCCAAAATAATTAAACTTAACTCGATACTTGATAAGTTATAAAAAAATTCCCCAAAACCATAAAATATTATTTATAGCTTTGGGGAACTACCAAGAGGGGAAAAATGAGAAAAGAGGTGATGAGAGCATAACAGCGCTCAAGCATCGATTCTTCTCAATCATCATCCCCTCTTGGAGCTCCCGGATTGGCTAGTAGCGGAAACAATGACGCGACAAGGCTCGGGGCCATAGTCAGATCACCGTATAACACATCCCGTCACAGCTGTGCACCACTACTAGACACCTTATATTCTCCTAAGCGGACAACGGGAAGTAACCCGAAATCTAATCCGCTAGGATTATCGACGATCCTCTCTCGCATGGTTTTGGTTGGCACTTGGGGGTAAGTGACGTCTTACATTGGGAGAGAGTTGGCGCTTTTTCGTTGACAAGACTTTATGCCGGAAGCCGCGCCGCGATGGCACTTTGTTGGATTTACCGTCAAGACGGATCAAAACACACTTACCGATGGGTGAAGGTGTCTGGACACCGAATTTTCAAAACCCCAGGGTCTGGCCCGATGACCATGACCACGTTGATCAGGAACGAACAAAATGATATCGCCTCGCTTGGGCAATACTGCTCGTTCCTGGAGGTCTTTTAGTACTGGTGGGATGAATCTTAATGATTCACCGTCACGTTCGATGCAACAGAGATTTTTGAAGCAGAAGTAGTACAAATCGCTGCCGAAGGGTGAGCCATTTGCGTCTATTTCACGCAATTTGCCAAACCGACGGTTACGTCGCTTGTCAAACCACTCAACCTTACCACGCTTAACTTCAGCCATGCAGTCTCCATTCGATTGTCGATGGAACTTTATGTTTCCTCTGTTGAGGAGCTATAAATATAAAAAATTATACCTATAGCCCCTCAACAGTGGGGAGAATATAAGTTTTCCAGGAGCTTTTTAAAGAACCTCGGAGAATATTTAAAAACTCAACGAAGCAGATAAAACACTAACATAAGAGAGAAATATAGTCAATATATTGTATATTATCGGATGTCTTGTTTAATTATTGCTAATCCTCAACCCACTTCTTTTGCAATTCAGTAACTGGCTTAATAGGCTTTATTTTTAATTTTTTACAGATTGACCTAGCATCTTTTAATTCTTCAGATACTCTTACATCGTTGCCAGCGGCTGCCAGATAACTTGCGATTCCTTCACGGCCAATTGCAATCGTTAAAGCAGTTAATTCCGGACTCTGGTAGATGGTTCTATCCGGACCAATATCTCTATCCAAATCCCGCCCTAAATCAATATGTCGGGACTGATCTTCCCTGTTTGCGACCATTAGCCCACTTAGTTGGATCAATGGGTCTTTATCATAATAAGCGTGCTCGATTAAGCCGTACCTTTTTGTAGGTAATGAGCAAGTATGTTGAGCATAATCAAAAAGTAGTTCCTGGCCTCTAACTATCCCTAGGCATACTGAAAAATTGTCGCTTCGAGAAAATGCATCCCTGGCAGAACTAATGTTAGAATTATCAATCCATCGATGTACTACTAATACCGGTTGACCTATATTGCCAGCTAATTCAGAAGAAATACGTTCATAATTGGCGGCTATTTTTTGATTATAAAGTAGCTCTCTGCCATATAAAACCACTAGTCCGTCATGAAGATTACTGCCAGTTGTTTCTAGCTCACTGCGAACATCTAATCGAAGTTGTTCTAGCTGAGCTTCGGTATCAGCTGTTTCCAGCTTAACTCTGATCTCCGACTCGGATTTGGTAGTTTCTAATTTAGTAAATATTTCTGCTAATGGCTTCAATTTAACTCCGTTATTATTACGTTAAGTAATTCTAATAGTTGTATAATTTAATTTTTTGGAATTGTGAGCAAGCTAATGCATTTGAGAAATTGCAGGGTGGAACGTATTTTTGTAAGCATAAAAGCTTACTAAATACGGACCACCCGTGATGTTAGTCGCGTACCTGCACCCGAATTGGCCCGTGCAGCTCCGATTCGACCTTCTTGATCTCATCCAATAAAAATTGGAGACTAGGACCAATTAAGTCATCGATGTATAAACGGACGCCGTATTCGGTGGCAAATGCCGTATCTTCCCAGTAACACTTGGCAGAACCCTCAATGCCGCGTTGATGCAGCATCAACCTGAGATGGTTCTCAAGTTCTTGGGCTTCATGCTCATTGGCATGTTCGATGGGTAATATTACATATACTGTGCGCAATATAACTCCTTTTTACAAATAAAATTTTAGGGAAAGAGATCTTTGTAAAAGTTGCATAAATACCCAACATGCATCCAAGAAGCGTAAGCCAATTCTGTTTGAGATATTACTATCTCTAACAGTGTAGGGGCCGATACCAGCGACGCTTACCGATTGAGTGTTGGTTTTGTTGATAGCACTGCATTAAATGCAGAAACTTCTCGAACAACAGCGAAACAATATTAAACTCTGAAAAATCCAGACTTTTTAGTTGCTAAATTTTGATAATAACAACCGTTTTTAGATAGTTTGATGAGATTACAATTTAACAATAAATTAACCTTCCCGGCTTCTGGAAACTAGGTAGCTGGGTCGGTCCTATTGGTGGGAATGTTACACCCCGATACTTCCATTTAGGATTGCTTATAAACTAATCGGCTGTCGCAGATTGCTCTTAGTTGGATTACCAACACTTAAATTCTGTTTAGGCAGAGTAAAAACAGATTAACCTATACTTACTTCGCCTAAACAGTTATCTAAACGTACCTCGGAGAAAAAAGATTCTCAACGATTGTAGTAATATTAACATAAGAACTGTAATAAGTCAACCAAAAAATAAGATCTTAATAATTAGACTTTTCCACTTTCGTCCTTTCGGACTCATCAGCCTGAATGCACATTCAAGTAGTGGAAAGATAAGCAGAGAGAAAAGTGAGAGTTGGGTTGGAGGGATTGCCGAGTAGATCGGAGATGGTCATTACAACCGACCAACGACCCGCTACGGACCAATCTTTTCGGGTGGCAACACTCTCGTCACAGTTCTTCTGCTTATCTATCCACGGGGTACTACATCTTCGTAGAACAAGCTGAGGGTCAGATCAACATGCGTTTACGAAGAGCTAATTCCGCACAGGGGTTAAGGGGAGGATAAACACACCTGATTGGAAATTCTTGGTTGGTGGGGGACTTTTTACTTAACTTAACAACAAAATCGTGTCGCACACCTTCAGTTCAATTTGTTGAAACTGCATGGTAGGAGGTTGAAGTCGATAGACTTCTCCTTTCGGCTGACGTAAAAACGATGCTTAGAATAGTAATCCTGTTATACAGGAAGTCCTGAGAAGAGTTGTGTTGAGTAATGCGCCGAGGAGCACATCATTACACTTTCACTCATCAGATGAGATATAAAAACCTAAAAAAATTGTTGGGCACTTGTAACTCATCTGATATTTATCTGCTTATCAAGTTACGCATTGGAGAAAACATCTCTACAATGATGAGTTGCATTATAATCACAAAATTTGGCGATTACAATGTCTTATTAACTTCTTACAACGTTATTAGTATTATAAAACCTGATTAAAAAGTTAATTAAAGTGACTCGATGATTATGTTTCCAAGATTAGCTTTAGAATCCGGGAAGGCTAAAAAATGCCTTTCTATTTTCGGGTTAATAGAACTGGACTTAATACTGGCTTCCAAAACCTGGGCTATGCCTGGTTCTGTGTACCAAAGCATCGGACCGCTGTCGACGCCAATTGAATAAGAGGATCTATTAATTAGATAATTGCCGTCGTGGCGCACCCAACCGGCGAGGGCCCTAACCGGCATGTATTGGTCAGCCGATAATAACCAGGCATAAGTATGGATATCTTTATGATTAGCGGCTTCTATTAAGGCAGCCGGGCCTTTTATGTATATATCGTAAGCGGACTCTGGCGACACTAACAAAGCTGCCGCAAATTGATCGCATAATTTTGAGGCTTCTTTAGAGCGCTTGGGGCTGGATTGTTTCGATTTAGTTGGCACCCGGTCTTCCCTAATATCGTAAAACTGGGTCTGGCCTATTTCGTAGGCAATTCTAAATCTGACAATTGCCCGTTGCAATTTGTCTGGTTCTGGCTTAACAAAAATTTCCCATTTTTCAGCAGGAGTGGGCCGATTATCGACTTGGATAACAAATCCACCAATCAGCAGCGGTAAAAGCGTTGAATAGCGTTTGGCTTTGTTGGCGCCTAAATTTTCTTGGCGGATGATCCAGCCTTGATCGAGAACTAATTGTTCGACATCTATCTCACCATTGCTAAGTGTTGGAGCAGAAGCTTTGAACTTGGCAGCTTCGACGGCCGGGTTAATCATGATCTATTTAAATTCCCTATTTAAGGCTTGTTCAATAAGTAAATTTAAAATGGAATTAGCAGGTTTAGTTTGATGCTCAGCGGCACAGAGTGGAATTGATTCCTCGCCTCTTAAACGGCGGATAAGTTTAGCTAGTGATTCAGCCGCGAATGGTTCATTACCCCAATTTTTAGCGTAGCGAGCAGCTAGCACGGCTAACTCGCAGGTAGTTTTAGCCATGTCCAAAAGATCATCATGCTGCTCTATAACATAATTAGTTGCCTTCCAGGTTTTACTTTCTTTACCAAATGGCGCCACGCCTATACCTAACTTACTAATAAGGTATTCAAGTCCCCAATCAGACACAAACGGATCCGGCGAAAATCTTAAGCGCACTTGCGGTAAAACGTGAGTCTTGGTTAACTTAACTCCGCAGAGAATTTCCGGATGGTCTCTAACATACTCAAGCATAGCGTTGTAGGTTGACAGGGTCTTAATATAATCCCAATCAGGTAAAACCGGATCATCTTCAATATATTCATGTTTGGTTTCGAGCTGCACGGTATTTTTATTACTCAAAAACACCTCGTCGCGCCATTCATGAGTAATTAAAGGTTGTATTCTTATCGGCAGTAGGTTGCCAGGTATTGTATTTTCTGAGTCAGGGTAAAGTACATATTCATTACTATTGCCTCTTTTATGGCCAAATGTCTCAAGCACCCAATGGGCGATATGGGTAGTAAAAGATCGATTATCATCGTCATTGAGTTTATCAAAATCCCGCTGGCTGATAATATTTTCTAGGAAATCAATTACTTCGGCTGAACTGTATTCTTTCTGACTAACCATCGATTCAGCCGGCTCATACTGGTCGGCTATGTCTTCATTTCTTAAGTTGGTGCCCAACTCAAACACAACCCAGCGTGGTCCAATTTTGCTAATTAGCTCTGGCCGTGGTGTCGGCAGCCTTAAGAAATGCTTTAATACCGCATTGCCAGTTTCCTTTTCGGTGGGTAGTACAAAATAATTTTCTGGACGATGGAAAGCGGTCTTTGGATTAAAGTCGTTATCTTGAATTACTAAACTCCAAATATCATCATAAATTATGGTTGAAGCCGTAAATTGTAGAAATATTTCGTTTGGTGGATTGTTGTGCTTCAGCATGGTAGCGAAAACTTGCTCGGCTTTGGGGTCTCCCCACTCAAAGACAACATTTGTAACATCTTTATAATTGAAGTTATCACCTAGCCATACGATTTCCGCGCCGCTGCCACCCAATAATACTGATCCTTCAGCTCGCTCCTCATCACTTAAGCCATATAAATCCAGCGTTATACTCCGGCGATTAAACCATTCTTGACTCTCAAACTGCTCTGTCATCTGATTATTTAGACATATTCTGCTTATTAAATGCAAGCTGTAGCATTTTGGAATCAAATAATTATTTTTGCAGTTACATTTCTAACTACAATAATTCTAAAATAAATATCTCTAAATTTCATCTGTAGATAATGTCTAAGTTTTATCGCAACTGATATATTTCATTGACTGAAACTGGTGTTTATGTTAACTTGCAAAAGTTCTTCGGAGTTGAAGAAGGATCGTTATCAACTACGTTTCCCCAAGGGGGTATGTTGTGTCAGCTAAAACTTTTCCAACTAAAGCTCAGCACTACAAGCAGGAAGCTTTGGCGTTCGTGTTTTCCGTTCTGATGCTGGTGTTCTCAGCCTGGCTTGGAATATTCATGTCTGCTACCATTAGAGACATTTATGAACGGCTGAATTTGTATCATAATTTCAAGCCTTTCACTCTGTTCTGGGCGACGTTTCTGTTGCTGCTTTTTTTCGCTGCGCTCGTTTTGGGTATCACTCAACTGGCTCAGCTGTTAAAGCTCCAGCATGACCGAGTATTTCAGAATTCTAGTGAAAATAGCTCTAGCGTTAAACCGCTAGCCGCTAGGAGGAGACAGCCAACGTGATTTTCGCTATCCTGATTTTTGCTGGATCGATCAGCGCCACTTTTGAATATATCCAAGGCGCAAGAAACCATTCTTCGACCAGCTACTTTTTGGCGATGATATTAACCTATGCCTTTATTGTCGGATTGAAAAGCAATATCCGCAATACAGTCGCTGGTTAATGACCCGTACTAGCCTTCCTGATAACTAAACCCTTGTCCCTTGGGGAAAAAGATGGCCATTGCCCTGCTTTATAGTGAGCATAGGATCCCCGAGGGACCAGCCGTTAGAATCTAGTTGAGTGATTAGTGATGTTGAACCAGCCGGTTCATTTCCATTAACTACATCCTACTTTCTAAACGGCTTTTTCATTCAACTAGTTTTTTTATTCAAATATTGTTAAATTGCTACGACCTAAACGCTAAGTTTTAATGGCTCAGATGTTCCAGAATTAGCAGTTCTGTCCATGACGTCTAGCAACATATCGGTTCGCAGTTTTAGATGATTATCAAAATTTGAATTGGGTTCATAATTGTATAGGTCAAAAAAACACTCTTCAATAACCGTACTGCCGACATGGGTTTTATCAGAAGCAAATTTTATATCAGGATTTAAATAAACTATCGATATGCCGTCTACATTCGGGCGCTTAATGCCGTCTTGAAATAAGGCTGACCTTATTTGGAGTTTGTAGTCAAGCATTAGCTTGTCATCTCGATTAGCAATTACGCTTAAATCCCAACCTCTGTTTAAGGTAGCGCCATGTAAGTTGCGTCGATCTTCTAGATATCTAGCTGGAAAAACATACCAAGATTCGCTGCCAATGCCGTTCGGTGTATTGGCAAATCTTTGGAGTAGCAGCCAAGTGGCAAATTCACTGATTTCACCCCTGAACTCTTGTTGGGTATCGCCATTATTTTCCGGTAGACCGGCTCGATATTCGTTTACTAAATCGTGACCAATCAAAGTTGTCTGCTGGTAAATCGACTCAGCCATTTCCTTTGGCGGTAACTTGCCCATCAAAGCTAATTTATGGGCAGGCAGGATTGCTATATTTTTCCGGGCTTTAGCTCTTAGTACGTCAGTCCGGCCGGAAAACAAAAAACTCTGTGAATAGTCGGCTTTTTTAAACATAAACTGAGCGTAATCTAAATAATCAAATGCCGTTTCTAGATCAGCTTCGCGATAAGCTTGTTCGATAGCAAGTTCTCCAGCCCACAAAACTCCAATCGGCCGAGTGTTTTCTAGTTGTCGGATGGCGGTTTTTATATTAATGGCATGGATATTTAACTGTGTTGAAATACCACGTGGGTCTTCGCTGTCATGAACAGCGCTTTTCTCACGATAACGGTCACTTTTACGAAACAATCTACTATGTTGAGACATTGCCATAATATACCATATAAAGTAAGTATTTTAATTTAATGTATTCGACTTATCGACCAGATTAATCGTCTCGTTCTGATTTTATCTATAATTTTCTACCCCGAACAGTTCAATAATTAGATCATTACAGACTGCTAAATCTAACCCGCTTTGGGCTGCTAGTTGCCGAGCTGAATCTGTCACTTCTTTTATGTCCTTTGGGTTATCGTATTCCTCGGACTCGTAAACTAGCCAGATCAATGTGCCGATATACGTGCAACTTTCTGGAGACATAATATCGCTTAGACTTTCTCCGGCAGTCAGAAACCGATCCACGATGTAGGAATTAAGCCGGTTATATAATTGCATCGTTTCGGCATAATGGAAAGACCGTCCAGTGGCCTCGCTTATCACCAAATCAGTTTCGTCGCCAGTTAGTGAATCACCCGGGAACTTCTCGGCAATTAAATCTCGCCAAACCGGCGCTTCGCCTTCGGCTAGTGAGCCAGCTTGCAGCCGCTTTTTTATCGCCGTGGCAAGGCTATAATCAATTTTAAACTCAGCCATATACTGTTTAACAACGGCATAAATCGAAGCCAAGTAATCCAACCGGTATTCCGGGTTTTTATAAGTTTCGTGATAGATATCGCGGGCCAATTTCAGGGTGGATAGTTCATCAAAGTTGCCAGCCTTAAGAAACTCAGCATCTTCTTTCGTTAATTTTCGGTTTAAACGGGCTACCCGGTCGGCTAACGGCTCAATTCTTAGCGTCGCCCATTCGTCGACTTCATTATTCTCGACTACTGAGATTGGGGTGCCCTCAACATGCCTAGCTTGTTCTTGATTTTGCAGGAAGTCTCTAAAATCCTCAATGACCTGTTCAATTTTTTGACCAGCTGTATCGCTGGCAAGATACTCGTCAAGCATATCGGCCAGACTGGGTTTTGAATGATCGCCATTATTTTCCACAGTTAGACTATTATCTAATATTTAGCACATAAAGCTATAAGATATCTCATGTCCTATAACTGATCGCCCACAGCTTATAAAACGTTAAATTAAATATTAGTGTAATAACCCTAACAGCATAATCTGCTTATTCTCTATATATTAAGGGGTTCAGTAATGGGGAGGAGGCTGTATGGGCCGACTAATTATCTTTTTAGCATTTGCCAGCTTAGTCTTTTTAATTGCCGGGACGACCAAGTATCCAAATCAAGCCATGTTTTGGCTGGCTTCCGGCTCTTCAACTTATCAATATATCAGGGAAATTCTTGCTGGCATTCTAATAACTCAGATAATTACCCGCCCGCCCCGAAAGATCTGGTTCAGGTTGCTGGCTGGTAGCTTGGCCGTGTCAATTGCTGCTTGGGCAACTTATGAAACTATAACCAATTCAATGATGGTATTAGATGGCTTGGCTTTTTCATTAACAGCCGTCGCTATCAGCATAATCGCCATCGACGACAAATTTAGCTTTAGCTTGCTGTCAATATTCAGCCACAGTAAAAGTAAAGAAGTTAATTTTAGCTGAGCAAAGTTTTTAAGCCGACACTAATTTTATCCGCATAGTGTTTAAACGGCCGTCGACAAAAGCAATTCTGGATTTTAATCTAGCAACTTCAATCCGAGCGATATTACCGTCAGAAGCGGGCGAAATAGCGCCTTGTGCTTCTTGGTACGCATATAATTTGCGGTGTAATATTTGACTTTGTTGGTTAAGGATCTGTAATTGCAAAGAGCGCCATGAAACTTCCAGCTCATTGCCGGTTAAAGTCTCGTAAACTTGCTTGGCGGATGGGGCTTCCAAGCTGACAACTTTAAGTTTTTTACTGTCTGAGCTTAGCACCGGAGTTTCCCAGCTTCGGCCGGTTTCCTTAAAATGCAATTTTTCAAGTTTGTTCAAGTCAATATTTTTTTCTTCCGGCCAAACGTAAAGATTAACTGGTTGCCAAGGGATGGCATCAGCCAGTAGCGCTCCAACTGTTTGCTTGACAACGCCTTTATGCTGATAGTCTGGCCTGGTAACAACTTCCCTGATAACTAAGTGATTTTTAACGACGCTAAGCAGCTTAAGTGCCCGAATAGTTCTAGCAACTTTGGAGTTGTTATGGGGACCTTCTGGTGAGCCACCACCAGATGCGTTATACACGCTATAAGCCGCCCCGACCAATTCACCATCATCAATGGCAACGGCTACTTTAGGGCTGTCAAATACCTGGTTAGCGTATAGCCGGCGCCCATCACCAGGTATTTGGCTGACAGCCGCATTGGGATCAATATGGGAATTATAAAAATTGATCGGATTGTTCCAGTCGATAAGATAATTAATTTCTTCTAATGAACGATCCATGTTCCCATTTAGCCCATCACGATACAGGGCCTGGTAGCCGCCCCATTGACCACGGCTAAGTTCAGTTGGATGATAAATATTAACTTCAATCATGTGGGCACCTCGTTAAAAGTAAAAATTATTCTACCATTAATACACGATCTTATCAATTAAATATGTTAAAGAAGTTAGATAATGGATTTCTAAAAAATGAAATAATAATATACTTAATAAGTATATGGGAGTTGAAAATTTAACTGATCGAGTTAGAAATTATCCAGATATCTTGCAGGGGGGCATGGGTATTGCCATTTCCAGCTGGAAGCTAGCCGGTGAAGTCGCTGCCAAAGGTGCTATGGGCGTAGTGTCGGGAACGGTTATTAGCGAAGTGTTTGCCCGCCGGTTACAGGACGGCGATATGGATGAACCAATGAAACAGGCTCTAGCTGAATTTCCCGATCAAGATTTAGTTAATAAAATTGTTGACCGCTACTATTTACCGGGGGGTCGCATGTTGGCTCAACCCTATAAAGGGACGCCAGTTTTTGGATTGCGTTCCAATGGCCTGGCAGTAGAACTTAACTTGCTGGGGGCTTATACCGAAGTCCGGCGAGCCCAGATACATGCCCAGCGAATAACTGGCCATGAAAATTCTAGGGGCCCAATCGGTATTAATTTACTTACTAAGCTGGAGCTGTCAACGCCTAGTGCCTTATTCGGGGCCATGTTGGCTGGAGTTGACTGTGTCGTGATGGGTGCGGGTATACCTAGTGATATACCGGTTGCTCTGGATAATCTTTCTCAAGCCAAAGCCACCGCTACTCAATTTAATGTCAACGGGGCTGAGCAGCACTACGATATTAAATTTGACCCTAATGAATATCCTAAGCTGGCAGCTAGTAAGCTAACCAGGCCGGCTTTCTTGGCGATTGTGGCTTCTAAATCACTTGCCAAATTCCTATCACGCGATCAGCAGTCATCGCCTAACGGCTTTGTGATTGAAGGCCCAACAGCCGGTGGTCACAATGCTCCACCACGTGGGAAGCTCGAGCTAGACGATCAGGGACAACCGATATATGGACCGCGTGACGAAGTAGACCTTGAGGATTTTGCTAAACTCGACAAACCGTTTTGGTGTGCTGGAGGTTATGGAACTCCCGAGGGTTTAATAACTGCTAAAGCACAAGGCGCTAATGGTATCCAAGTAGGAAGTATTTTTGCAGTCTGTCAAGATTCAGGCATTGTGCCTTGGGCGAGAGCTGAAATTATCCATTTATCTTTGGACGATAGCGTTGATGTTGTCACTAGTGCCCAAGCGTCTTCAACTGGATACCCCTTTAAAGTCGCTCAAGTCGGAGGCTCATTATCAGAAGAAGCCGTTTATAACGCGCGACCGCGGATTTGTGACCAAAGATTTTTAAGCGAAGCCTATATCAATGACTCGGGCAATGTGTCATTCCGCTGTCCAGCTGAGCCGATTGAGCAGTATATCAGCGATAAGAAAGGCGGTGATATTGCTGCCACTGTCGGTCGAGTTTGTCTTTGTAACGGTCTTTTGGCAGCCGCCGGACTAGCTCAAATTCGTAAAAATCAGAATACCGGTCCAGCTTATCAAGAGCCGCCAATTTTTACATTAGGTGACAGTGCCAACGAATCCATTAAATTATTAGTAAACTACCTTAAAAGTCCACATTTTCGAGCAAAAGATGTCATTGATTGGTTACGTAGTGGCTAAAACCAACCATAAAGTGTTAACATAAAAACATGAAAGTTTGGGTTGAACAAGATTTATGTTCTGGTGATAGGTTATGCGAGGAAACCTGTCCCGAAGTATTCGAAATCGGTCATGATTTTTTAGCGTATGTTAAATCGATCGGTCAGACTGCACTATATGATGATCAGGAGCAGCCGATTAATCAAGGAATAAGCGGGAAAGTTGAAGTGCTACCAGAATTGGTAGATGCTGTCCAAGCCGCAGCTGATGAATGCCCTGGGGAATGTATATTTATCGATCTTTGATTTTACTGATACAAAATCATTAATCTCAAAATAATTTTCGCTAATTGCCTGTTTATGTAATAATAATTCTAATCCTTTTTGGGATATTCCTATCTGGTGATAGGTGGCTTGTTCAACAAGCAGCAGAGGTCCGGCTCTTGCTCCGAGACATTTGACAACAAGGAGGACTGGTGTCCCCTAAATTTGATGTGTTGATTACATCTGGCGACAACAAACATGATCTGATCGCTCAGCTAATTGACTGGGGCCGCACTAATATGCGGCATCGCCAACCTTTCACCATAAAGATCAGACTGGCTCGACCGGCATCGGAAGAAATTGAGGTTAAAGTATTCATTCGAGGAATCACTACAGCAGATGATAAAGGTATTAACTGGGTGATTACCGGTGAAATAACCATGGATAGCCTGATTAGAGCTGAGTTTCCCTGGTATTCGTATGGCTGGGTCAAAGAAATGAGGTTCTTTAAAGCCAACTATAATATCAGGGATCGCCAAGGCCTCATTGAGCCTTCCCCGAAAATAAATCCGCCGATCATTAGGCGCTCAATGTAACTGGCTTATCTTATTTGGAAGATTGAGGGAGAGTGGTTACTGACTACTTTGGCAAACGCCACTCTCCCTCCCGACCCATTAAATAATCCTCCTTGTTAACTCCATAACATTATTAATTTAATTTGCTAAAATTTATAAGACTATGAAAGAAATAATTCGAATAGTTAAATTCACTGGTTCGCTATGGCGTTATTACATCGTCATATCGGTTTTTACGATCCTGCTGGCCGGTATGACCCAGTTGCAGCCGCTATTTACTAAAGGCGCGATTGACCAGATTACCAAAGCCATTGGCCACGGTCACGCTAACGTCAAGTTAGTGGCGATTTTTGCAATCCTAATCTTTGTTACTGATGTTGCCCAAACCTTCTTTAGTAACATCGGCGGCTATTTTGGCGATATGATGTCAGTCAAGCTGCAGCAGGTGTTTAGCTCGCGTTACTACGAGCACCTGCTAAGCTTGCCGCAGTATTATTTCGATACTGAGCTTACCGGAAAAATAATCAACCGGATGAACCGCGGCATCGGCCAAATCGGCCAATTCATGCAAATGCTCAGTAATAACTTCCTGCAATTTGTCTTTAGCACCATTTTCTCGCTAATAATTGTTGCTCTATATTCCTGGCCGGTAGCCTTGATGCTATTTGCCCTTTTCCCGATATTTATTCTATTTACCACTAAATCAAGCAAGCGTTGGCAGAAATACCAGAAAATCATCAATCAGCAGCAGGACGTGGCCAGCGGCCGCTTTAATGAGACTATCGGTCAAGTCAAAGTCGTCAAAAGTTATCTTCAGGAACGCCGTGAGCTAAGTTTCTTCCGCAGCCGTTTTAACAAAATCGTTACTACTACCAGCCCGCAGAGTAAATTCTGGCACCGCCAGGACATTTATCGTCGTCTGGTATTAAATACCATCTTTTTAGGTGTCTTTGTCTATATCTTTGTCCAAACGGCCAATGGACACTTTTCACTCGGTACGATGGTGCTGTTAATCCAATACGCCATGTTAATTCGCATCCCGATATTTACTATCAGTTTCTTAGTCGATCAGACTCAGCGGGCGGTAGCTAATACCCGTGATTATTTTGAAGTCATGGACGTCCAACCAGAAATTACCGATTCACCTAACGCTAAACCGTTAAAAGTTAAAAACGCCATGATCCAGTTTGATAACGTTAGCTTTGCCTACGATAAAACGCCAGTCTTAACCGACCTGGGCTTTACTATTGAACCGGATAGTAAAATTGCCCTAGTCGGCGAAAGCGGCGAAGGTAAAACGACAATTACCAGCCTACTGCTGCGCTTATACGAACCGCGCAGCGGCCAGATTATGATTGACGGCCAAGACATCACTAAAGTCACCCAAGCCAGTTTACGTAATGCAATCGGTGTAGTTTTCCAAGACCCGTCACTGTTTAGCGGCACGATCAAAGAAAATATTACTTATGCCAATCCCAGCGCTAGTGAGGCCCAAATTATTAAAGCTGCCAAAGCGGCTAACGCTGATGAGTTTATCGACAAGCTGGATAAAGGCTATTTAACCGAAATCGGCGAACGCGGACTTAAGCTTAGCGGCGGCCAAAAGCAGCGGATTGCCATTGCCCGGGCTTTCTTAAAAGATGCACCGATCTTGATTCTCGACGAAGCCACCAGCAGCCTAGACAGTAAAAGTGAGCGGCTAGTGCATATCGGACTGGAACGGCTGATGAAAGGCCGCACTACCTTGATTATTGCCCACCGCCTATCAACCATCCAAAATGTTGACCAAATTATTACGCTGCAAGGTGGCACAATTGACGAAATCGGCTCGCCGGCCGATCTGGCAGTCAGCGGTGGTATCTACAGTCAACTATTGCGCTTGCAGCGTGGCCATGGCGAGCTCAAACAAAAACGGCTTAAAGAATTCGAACTTTCGAATTAATTCTCGTTTATATAAATCTTCGTTTCGCCGTTTACGGCTCATCAGCACAACTCATATATTTGTGAACGAAGTAATTAGGACAGAGTATATGGAGCGGGGAGAAATTTGCCATAAATGGCAGGCTCGACATATATCTGTCCAATTTGTAGAGTTAACGAGTGATCAGTAGATGGTCATGAAAAAAGTAGCTTTGTAGATTAGGAGGCCTAAGAGGCTTCCTCAACCAGATCCATCAGTATGGCCTGCGTGCGGTTAGACAACCAGTTGAAAAGATCCGAATTCGTCCACAGCGTGAACGCAAAGTGCCTTTCGTCGGCAAGGTCGGACTCGACGTGGGTGGTGTTGTTTGGCTTGCCGTTTGCGAGAAAGACCAATGTGCTTAGGTGTGGCAATAATTGCCCGCGGATAAATTCATTGTCAACAGGCAGTTGGTATTCAACTGTGTTTAGCTGAATTATGCCCTTCGACACCTCCATATAAAACTCTTCTGGCCGTGACTTAACCGATACGATTATCATTAACTCTCCCAATTGTTAAGAGCGCTTACTTATATTTCAGTGCTCAGATGCGACTAATCGAAATGGTCTCAATAAGTCACGATTAGAATAACATATAATAAAGTATAAGTCAATTTTCTAGAATATAGAAAAGATTATAATAGAAAAATAATCTTATATGGCAGTTCACTAAACCTACTATCTTGATAATAAGCTTGGGGAACTGCCAGGAAGAGAAAGAAATAAGAATTGAGTGGATGCATAAATGCATACCATACTCGACGCTTAAGTCATCTCTACTTCCTGGGAAGCTCTCTGTTAACCGAATTGCGGCTTTAGCTCCATAGACTCTTTCGTCCGAGAACCAACCCTCCACAGTTGTAGAGTTCGATTTCTTCATCGGTAAAGTCCACAGGCTCAACTTCTGGAATGATACTACGCGGATCGTCGCATCTTACCCAGACTTCTTGAGGGTCGAACCTCTCGAACTTGAAGTCGTGGCGGATATATCCGTTTTGGGCAGTGTATGGTGCGAGCTCATCGCCCAAAATGCCGTTTACCGGAAATGCCAATCTCAGCAAATTGATGTCGTACCCACGCCAAAGAATGTACTGGAAAGTGTATGGGTTTGTAACCCCGATGGTAACTGTCTCGACGACACGATACATACCATGGCGCACGAAAACTCCTTTAAGTAAAATTCAGGGACATTATCAAAGCTGACAAGATTTACTGCAAGGAGTGTTTTAGCTCCTTTAGTGCATGATGTAAGCTATTACCAAGAGCAAGAGGCCGAGAGCGCCAAAGAAAGTGGCCTCAGTCAACGTGCCAGCAGATAGGGTTTTTAGAGCCCTAATGCCTATGGCGCAACCAAAGAAAAAAATAATTAATCCGATGATTGCAAGAGCGAATCGCAATTTAACATCCTTTCATGAGTATGATAGACACAATCTGTTGAAGAACAGCTAACGCGACATTATCGTGTTAATAGTTCTTCAACAGACATATTACAGAGAGCTTGTTAATGTGCATCGGAGGTATTTGACAGCCTCAACGAAACATGGTTATAATAGCATAAGTACAATATATTGTCAATTTTCTAGATTTTATCCGAATGTACTAATAATCAACTATTTGTAATCTGAACCAAACTGTGAATTACAGGGGTTAAATTATATTTATCAATATTTATAATCGGTTTTTTAAATATGTAAGCCGAGTATGAAAAGTAATCTTGGGCCGCAGGATCGGTTGAGTCATAATCTCGGTAAGAAATAACACCAATCTGAGTATTGCCGGTAAGCTTAACTTGGCCAGTAAAAGTAATCGTATTCAATTGTTGTCCCTGCAAATAACCCATACAGCCCATTTGACCCGGTGCGATGCAGCTATTGATGGCACCGGTTATAGTGCCAGTAGCATTATAAACGTTATAATCATGACTGGCTGGATAAGAAAAAGCGCTGCTGCGAGCCGTATAGGTAGTGCCGTTGCCATCCATGACGATATTATTTGGCACCACAAATTGATTAGTGCCAGCACCGCCATAATCACCCCAGCCCGTGGCATCAAGCTCCAAATTGCCGCTGTTTAAAATGGTAATAGTACTATTACCAAGTCCATCAATTGAACTAGGCGCCGTAGTGCTGCTGGAGCTAGTGGCCGCCTCACCCAAGTGAAGTACTGCCCCACTGGCGATAGTGGTATTACCCGATAAATTAGGACTTGATGTCGGGAAGTTGGCATTGCTGTTAGGGTCTAAATAAATATTGCTTTTGCCGCTTAGGCTTTGGAATATGATTTCGCTACTAGGTGCGGCTTGGTTAGTTTGCAAATGGACGGTTGAGCCCTGGCTTAAATAGGTTTTACCCTGAAAGCTTAAAAGCAGCGTATTTTTAGATTGAATTTTAATTGAAACATTTTTGCCAAAAGTAATGTCATTATAAATAATGGCAATAGAATTATTTCTAATATTGTTTATTATTTGCCCGGAGACGTGCAAGTTATCACCGCCGATATACGGTGACGCATTGCTGGTAGCGGCATTTGCTGCAACCGGACTGTTAAAAACGATATTTTTAACACTTAAATTACGAATATTATCCCAAAGATAAACCGTATAGTTAGTATTATATGGTTGCGGCACAACAGTCGAATGCTTGGCGTTAATATCTTTGATATTAAATACCAGCGTTTGCCCGTTAATTGGTCGGCCAAGTGACCAGTTTTTGGTATTACTCCACAAATCATCATTGCCTTTACCGGTCCATGAATTGGTGGCATGGCTTAAAATGACATAGCCGATAATGCTCAAAATAAATAAAAAACCAATAGTTCCCAGCAATACTAACGATACCGTTTTGAGTTTTGACCTTTTAGGTTTAGCGTCGGGTTTTAGAGCCATAGTAGAATCGCTAGTCGGTGTCGGGTAAATCTTAGCCGGGTCCATATTAGCAACAAAAGCTGGTTTTTCAGGTTTGTCAGACTGTTCCATATTTCTTCATCACAGTAGCACAGAAAGTCAGCTGGGTTCAACTAATATTGAGCAGTATTTTAGATAATTATTAATCTGATTCAACAGCCCGCTCAGTGGCGACTTTTCGGCTGATAATATCCATAATTTGTTTGCCAACCGAATGTGAATAGCCCATTGGTTCGTCGTTTTGTTCAATCATCAAATCAATATATTCCATATAAGCCAGGGACATGTTATAGAAGTTTAGAGGTATGCCCGATTCGCTTAAAGTGCTTCTAAGTTTATCGGCGGTATGAGCTACGGCCTGTAAGATCTCCTGACGCTTAGATTCGGCTCTACTATTGTCTTCCAAGTCGTCATAACTAAAACCCACCAAAGCCGATTCATAATGGAAAATACTTAATGTCCGTAAGCTATCATAACGGCCTTTAGAATCAACTCTCGAAAACTCCAGCTGCATTGGGCCGTCGCCGTTTGGATTATCTGGAGTCGTTTGTAACTCCTTAACTATTCCTATAAAAGTTGGAATTAACCACTCATCGGTAACCGATAAATTTTCCGGATCACGGTCAAACAGTAGGATTACAAATTCTCGGGGATCGGCTGTGGCGGCTAATTGTTCGCGTATTTCCATTTCAATATATTATAATATTATGTAAGTATTGTAAATTATATTAAATCTTTAATCTATTTATTGGTCGTATGAGAATGGTTTTAGAGTATCAATGACTCTTTGACCAAATGTGTGATTTATCATGCAACCGGCACAGCGCAGACTGGCATCGCTGGGGCAATCTAGCACTACTAATCTTTCCACTTGTTCCACGTGCTCATGTTCCGGAATGCACCCAGTCCAATGCAAAGATATTGATTGATCGGCTACGTGTAAATTATTATCTTCCGGTGTTTTGCCGCTTTCATCTAGAAGTGCAGGCATTTTTGATACTTGAAATCTAATTGCCGATATAGCAACACCTGCGTTGATTTCCGGGCCCATTGTAGTCAATGAGTCGAAAACTTCTTTATAGGGCAAGCAACTCTCATTATGTAACGGACCGGGCCTACCTATTTGTTTGCCAATTGCGGTTACCATAATAATTGCTCCCTAAATTACCTTATAGTTAATTATATAGCCAATATTGGTTAACAACATAATATTTTTGGCATACATCAAAATTTACTATTAACGATTGTATACAAAATTCCCTTAAATATAATTAAACCAAATATATTTGTTATTAATGCTAAAATATAGTAATCATGAGTTTAAGCATTGAAAAACGATTATTTCGGGAGACAACTGCCCTACTATTAATTGGCGGATTAGCCCTAGAAGGTTGTTCTAATAACTCTTCTAGAACTAGCATTCAAACTTCGGGTAAGGTAGCTTGTAAGACAGTTAAGTTTGAGGCATTAAAAGGAAGTCCGGCAGAAGTTGAGATCGGAGTTTATCCAGAACTAGCTAATGGAAAATTTGTTGTTACTAGATGGCAGTACATCGGTAATAAGCCGATCACTGGTACGCCAGTATCTGGAGCAATTATGGAATTTCCTAGTCATAATATTTCTAAAATTAGCAACATGTCGACAATTTCCATACCAACTTCTCAATCAGAAACAGTAGTTTTCGCATCAGTAAACGAGAATGGTCAAAATATTTCTTGTCCGCCCACTATCATGTATTTCAATAATAAAACGTATACTGCTATTCCTCAGTTGCCACCCAAAGATAGAATTTAATAATATTAAGGATGCACTTCTTATGCCAGTTTAAGCTTTATTTGCTATTTCGTTGACAATTATGGCGTAAATTTGGATCTATGATCGTAGGTAGTATATATTAGAAAACTAACTTCGTTTTTATTATTAATATAGTAAAAATGTTGCATGTCTGAAACTCTTCCGCCAAATCGATATCTATCTCAAGCAGAAATCAATAAATATGGATTTACCGAGCGTTTAATGGCGGATACGGCTGATATTAATAATTTCCAAGCCAATCTCCTAGCTTATTTTGGCCCCAATTTAATTAAACCTTTGCCAGAAGCGCCGGATCTGGTATTTCTAGGCAATTATGAATCAGCCCGGGTAATTATAGATAACAGTATCAGCCATGGCCTTGGACGAGCGGCAGTAATGGCGACAATTTGGGAAAAGATGCCTAAAGACTTATGCCAAACCCAATATGGGACAGTTAGCAGGATTGAAGTCAAGACTTTCATTAACAGTTATCAAGGACATATTCTTCTGCACATTGACCCGAAAGAACGTTTTATTAGCCAAAGAGCTGAGCTAACAGACGTAATTGATGAAATATATGACGCCAAACAGCAATGGCGTCAGTTTAATCCGACGCTGCGCATAGCACGCTTACTTAATACGGCATTTTCGACTGAAATAGAAAGTTATTTAGCTAACCCAAAGCTTATTCATTTTAGTAGATTGCTCCCCAAAAAACATAAATCAAAATAAATTTATCACCTCAAAGTTTATTTATTGTTACTTTCGTCCTTTTGGACTCGTCAGCATGAACGCACATTCATGGAGTAAGGCGATGGTGTATCGTTGGGTGCAAGCACAGTGCTCGCTCGACCAACGGTACACCCCTCGGGTTCCAGCATAGCAGGCTTTATTCCCTTTAATTTTTAGGGAATAAAGTTTTATGGCAAAAGCCAGGAGTGTATGCCGATCATCTCGCTGATAATGCCGTTAAGCAGCATTATGCAAGTGCCAATCAACAGAAGAAGGAGGATCAACTTGGTAAGCAGGCGGAGATTACTGTTGGGCCTGATTAACAAAAAGAGTATGAAAAGCGCAAAGCAAAAACCGACAATGAACCACATCGGGAAAAACCTCCTAATATCTTGTTGCCAGAGCAATCGGATAAGCTCAGAAAATGTTGGATTAGTGGCCAGTATAAGTTTGAGCCAATTGCTCAATCAAATGTCAGCTCACTCTGGGTTCTCATCACCACAGATATATTTTTACAACTAAACATATATGCATAATGATGAGAGAAGGGCGAGTGCGACGGGTGTTACGAAAGGGGGCCTTAAGGGGCACCGTCCGATCGTAGCACTCGCCACACTCAAACCCTTACCCCTGGTATTCCCAGAGGATTCTAACTGAATTTTATGGCTTCAGATTGCCGCGTATGTTTCGGTGAATTATTTAGGAGGTTTTCCTAGGATTGTCCCAAAATTACGAACATCTTTCCGGAAATTCCGTTTGGCTGTTCATAGGGGACCCATTGGAACACCACGTGCTCACCTGGTTGAAGCGAGGCTCGGCCGGTAGTGTAGACTGGATCGGAAGTACAAGGGGCGGGACTAGACGGGAATGCGATGCACGCTTCCAGACCCTGGGCATCTACCTTGACGATAGTGCCGTTATAAGTCTGAGGTGTTGACGTTGAGTTGGCTGAAAAGAGCCAAGCACCAATGGCAAAACCTACCAAAAACGTACATGCAACATACAAAACAATCAAGTGAGTCGGGAAACCCCGTTTAGCTCTGCCGACTGCTCTGCCTGCTGTTCTGCTCCCTGATACTCGGGTGACATTTCTGGTTGCCATTTCAGCACCAAGCCCAGGTCAGTCCAAGACTCACAGTTATCGAGTCACTTACATTGGGCGGAGAGTGGATGATGTCAACATCAGGAGCACTTTGGGTGTTACCTGAGCAACCTCTCCATTCCGCACCGGATCCTGTCGTGGGGTCTGACCATTCTGGTCCAATGCCGCTAGGACAGACTGTTTGCGAAGATCCAACTCCAATGCCATTCCAGCCGACGGATTCGTTATAGGTTTGGCAAGAACCAGTATTGACGAAGCCGCTAGGCTGCCATTCAACAATGGAGTTTCCCTTCACATAGTTGTCGTTGGCATCGAGCCTGGTCAGATTATTCCACCAGGTGCCATTGTGACCCGAAGACGTGATCGAATCGCCGATGTACCAATCACCACCGTTTTGCTGAACGAGTGTCTGAATGTCACATGCTCGACCAGTTGCTTGTCCACCGTTGGCGTGCAGAATCCATACGCAAGGCGTACCGATAATTGTCGTAGCCGCGGTAGACGACGTGACACTTTTAGACAATCTTGCCTTAACAGCAGTACCGGTAGATGAAACGGCTTTAAAAGCCACGCCGGTAGTAGTAGCCATTGCTTGAGCGACCATTTCCTCAGCTTGAGACTGAGAAAAGCCGACGGCGATGGCATTGGCGTAGACGTCGCTGAGGCTAAGACTTGCCACAGTCCCGTTAGTCTTCGTGTTCGGGGTGGTAATTGATGCCCCGGTTGCGCTGTAGGAGTAGGTCATGCCTGGCGCGCCGATGAAGGTATAGCTGTTGCACCCAGCTTTGATGGATGTCAACGTTTGTCCGTTGACGTGTGTCTGCTTGATGACAACAGCCTTGTTCGCGGCGGTGTCATTTAACTTCGTATTACAGGAAGGCGCCTTGATATGGGTGCCTTTGGGTGCGGGTTGAGAACTAGTGGGCGTAGAAGCGCCGGCACTAGCCGATTGGACTACAATTACTGCAAGCGGTAGTGTCAGGCAAGCCGTCCACAACCGAATACGATTTACTCGCATTACTCCACACTCCTTAGGAGGGTACTCGGGATTCCGTCCTAACATGATGCTGAATTACAGTTTTACATAATTCACCTTTTGTTAAGGTACCATACTAATATTAGATAATCATAAAATCAAGTAAATGTCAATAGTCATTTAACCTTAAACATGTTAAAAATATGTTAAATGACTAGACTGATTACAATAAGCATATAATTAAAAACTCTGAAAATCAGTGATGTAGCGTTTTAAATTAACAAATAGTTAATTTTCTCTCATTAACCAGTAATCATAATGACGGGTCGGTAGTTTGATGCGGACTATTAATACCGGTGTTTCATAGCTGCCGCCAGTAATAGTGCCTTTAAGTACGCTATATGACAAGTCTGGCGTCTGTGCACTGAATTTACTACCCTTATTAATAGCTAGCGTTACAGTAGCCGTTTCAGCGGCTTCCGGCTGCCTAAATTCAGTGGCACCGATAAAGCCCCTACTAACCCCAGCATGATAGCGTAAACTTTGGTAATCAAATAACTCTTCCAGCGGGGCACTGTAAGCTGCGACTTGAATATCATTTGTCCAACCAGCTGTACCAACAAAACCGTCAACAATCGGGAAACATTCTCCTGGTTGACAGTTCTCAACTAACTCTTGTAAAAACTCTGGATCCAGAGTTGGTTGTTGATTATAACTTTCTGGGCAAGACATAACCCTTATATTTTAAACTCCTAAAATTCAATGGCAACCGTTTTCGGTAAACAAAATCAGATCGTATCGAGGAATTTTAATATATTAGTATAATACGCAAATAGCTAATGTAATATGCAAACATTTTCAGAGAGTCTAATCAGTAATAATATTTACTTATTTTATTTGCAATTTATTATACGATAGACCCTTATACTTAAAGCTTAAACGCTTTGGTGTAAGTAGTTTGACAACCGAGTTCTCCATTTCTCCAAAAACAAGGGGGGTTAAATTGATTAGTCTGTTGCAAGGGCTATGGCAGCACCGCGCCTCACGTTTTTTGGTGACTGCCGCAATCTGCACAGTAATCCAGGAAGCAATACTGTTTGGCCTGATCCACTGGCACCTTAACCGGGTGCTGGCTGATGGAATTGGCTTTGGGTTGGCAGCTCAGGCAAGCTTTGTCCTTAGCAGTAGCTTGACCTGGGGAGATCGTAAGTTAAACCAATCCAAAAGATCAATTACTACCCGCTGGCTGACGTTTAATTTTGTCGCCGGCATCGTGCTGCTAGTCAACGTCGGCGTTTTCGCCTTTGTTGTCCAGCACGATAAACCGTTTGTCCGCTTTTTCTCTAGTCTTTTCTCGGTTTTGCCTAAGCACGTTGACGCCGCTGTTTTAGTGGCTTCAATAGCCGGCATACTGATTGGAGCTGTTGTCTCATTCAACTTGAATAATTTGATCACCTTCCGGCAAGCAAAGACTATCGAGGTGTCCTTAGCTACAGTAGAGCCTCTCAATACGCAAGCTATGTATGGCCTGGCCAAACAATTGGTCCAAGGCTTGTCGTTGGCGTATTTTATGCCGGCCTATAACGAAGGTGGCAATCTGCGCTATATGGTTGAAGATGCACTGGTATTTATCCGATCGCTTAAGTTTAGCGAAGCCAGAATCATTATCATAAATGATGGCTCATCGGATGATACAGCGGCTGTGGCTGACGAACTGGCTTTGCGCCATACAGAAGTTGTGGCCCATCACCGAAAGCACAATGGCGGCTATGGCCGGGCTTTAAAAACCGGTTTCAGAGCTGTCGTTGCCGCGCGGACCATTGCCGGACAGCCGTTCGACCTTTGGGCATTTTCCGATGCTGATCGACAGTTCCGGGTTGAAAGCTTGAGCTCACTGTTAGTGGCTCAAATTCAATCTAATGCCGATTTGGTAGTCGGTTATCGAATAGACCGCCAAATCAACGAATCCAGGTTTCGCTATTATTTGGGCCGTTTTTGGCACCTATATAGCCGAGCTGTGGTAGGACGTGATTTGTTGGTCGTTAGAGATGTTGATTGCGGCATGAAACTAGGTTGCGTCAACTCTCTGGCCATTTTCGTTGAAAAGTTATTCGGTGAAAAAGCCGCTATTTCGCCCGAGCTGATTGCTCGCAGCAAGCTGGCTGGCCATATCATCGCTGAACAACCGGTAGAATATCTACCGCGAATCGCTGGTAAGTCCACCGGCAGTAACCCGAAAGTCATGTTGGTTTCCGGGTTTCATATAATACTAGTCGGCCTGGCGATACGAACCGAACGTCGCTTAGGTAGGACCTGGCAGTTTGCCAAGAATTTGGAACGTGACATCGTCCATGAAGTTGACATCGTCGAAGGCCTGATCCGCGGAGGTGAGGATATTGCTACTGAATCTACCTGAACGACAAGTTTTAGGGCGAGACCGGTCAAAACAAGCAATCTGGATTAGCGCTTTCGTGCTGTCCGTGGTTGCCTTGACTATCGCCTACGCCCACAAGGCAATCCTGTTATACGGCGATACCATATCGCATTTGGAAATTGCCCGCCGGACTGACTCGATGCTAGCCAGCTCACCGATTAATGCCCCTGGGCAGCTCGGTGCCGTTTGGCTACCATTGCCGCATCTGCTAATGATGCCGTTCATATGGGACAACACGCTGTATCAGGATGGCCTGGCAGGCAGTATTATATCGATGCTGGCTTTCGTTCTGGCAGTCGTGTTTACCTACGGCATTGTGGTGCAGTTGACTGGACAGCGTTGGCCTGGGATTGTGGCAGCAGCTATATTTGGCCTAAACGCCAATATGCTGTACATGCAAACAACCCCGATGACCGAATCGCTGCTGTTCTGCTTACTGGCAGCCATGACTTACTACACCCTGAAATGGGCGGATACAGATCGGACTAAGTACTTGGTATATGCCGCTTTTGCTGCCATGCTGGCTTCGTTGACCCGCTATGAAAGCTGGATCATCATCGCCTGTATGGCGGTAGCTGTTACCGGCATTGCCTGGACATCTCATAAGAGTATGTCCAAAAAACTGCATTGGTTTCGGGTAAGCGACCGTGTCCTGCTGGCTGGCCTTCTCGGTATCTCGGGAATTTTCTTCTGGCTAGTCTGGAACGTCGTTTTCTTCGGTAATCCGTTCTACTTCCAAGACGGTCTGTATGCCAAACCGGCGCTGTGGCTTAGCAGTCACGAACCGGCAATTGGCCACCTGGGGGTTGCTATAAAGACCTACTGGTTTGCCGTCAAGGACAATATCGGTTGGCCAATTCTGGTACTGGCGGGCTTAGGCTTAATCGCCTTTATCGTAGTCGAGTGGTGGCAGAAACGCGCCATCGCCAGAAGTCTACCAGTGTTGGCTCTACTGGTGATTTTCCCGTTTTTTGTTTATTCGATTTACAAGGGCGAACGACCCCTACATATCACGCCGTTAGAGCCCGACCTTTACAACGTTAGGTTCGGCCTAATCATGCTCCTGCCGACAGCAATTCTAGCTGGTTATCTGGTGGGAGTACTGCAAAAGCGCCGTATCCTGATGTATGCAGCCAGCGGTCTGGTGATAGTGGCGGCAATTGGCATATCAAGCGTCATGTTCCGTCAGCAACCAATCACCTATCGTGAAGCGCTCGGCAGTCAAAGCCCGATCGAAGCCCAAGTCGCCGCCGCTTTTGTCAAGAATTACACTGGCGGACGAATTTTGATGCAATCTTTCGGCAACGAAGGCATTGCCTTCAAAATACTAAACACCAACGACCTGATTTACGAAGGTAGTTATCAGCAATGGCAAACAGCCTTGCGCAGTCCATCGACGGACCACATTAGTTGGATTGTCGATCGCTGTGGGCCAAACGCCGACGCTGTCTGTACGCACGTCAACAAAGGTGAATTTGCCCGCTACAAACTTGTCTGGCGTTCGTCCAATGGTATCTACAGTATCTACAAGCTGAACTGGAGGCCAGCATGAAAGTCGTAAAACACCGTCGTCGCAGTAAAATCGGCCGGATGTATGACGCCTTTGTCTACCCGAACCAATCAGCCGCCGTTTTCCTGAGTCTGTGCCAGAAGATTCTTCTGCTGATGATTCTAGCGGGAGCGGTAGCGATTGTTAAGTATGACGGGTGGCAATTGCTGGCTAGAGTCGCCTTTGCCGTGATTGTGGCATTCTATGTCATTCTCGTGGGCTTTAAGGGGCTGCTCTGGTGGGCATCGCGGCGTCACCGCTACATTGACTACAAGATGCCGGACATCAGCGACCCGAACCTACCGAGCTGCACCATCATGGTGACGCTCATGGGCGAGCAAGTGATTGTGTCGCAGCTAATCGAAGCGATCAAGCTGATTATTTACCCGCCGGAAAAGTTGGAAGTGATGATCGTCGTTGAAGACGAAAGAGTCGATCCGCACACTGCTCCGGCAGTCAAAAAGGTGCTTGATAAGCGTAATGAACTGGGAATATTTAAGGTTCAGAGTGTGCCGCATGACCTGCAATTGCCGCAAAATAAGCCCCGAGCCCTGGTTTGGGGTCACATGCACGCTAACCCGGACAGCGACATACTGGTAATTTATGACGCCGAGGATCATCCGGAGCCGAACCAGTTGCTGAAAGCGGTCGGTATGCTGAGAGCAGCTAAAGCCCAAGGTTTAAACGTTGGTTGCGTGCAAGCGCGACTAGCGTTCTGGAACCCGGGTGTCAGCTTCATCAGCAAGTGCTATGACGCGGAGTATTTCGTCCACTTTAAGTGGATGCTGCCAGGACTGGCTCATCTGGGACTGGTACCGCCACTGGGTGGAACATCGAATATCTTCCGGCGTGAGACACTGGCCGCAATTGCAGCCAGCAATCCGGAATGGGCAGAAATACTGTATGAGGATGAGCTGATTGGCAACATTCAGTCAATTCCAGTACAGGGCGCCCATGATCCGTATAACATCACCGAAGACGCCTCGATCGGGATGAGCTCATATAAAGTGGGTTACAGCATTGCGATGCTGGATTCAGTGACCTATGAGGAGTCCCAGATCAGCTGGCGCGGTGCCCGGCGACAAAGAAGCCGTTGGTTACAAGGATATATGCAAACCTTCTTCGTTCATACCAGACGGCCACTGCGGACTATCCACTCGATGGGCTGGTGGCGCGGTTTTGCTCAATATTTCAGTTTTAACCTGACGATGTTGGGTGCACCGTTGTCGTATCTGCTAAGTCCGATTGTCTGGGGCACGATGCTGCTGTATATCGGTTCCCGATTGAAGCACGCCCCGGCCATATCGAGCTACATCGAGCACTTGTTCCCGGCACCGGTGTACTTTCCAGGTATGCTGGTGTTTCTGATAGGTAATTTCGTGTTGCTGTATCAAATAATCCTGGCCCCTGTTATTCAGCAGGATGAAGCCGAAAAAGCTGCCAAGCCGGCATTCGCCGAAAATATCTTGGAATCCAATCGCCAACAAGAAGAGTACGGGTTAGTTTTCCCACTGCTTTTCATACCGCTATTTTGGATGTTCACCAGCTCATCGGCTTACCGGGCGCTTAGGAAATTGCTAACTCCCTCGCTAAGGTCCCACTGGGATCTGACGAAGCATGGACATGCCCGTGAACAACTGGCAGAGCTGCAGCAACAAGCCGCTTTGTCACTTGTGCGTGAAGAGGATATTGCTTGACTCATGAAAAAAATGGAGAACGAACTCGAGCCGGACTACAAACAAGTCCTCCGCGATTATTCGCTCCCCATGTGTTGGGTTGAGCAGTAGTTTTGCGTAGAGGAAACGGGCAGTGTTTAGCTAACATAGCTAAGATAGTCGATTACGATCGATTATTCTTCCCTAGCGGAAGGCACTGCCTTTTTTCACAACTAAAATATTATTTATTCGAAAATATCAGTATTAGTACCAATTACCCGGGCAATCGGCTACGGAACGTAGGGTTGACCATAATATCGACGGGCTTGTTTACGGATTCGGTTATCAATTTCAGCAGCTTTGCTAGTCTTCTCTGCTGGATCGGTGATATTGGCCGTTTCGAGTACAATTTGATGTTCGATAATGTGATTTAAGCTGTTACCTGAGCTCTGGTGGTATAACTCTTCAGCCTGGCTGATAATAGCCAACTGGATACCGGTAATAACGGCTTCAGCAAAGGCAGCTTTATCGCCTACATTGCTTAGGTCAAAGCCGGTAGGGCACTCCACAAGTTCTATATAAGTTTCGCGGATTTTAGGCGCCAACATTTCAGCCATCCATTCGGCGGTCAATATTACCCCGATAATCCGGACCCAGAGAGCCTTCGCCTTGATCTAGGCGCATGCGCTGCAGCAGCTCAGTCGGTTTAATGTATTGGTCGTATTCTTAGCTTGCCATGAGTACCTATGGTTATAGATTTAAGTAAATAATTTTTCCAACTTTTTACGGTGAAGTCAGGCTGACATTATCCATAGTAGCGGTGCTTAATGCCCCAGCATTATGCGAACAGACAAACAAACCAATCGTAGCCGGCGAGCTTAAAGTCAACGTTGTTGAACCAACTGTAGTCCAAGTATTTCCATTAGCTGACGAGTAAGCCGTAACAGTACCGCCAGTAATACTTAATCTAAGCCAGCCGTTGGGGAAAGTATAATTGCCACCGCCAACACTGCCATTAAAGTTGTACTGGAAAGTTATGCCATTACCTGGCGTAACGGCCAGTAGTGCATACGGCGAACCAGCCGTAGTACTTTGTTTGATCATGATCCCGGCTTTAGCCCAAGCGCTAGTATTAGTCTGTGAGCTAACCCGGGCGGTAATCGTTTCGCTGCCGTTAACCAGTGGTTGCGAGACATAATTGAATTGATCTAAATTACCGCCGCCAGTACCCCAAATATCATTACCGCCACCGTTAATAGTGAATACACCACTGCTGTAAGTGGCCGATCCGGCCGGTGTCGGATTGCCAACATCGGCATCAGTCCAGGGCGAAGGTAAACTAGCGCCAGCGGTAATGTTTACATTATCGATTGTGGCCGTACTTAGAGCCCCGGCGTTATGTGAGCAGACGAACAGTCCAATCGTGGCCGGGGCTGCTAAATTAAGGGTTGTGGCACCGATTTCATTCCAAATAGTACCATTGGTTGAGCTGTAAGCAGTAACCGTATTGCCAGAAAGACTTAGCTCCAGCCAAGCATTTGGAAATGTGTATGCGCCTCCACCAATACTGTTAGTAAAGTTAGACTGGAAAGTGATGCCATTACTTGGTGTAACCGCTAGCAGCGCGTACGGTGAGCCGGCTGTCGTACTTTGTTTGATCATAATGCCAGCTTTCGCCCAAGCACTTGAATTAGTCTGTGAGGTTACTCGGGCAATAATATTCTCGTTACCGCTAAAGGGTTGTGAAACATAGTTAAACTGATCAAGATTGCCGCCGGGTGTACCCCAGATATCGTTGCCACCGCCATTGATGGTAAATACACCGCTGTTATAAGTGGCAGAGCCGGAAGGTGTAGGTGTGCCAACATCAGTATCAGTCCAGGGCGACGGCAGACCACTGCCGCTGCCACCACCAGTAACACTGACATTATCAATCGTGGCAGTACTTAGAGTGCCGGAGTTGTGGGCGGTTACGAATAAACCGATAGTGACCGCCCCAGAAATATCAATTGAGGTAGTGCCGATTGGTGTCCAAGTAGTACCGTTAGTAGAAGTAGAAGCAGTTATAACATTGCCAGCTCGGCTTAACTCCAGCCAAGCATTCGGAAAGGTATAAGCTCCACCACTAGTGCTATTAGTAAAATTTGACTGGAAAGTTATGCCATTACTGGGTGTTACCGCCAGCAGTGCGTAAGGCGCGTTAGCAGCATTACTTTGTTTGATCATAAGACCGGCTTTAGCCCAGGCACTAGTATTGGATTGTGCGGTAACTCTGCCGATAATGCTGCCATTGCCAGTTAGCGTTTGCCAGACATAGTGAGACTGGTCAAGGTTGAAATAAGGTGTACCCCAGATATCATTACCACCACCGCTGATGGTAAATACCCCACCACTATCGCTGGCCGAACCAGCAGGAGTCGGATTGCCAATATCACTGTCTAGCCATGGACTGGGTAGGTTCGGATTGGGTGTTACTAGTGAGTAATTAGCAAACGTAACGGTATTAGTTAAGAACTGGCTATGAGAAGTATCAGTTAACCCAGCTAAGGCGGTTGAGGGCAAAACTACGGTTATTGGAGTTCCTGGAAAAACGGTCCAAGTTACACCATCAGCAGAAGTATAGGCAGTAAAGTTATTGCCGGAGCGAACTACTTGGAGCCAGATCGGCGCTCCACTGCTGACACCAGTTAATTGTTGGGTGCTGCCACCTTCTGTACTGCGATACTGGACAACAGTGCCATTGCCCGGGGTCGCCAGAATTGCAAAATAAGCTGCCGCTGGGTCAGCTGCACCATTAGTATTATCTCTTATCATAATGCCAGCCTTAGCCCAAGGGTCGGTGTTTTGCTGGGAAGTAACTTCAGTTGTAATGGTTCCGTTTCCAGCCATAGTTTGGGCTTCATAGTGGAAGTCATCAGCAGGTCCATACAAGTCTTTGCCGCCGCCTAGTAGTGAATACACCCCGTCGACATAATACTGCGAGCCGGCTGGCAGCGTATTGCCGCCAATGTCTTCGCATATCCAGCTGGCCGGGCAAATGTTCGGCGCTGGCGGTGCTCCGGCTACCACCGACAGACTGTCAGCAGTTGTGGCATTAGGCGATCCATAGTTGGCTGAAGTTACAGCATAGCCAGCTGTTATTGCGCCGCTTAAGTTGCTAAGCGTCTGGCTAGAGCCAATTATCGGTCGCCAGTTATTGCCGTCGCTTGAAGTATAAGCCGTAAATGTATCGCCGGAGCGGACAATCTGTAAGTATTGTGGCAAACTGCCGCTGACACTGACCACGGAATTAGCCGGTAATCCGGCTTGAGTGCGCGACTCCACCATAATGCCGCCATTTTGCGGGACGGTAAAGGCGCCGTAATAGGCCGAATTCGGTGAGTTGCTGGCGCGCATCATTAATCCGGTCAGAGCCGAGCCTGAGGTGTTATTTTGACTGTCAATCCTAACTGTAGCCGTGGTGTCGCCAGTAATCGGTTGCGATAGGTAGTGGAACTGATCAGAAGTGCCTTCTATCCCATTTCCCGTGCCGGTAATTGTCCAATTGTTGCCAGTTAATGTTTGATTGCCAACCAGTAGCGGATCGCCAATATCTTGGCAAGTCCAACTGCTAGGACAAGCATTAGATGATGGCGTGTCTTGGGGAGTATTGCTTGGCGTTCCGATAACGACGTTAGATATAGTTGCCGTACCGGCTGTTGGGCCATTGGCCCCAGAAGCAACCGCTAAGCCAATCATTGAAGCATAGGGCATGATTACGGTTGCTGTAGACCCGGGTATTAGGGTGTAGTTCACGCCGTCAGTCGACGTGGCAGCGCTTAGTATATCGCCTATGTCCTGGATTTCTAGGTAAATTGGTGGATTGCCGGGATTGGAATCGGTTTGAACTGTGGTCTTGCCATTGGGCGTGTTACGATACTGCACGTTTATGCCATTGGGCGTTACGAATACCCCATAATACGGCGAGCCTGGCAGATTATTTTGCCTAATCATTATTCCCGTTTGGGCGCTAGCCGATATACCCTGCTGGGATACCACTTGAGCGCTAATTTGGGCATCGCCAGAAGTTGTCTGACTCATTAATCTAAATGAATCACTGGCTCCAGCAATACCGTTGCCACCGACTGATATATTCCAAGTGCCACTACTAACGGTTTCGGAACCGGAGGGTAGCGGATTGCCAATATCCTGGCAAGTCCAACCGGTTGGGCAATTAGGATCAGGCGGTGGAGTTAATGGTCCAGTTGTCGGCATCGCCCAGGCATAAATCGTGCCAAAGGTATTGCCAGTTACTATAGTCCCCTCACCAATTGAAGGCGCGGCAAAGATCCAACTACCCGGTCCGGTATCGTAACTATAAAGCCGTTGGCCATTTGTCGCGTTTAGTACCTCCAAAGCACTGCCGCCGCCATCGATAATCATACCGTTCATATAAGTAATGGCGCCAATCACCGGTCCGGTTAAGGCATGTTGCCAGATAACGTTACCGTTATTAGGATTCCAAGCTTGAACCGATCCGCTAACACCAACGCCGTTAATAGTTGTCAATCCTCCCGCCTGGTAAATCGTACCGTTGGCAAAGGCTGCACTGGATACCGTGCTGTAACCGCAAGCGGCACAATCATTACCCACCGCAATTTGCTGTTGCCAAACCGGTCCAGCGGCTAAGTTAGACCGTAAAAAGGCATAGGTATTGCCATTTTTATTAGAGGCCATCACGAGCTGACGGCCATTGCTGTCGCTAAACAACGTGGCTGAAGTCGTCCAGTCGGAATCGGCTACCACGTCGGCTTCCGGCAAGTGCCAGTAATCGACTACTTGCATGGTATCAGGATCAATCGCCACAATTGCCTGGGCAAAGGTTTGAGTATCGGATTGCTCAGTGCCGGTTACGGCAAAAATCCGGTTAGTTGTCGGGTCATACGACGGCGATGTCCAGATGCCGCCGCCAACCTGGCCGTTAGGAACCATATTAAGCGTCGATACCACTGCGCCAGTACTAATATTTACTTTAATCAGTTGGCCTTGGACTAACGGACAGTCACCCAAGCTGGCTACCCCGATATAGGCGTAGCCATTAAATATGAGCGGGCTGGACCAGTTATAATGTCCGCCAGCCGCACTGCTATCGCCGGTATATACGTCCCATAACACAGCCCCAGTAGTGGCATTTAGGGCGTACCAATAATTAGCTCCGCCACCGACATAAACCACTCCATTTAAAACTGTCGGTGCTGAGGATACACCGGCACTTTGCGGATTACAGTCTGATTCGCCAGTAGTGGTACCTAAATTATCACTCCAGAGAACTGCTCCAGTTTTCAGGTTAAAGGCGTATTCATTACCGTTCCAGGATCCAACATAAGCCACGCCGTTAACGATTGCCGGCTGCGAAGCAATTGGTGCGCCGGTTGCATATGACCATTGCTCAACTAACTGGGAAACATTACTGGTTGAAAATGAGGTATCAGTGCTGGCGCCGGTACGGGAATTGTCGTGTAGCGAAGTTGTCCACTCGTCGGTCGTCGCTGACGCGTAGGCAGGTACCAGCACTATACTCAGGCCGAATAATACTAAAATTGATATTAATAATTTGGCTTTTAAACCATGCCCTACCCATGAGCGAATCCTGCTTAAATACATAATCCCCTTGTGCTAAATTCTTCCTCCACTCTCTATAAACCTTGACAATGGCTGTAGATTATAAGCAATAAGGAACAAATTATAAGTTAGATAGCTTACAGACTAAGCATTATCGGAATAATGAAGTAGTTATCTTTAAGAAACTAATAAAACCACTCGACAAAACGTAAACAGCTTATCGGGCATGTTGTATAATGTATAGCAATTGCAAACTTCAAAAACATCTATAAAAGAACAGGATTTGTTTTGCTATGAGTAATTCAAGTAGCCAGGTAGCTACCTTGGAGCATGCCGGCGAACGCAGCCATCGTGAAATCATGGTCGTAATAACGGCTTTAATGCTGGCCATGCTGCTCGGTGCGCTTGATCAGACGATTGTCTCGACTGCCCTGCCGCGAATTGTTACAGACCTGCACGGACTGAATCGCTTATCCTGGGTAGTAACTGCCTATCTGCTAACCAGCACAATCTCCATGCCGCTTTATGGCAAGATTGGCGACATGTATGGCCGCAAGAAAATTTTCATGTTTAGTATTGTTATCTTCCTGACAGGTTCAGTACTTTGTGGACTAAGCCAAAACATGACTGAGCTTATTGGTTTTAGGGCCTTACAGGGTTTTGGGGCTGGCGGATTGATTACTCTAGCTCTAGCTATTATCGGTGACGTGGTACCAGCTCGGCGTCGAGGCCGTTATCAAGGCTACTTTGGCGCGGTTTTTGGTGTGGCAAGTATTGCCGGTCCACTGTTGGGCGGTTTCTTTACTGACAGTCTATCTTGGCGCTGGATATTTTACATTAATTTACCGATTGGGCTACTAGCGCTGCTAGCTATTTGGTTTAGGCTGCACTTACCGGTGCGCCAAACCAAGCACAAAATTGACTTTATTGGCACAGCACTACTAACTACCAGTGTGGTCTGTTTACTACTGGTAACTGTACTAGGTGGCAATAGTTACGCCTGGGGATCATCTGTCATTATTGGTCTAATCATTGCCGGCTTAGTGTCACTCGGATTATTTATTCCATGGGAAGGCCATGTGCCCGAACCAATTCTACCGCTCCGTTTATTTAAGAACGATATTTTTACGGTCTCTGTCCTACTTAGCTTGGTAGTCGGTATTGCCATGTTCGGCGCCATAATCTTTTTGCCGGAATATCAACAAATTATCCGCGGCGTGTCGCCTACAAAATCGGGGCTAATGTTACTTCCGCTGGTTTTTGGCATGCTGGTTGCTTCAATTATTTCCGGTCGAATAATTTCCCACTGGGGTCGCTACCGGATATTCCCGATTTTTGGGTCGATCCTGGTAACGATTGGTTTCTATTTATTTAGCACCATTACTCTTAGTACTTCATATCTTCGATTATCGATTTGGATGGTGATTTTGGGTATTGGCATCGGCTCTTTCATGCAAGTAATGACGCTAGCTGTCCAAAACTCAGTCGATCGTAAAGACTTAGGCACCGCCACTTCGGCCACTACCTTTTTTAGAACTATGGGCAGCGCCTTCGGCACTTCACTATTTGGAGCAATCCTGGTTAATCGCTTAAGCCATAACCTTACAAAATTTGTACCTCACGTGGCTGGTGCTCCGACAATTAATGCCAATGTAATTCAGAGCGGTACCGCTCAACTAGCTAAAGCGCCACCAGCCATCGTCCACGGTTTCTTTTTAGCCTTTGCCCATGCTTTCCATACTTTATATCTTTGGGGCATCCCATTGGCTTTTATTGCTATCTTGCTGGCTTTTATGCTTAAAGAAACACCTCTGGGGACTTCCACTAAAGAAGAAGCTGCCGGTGAAGCGCTTGAATTTAAAGAGAATATATAAAATATCGAATTTAGAACTAATTCTACTGAAGGTTTTTTGGAATTGGTCTGCAGGCACATTGTGCTTGATGCTCTAAGTGCCATTTCAAACGCTCTACTTTAGTGGCGTTCTTTGGTAGTTTATGCTTCTCGTGCCATATCTTATTCATATGCCTATTGTACTCCCGTTCAGTTTATTGATGATTGTAAGTTGTACATATCATTTGGCTAAGGTTGAGGGATTCTATTCCAAACTCTTTACAAGGACATGAGCTGTGTCGCTGACAGGCTCATCCGAGTATGTTCCATCTGGATTACGTTTGAATACTTCGCCTTGAATAGAATCAACGTAAGAATAACCGAGGTCTTCTTTGTAGAGTCGTATGGCGCGGACATTATCCAGGCTAACCTGTAAAAAAACACTTGTAAATCCGCGTCTGGCAGCTTCAATATGCAGTTTTTCAATTAGTAGTCTGCCGATTCCCTGGCTACGGAACTGTTTACGTACTTCGACAAATGCGATGTTTGGCATATACCCTTCAGGTTTTAGCAGACCCTCGCTTTCAAGCATGCTACGGACAAGAGGGTTCCGAGGAGCAACCCAATTAATTCCTGCCTGCCCACGAGATTGATCGCCAACTTGAGCGACCAAAAAGTCGATCTGGCCGCTGGTTATTTCATTTGGTAAGTTTTCTGCAATATCAGGGTGCACATCAACCATACCGCATTCAAGATCATTCGCAATCGATTCGGCAGTTACGTATCTTAACGAAAGCTCATTCATAAATATATTCTACCATATAATCAACTATAAGTCTAGTTTTAAATAGCTTTATCGTTGGCAGAATCGTATGAATTTATTCTTTGGCTGGGGTGAAAGGATTCGAACTATAACAATATAATTGTTGAAAAATGTTAAATAATATTGTTATACTTTCTATATGACAACACTTAGTATTTCATTGGATGATAAGTTAAAGAAAGAAATAGAACGTTTCTCTAAAGAAGACGGCGTTTCTAAGAGTGTAGTGGTACGTAGATTACTTCAACGAGCTTCATGGGAACGGACTTGGAATAACATGTCTGCCCAGTTACGCATTAAGCTAGACGAACTGAATCTTAGCTCCGCGGATGATGTAGAAAAATATCTGGGATGAAACCTCTTCGAGTTGTATTAGATACTAATATCTATATTGCGGCAGCTCTAAACCCCCAAAGCATACTTTATAACTTAGTTGAGGATTCAGCTGCACATTATCTAGCTGAATACTATACATCACACGAAATTCTCGCTGAATTACAAAGCAAACTAGAGAATCGATTTAAATTCGATAGAGCCGATGTAGTTCGCTGGATAAATCAATTAGAACAAGTTATTAAAGTAGTACGCCCCCAATTAAAATTAAATGTTATAGAACGAGATCCTGACGATAACAAGGTATTAGAGTGTGCACTTGAGGCCAAAGTTGATCTCATAATTACTGCTGACAAGGATTTATTGGTTCTAAAAGAAATTAATGGTATAAAAATAATACATACAAACTCTATAAAATTTATATTTCCTCAACTCAAAAAACCCAGATAATTAATTCATACATCTGGCTGGAGTGACAGGATTTGAACTTCTAACCTAAACTTAGTTTACTTCTACAATATGCTTTTTTAACCACTCAACAATTTGTGGAATATCGAGGTGTTTTGTAGCTATTTCCACAGTAAAGTTTTCAATTTCTCCAGTTTTGGCTGTGAAATTAATTCCGTTTAATTCTAAATAGACTAAACCAACAAGTATAGCAGTTCTTTTATTGCCATCAACAAACGGATGGTCAGCAATGATACCCCTTATCATAGCCGCTACTTTTACAACTATCCCCGGATATAATTCTTCGTCAAAAACATTTTGGGTTTGTGTTGCAATTGCAGCTTCCAGTCTGCCGAGATCACGTAATCCAATATCGCCACCAGTCGCTTCGATTACTAGAGCATGTAGTTCAAGCAACTGCTCAAGAGTTAGATTTATCATCTCGATGCTAAGTTATCAAAATCTTTCTTATATTTGTTAATTATTTTTTTTGCAGAATCTATAACCCTTTGGTCACTACTTTTTTTGCGTAGAGGGCGAACAATTACTTCAACTTCATCGCCAAAAGCTATCTTTTGACGTTTTAGCTCTTTGGCTGGTATGGTTACACCACCGCTTGTACCTATTTTAATAATCTTTTGAATGCTTTGAATCATACTAATTATTATAATGTTATTGTAATGATCATGTCAATAACTTATCTATGCTTACTGGGAATATGGCTGAGGCGGTAGGATTCAAACATTGATTATTATTGAGTAAATATTTAAAGGTATAAAAGCTAACGGGCGGCTATATAAGTTTTCGATGGTGTAACTTTACGCATAACTAATTGGTAAAGTTGGATATGTCTAGCTCTAAACGCACCGGCACAAATGAGCAAGTAAAATTTCCACATCCGGTAAAAACGTTCATCATAAACGTCTTTGATTTCGTTATAGTGGGCATTAAAATTTTTATACCAAGCCAGCAGAGTTTTATCATAATCCGGCCCTATATTTTGAACATCTTCAATGATCAAACGGTTTTCGACCGCATCGCTGATTTGAGACAATGCCGGTAAAACTCCACCTGGGAAAATATACTTACTGATCCAGGGGTCAATAAACTTACTAGGACTATTAGCTGAGATGGTGTGATGGAGCATGATGCCATCGTTGCTCAGCAGCCTATTACATATATCAAAAAAATTCTTATAATTTTTTGATCCAACATGCTCTAACATACCGATTGAAGTAATTCGATCGTATTTACCGCTGATTTGACGGTAATCTTTCTGAAGAATATTTACTGTCAGTCCTTTTGTATTGGCTTTAGCTAGCTCAACCTGCTCGGAAGCTGGTGTTATACCAGTCACATGAACGCCATACTTGGTAGCGGCAAACTTAGCAAAACCTCCCCAGCCGCAACCGATATCAAGTAACTTCATGCCTCGTTTAAGCTCCAGTTTTTGGCAAATGAGATCCAGCTTATTTTCTTGAGCCTGATCAAGATTTTTAGCACCCTTCCAGTAGGCGCAGCTGTATATCATACGAGCCCCAAGCATTCTTTGATACAAATCGTTGCCAATATTATAATGATGTTCTGCATTCTGACGAGCGCCTTTAATAGTCTGGGTCTTAAACTGTGATGGGATGGCAGCTAGAAGCAACATCGGACTAACTTTAACTTGTTTGCGAATATCTATACTTAGTAATCTTTCAATTAACTGATCGATACTCTTACAATTCCACCAGCCGTCCATGTATGACTCGCCTAGACCAAGCTCTCGGTAGCGCAATACTTTGCTATAGAAACGATTATCTAGAACATCAATATCTTGAGGCTTTGAACCTCCAACATCAATGCCCGCAACTTTCAGTAATTCCTTGACTCGTTTCTCCGTAGAGTTCATTAAATAAAGTATATCAAAAAGATTTACTTCTCGATGGAATAATGGGATTTGTTTAATAGAAAAATTTAGCAATTACTATAATAAGCACTATTAACCCAAGAGCTTTTCGAAATTTGTTTAATCCCGTTGTTAACTCCATAAAAGCCCAAACAAAAATAAAAGCAGTACTTAATTGTCGACTGCCGTTTTTATAATTACCCACGGGTAGTATTAATGCTAGAATCTCAAAAATAATCCAACCACTCAGGGCAATATTGGGCTTTTGCCAAATTACAATTCGGCCACTTTTATCTTTGCAGAAATAACCAACAGGATCTTTCTTAATATTAGATAACACATATTAAGCATACGCTTAGATAACTATTATCTGAAATGAAGAGTAAATTCATATAAGACTTCATTGCATTTGGCTGGAGCGGAGGGATTCGAAATTAATATAAGCCTTAACTCTAACTTTCGTCCTTTTGGACTCATCAGCATGAACACACATTCATGAAGTGTAGATGACATGGGGAAAGGTGGGATGGGGTTGCAAAGGTGGCGGAATAAAGAAGTTTAATGGTAGGCAAAGCCATACCAAGTCCAACTTCACCAAGTAATTAACTTGTTCCCGCCACCGAGATTTTTTCCCTGTCTCATTTTTAAGTATCGCTTTCGGGTTCATCGTAACCGAGGAACTTTAAGATAGTTCCTAGTACCGCTAAAGGTGTGGATATCATATAGATCAAACAGTAGATAAAGAATAAGACAATGTACTGCAGGGGTGTGGGCAGATCGCTGCCATATCCTTCTTCAAGAAAGTTGCAGATCGCTAAAGTGGCCTTAAAGCCAAACAACAGCGACAGCATAAACCAGATGATCAATCCAAGTACTACTCTTAGTACGAGCACTTAATTTCTCCCTTTCTCCTATGTCAAAGAGCCTACTCAATCAACTTATCTGATCAAGTTATCTAATTCTAGCAAAAATGCTTAAAAACTGAGTTAAAATTATTACTAGCTGAGGATTGGGTTATTTTAGTAGCTAAATTTAAATGATAGATTTAAGCTCAGCCTCAGTAATCGTGCTAAGTATGCTTTGTATATGGGGATAGGTTTCCGGCCGACGATCAAAATCGCTCATAACGGAGTTATAGTGCTGTTCGGCCAGCTCGCTTAATAAAATAAAGTTATCTTGAAAATCAACCGCCTTAACACCCGGCTCAAACTCGAGTTCGTCTAGCCATTTAATTAAGAGCTCATTCTCATCATTCTCAGTTTCGGGGTCAGCCAAGAACGCTTCTTGCCGGAAAGTATTATGAGCCCCATCGCTTAAAAAGCGGACTACCCTTTTAGGGCTGGTAGTGGCTGTCAATATGCCGATAATCACCACTACTTCATCAACTAACTGTTGGTGAGCGGCTTGGCGTTCTGACTCGGCGGATGGTTGTTGTTCCATGATTCTCCTAAAAACTTAGTCTTTATAGTATATAGCTAAAATATTTTAAAAGCTTAGCGGGCACTTCGTCAAAGCTGTATTGTAATAAGCATTTAATTATTGTACGCTTTGGTCATGAGCAGTAACAGTGAGCAATTAAACGGCAGTTGGCAAGAGTTAGATGCTCAAACAATAAAAGCTGAGGCCCAATCAGCCAGACTAGAGCAGTATAATTTTATGCACAATCTGCTGAGCAGCTATAACCGCGACGGCATAGATATCCGAATTGCCAGCTTTTTAGATTATGAGGCTAAAACCACCCTTCTAGCTATGGTGCGCACCTTTAAAGACAACAGGATTGAGCCAAATACTATTGTCAGAGGCTTTACCAAGGGCTTTAAAGGTAAATATATTCCTATCCAACGAGCCGGTTGGCTAATTACTAGAAACAGCTATGAGTCACTCGATAATAATATATCTGCCTACGTACCAGTTATCGAGTATATGATAGTCACACCGGGCAATATGGTTTTATCGCATGAAGTGCCGGAGTTATATATTAATGACAGCGTTAAAGATACCGCCCTTATGAGGAATTTGAAGGCGTAGAATATGTCTATAAAAACAATTTTTCAACCCACACCATAGTGGAAAGCGCCACTAAGCCAACTTGCCAGCCATGGCCTGCAATTGAGATTAGCTAGTTAAGTTAATTAGCCGATAGAATTTGATCTGACGGAAATTTAAATTAATACCTATACGTGACTAAGCTATGCTATTGCATGTTTAAGCGTATAAGTTATAAAATAGACAACCTATGCCAAGTGAATCCGGGATGGAGCGATTTCGACAAATGCCCTTAGAAGCCAGGCTGTGGGCGGGTGCTTTTATTGGTGAGTTAACAATTTTTGCGTCTACGGTAATTATTGCCGCAACCCAGAATCATGACCCTGGATATTCTCAGATATTAGCCGGTGGCGCTTTTGTTGGCGCTGTCTATGCTGGCGTAAGGCACCGGATGGCCCTTTCGGAATCGTCCAGCGATATAAGCCAACCACCTAATAACCTATAATAATTACAGTTAACAGAATTGCGAGGAAAGTTATGGCAGATAAAGATAGTAAACCAGTTCAGCTTAAACTAAGCGTCGATCCGGTTAAAACGCCAATTTTAGCGGTTGACGCCTATATAATCGGCTCCAACGAGCACACTCTAACATTTAACTTCACCCAAATGATGCCGATGCTCGAGCAGCAGCAAATTGTGGCCAGAGTCTCGCTCACCCGCTCCCAAGCCAAAGAATTTGCGAAAAATCTCGAAGACCATATCCAGAAGTTTGAAATATAAATTCATAAAAGGATATTTGTCGTGGCGGGTATTAGAAAATTAAGCATTGAGAATGAATCAACCGGTCAAGTCTATACTTATACTCCGCGTTTTCCAGGAGATTTAGGTTCCTTGCGAGTACCAATTCCGACTAGGTATAAAAACGATCAGGAAAGGTCAACTGCTAGCAGAGATCTAATTTCGCAGATTCGAGGCGCTTGCGGTCGGGTTGCTTGCCAAGCTGGTACCAATTTTATTGATAGCAGTTATGGTCACTCGGCTTTTGCATTCTGCGACGAAGTTGAAAACTGTGCTCTTGACCACCCCGCTAGAATTTAAAGTAGCTAAGCAGTAATCCAAACCAAATTATTCTCTCTTTGGAATAAATAGGTTGGTAAATATCAGATGACTATGCCGCGACGGGAAATTATTGATAATTTACTTTCGTCCTTTTGGACTCGTCAGCATGAGCGCACACTCATGAAGTAATACACATGTCAAACTGAGAAAGGCGGGAGTTGGGGGCGTCCTAAAAATCAGGACTTTAAATGCAAAATAAATGCATGCCCCCCAGCTCGCCTAGTGGTATTGCTCGATACCGAGAGTATTAAGCAGACCGCTTTTGGTGATGAAAATTAGCCCATTACCGCTGGTATTGGCAGCGATCCCCGCAATCGATGAATGGTAGGTGTTAACTTTAGTTCCCAAGTTGGGTGCGCCAAGCAATGAATAGACGTTACCTTTGGCGGTGACCAACCAGAAGCCCTCTTTGACCATTTGGTCAATAGCTACGCCAATAATAGGCGAAGCAAGCTTATATATCGGTCCGCTCATACCTCCTTTATGATCCATGATATCGATGAAGGAACCATCCTTGAAAAAGACAGTGTAGCCTTTGGTATAACCATCGCTAAAGATAGCAACGGCCGGTGGGTAGCTGCTTTTCAGCAAAGTTTTGGTGTCGCCGTAAAACAGCGCATCACCGAAACGGTAAACCGTACCATCGGAACCGAGCAGCCAGTAGCCGTGTTGGTCATTGGTGATGGCCATGCTGACGATTGGTGATGATGGCTTGAAGCTCTCAGCCGGGCCGTAAAATCGGGCATCGCCGTAAGCGAAGACTTTACCGCTGGCAGTATAAAGCCAGTAGCCTTGACCGTTATTGGCTGGCGCGATTCCGACAACAGGTTGGGTCAAATGTCGATGGCTGGCGTCTCCAAAAAAGGCGCAGCCGTAGTTGTAAACTTTGCCGTTGCTTTGAACCGCCCAGTAGCCAAAGTCCTTGAAGGGTGTCGTCGCGATAGCAACGAAATGAGAAGTCGGGTAAGCTTCAGGGTTTGACGCGAAAGCCGGACAACTGCTGATTAATACCAGTACAGGCAGAATCATACATAGAGTAAAGCGTTTCACGTTAGTTGCCTTTCTGTTGGAATCCCAATCGTATGATGTGGGGCTAGATTTTTTAAGAATTTCTTAAAACACCCGGATCCACATCTTACGTAGGATTAAAAAGTTCAGTTTGACATGTTAATGTGCTTCGGAAACAGTTTTTAAACCATCTCAACGAAGAAACATGATATTACCACATAATACTGAAATAGTCAATATTCTAACAGATCATGTATAGACTATCTAAAATCGATTAATTAGATTTAACAGATAGCTTAAGATGTTTTTTGGCGTAGATCTTACTGCTAATTGCCGCTACTATACAAACTATTCCAATTACAAGATTAGCAATTAATAAGTTATGAAAAATAGCTTCCGCAAAAGCTTTAATGGCATTGTTAGTAACTGGATCATTGCCTTTCAAGTTAATAAACGCTGGCGCCTCTAAGATCAAAGCTTGTAATAAGGAAATAATACCGATACCCATTAAAATACGACGAGCAGTTTTGGCATGATGAACCGATAACCAAACTGACAGTCCAAGAGCAACTAAAGCGACGATTACTATGCCAATAGTACCCTCTTGGAATATTTTATAAAAATGATGAGCCTTACTGATTCCACTGTTTTTAATATTTAATTTACCAGCATCTGGTTTGACATTTATCTGATTGGCAATTGAGCTAAGTTGACTGGTTTTAAGCTCATTAATAACTCCTGTTATGGTTGGACTTAAATCTAATTGAAGCTGCGTAGAATTATTATTTAACTGATTAATTAACTGAGAATGAGCTGATTGATTAGTATTGCGCCATAGTGTCGCAAAGCTAGGCGATTTTACAATATTAATAACTGTGTTTTGAATAACTGGGTTTAGCAAGTTTTTAAGTTGATCAGTTGATTGGCCACCATTTATATCTATTGCGGGTAGTAGCGTAGTGGCTAAGTTTTGAGTCGGCGCATTATCCATAATCTCTTTAGTAACTTTTTGAGCAATATAGTTTTGAATAGCTGGTTTACTAACTAGGGGAGCCACGGTACTAACATAGGTGTTGGTATTTGTCAGAGTACGATTTAGCCAAACTACTGTAATACTGAATAAAATTAAATAGACTGCTACAATTCCAGCAATTGAAGCAAAGAATGTTCTGAGCTTATGAGATTTTAGATTTTGATTTTTTATAGGTTTTATATTTTTAATCATTAATTTATTAAAACATAAGCGATAATTATTAGATAGCATCATTTGTAGTGCTATATAAAAGTACGGCGAATATCCCAAAACATTGAGTAATTAAATTTAATCGTACTAGCTAGACTTATCGTTGTCAGATCCCGCAGATTTATCTTTCAAAGAGCCAAGAAGTTCTTGCCCTTTATTAAATACTAAAGCCAGACGCGATAAGTGATCATAAACATTAAAGTTAATAATCTCTTCGTCTGATATTCTTTCAAGTATTGTTGAGTAATATGGCATTTTATATTTGAACGATCCCGGTGAATAAGCTGTAATTTCGAAGATTCTTTTATCTGCATTATAGAAACTTTTACTATACATAGCTGGATCTTGTGAATAATAGCGTTTGAAGACATCCAGATGAGCTTCAATATTATTTATTATTTTTTTAGTTCGACCTATGTTAAACATTAATAATTTATCTTTTTGTGTAATAATCGTATCTTTATTTGTAGAAATATTATCAAGTCTAGTGCTAGGCAGTGCCAATAAGATTCGTCCTGCTTTTTTATCTAAGCCCACTACATAATACGGAATAGTAAACTTTTGATTATAGCTTGGTATTGAATGGACAAATATAGTTGAAGCTTGTGGCCAACTAATTCTTCTATTGATTGTCCAGTAAACAAACCTTTGAGAATATATACACCAGTGGCTCCACTTTCCAGCATTCTCATTCCCGGAAGGGTTTGGCAAAAAGAATTGATCGTTAATTCATTAACGGTGTCATTTTCGGTTCTAGATTGTAATGAATTAAGATCGGCTCCAGACAACGCTAATTGGGCCAGAAACGCTTGACGAGCTTCTAAATAAAGAGGGCTCAGTTGTTCATCTAGAATCCCAAAGCCATATGATGCAATCTCGCGACTTGATTTATCCATATTAAAACATATAATACTATATATAACTATGTTATGTAAAGAAAATGATTGAGGAGAACAATAGTCATGGACGATAATCAACAAAATACCAATCCCGCGCCACCGGAACAAACTAATCCCGCCGGTTCAGGATTATTTAACCGGGTAAATTATCAAATCGAACACCAACTGGCACTGACTTCGGAAAAGTTTAAAATTACCGACAGTGCTGGTTCGCCGCTTCTTTGGGCTATCACTCCGAGATTGGCTATGAAAAAAGGAATTCCATGTTTATGCTGACGAGGCCGCTACCCAAGCAGTATTAGACATAAAAATACACAAACTAATGGAGATGACTGAAGTCTGGGATGTTACTGATAGTAATAGCCAAACTAATCTCGGTTCGATACATGCTGAAGTTCATATTACACCTAAAGTGGCGCATTCTAGACTCTCAAGATCAGCAGATAGCAGAAGCCGCTGAGAGCGGCAAAGACATCGTCGAACACGCTATCGGCATATCACGTACGTTTGCAGTTACATCCAGTGCTGGTGCAACCCTAGCAACTTTTAACCAAACTTATACTTCTATAACCCTAAATTTCAACATGGACTTTAGCCAAGACAGCCAACATCTACTTGATCTACTATTAGGCTTAGCCCTTGGTATCGTAGTAGCCTATAAAGCCCTGACCGAGAATAATCGTGATCGAAGTCGTAATCTAGGTGGTATCGGCGGCTTCGGTGAACTTGGTGGTTTTGGCGGCGGCATCAAACTATAACTTAAGTTAACCACATTAAACTAAATTCAGCTTTAAAACTATTGTCATTTATTCTGTTACTATATTGATGACTTGGAAGTATCAGTTGTATCGCCCCTTACGTATGAAGTAATAAGTTCAAGATGGCTATTATCTCATTCCACAACAAGGCAAAGAGTTAAAAACGCTATGAAAATTCTAAATCAGGAATTGATAGTATATCATTTAGCATAATTCGCTAATGTCACGATATAAAAAAATAGTTAATACGTTTATAGTTAGCCTACTCGTATATTTACTGCCGAGTTATAATTACAGTGATGGATGAAGTTCAATCTAAAGATAACTCAACAGATAAGCCAAAACGACTTTACTTTAAAACCTACATTCAAGTCATTCATCACTCAGTAGGCTCACATCTATTTCGCAATTTTTATGTTAAGTCATTAGAGAAAGGCGAATTTGACGCGCTTAATGATGGCGAAAACTCCTGTGCTTTTTTTGTTAGCTCAATATTAGTTATATTTAAGAAGTTAAAAGGTATCCATGGTACCGTTGAAAGTACCGTTAAAGATCTAATTGATTCCGGTTGGATCGAGGTAAAAAATCCAAAGGTTGGCGATGTACTAGTCTGGGAGGCTGAGCAGTTTGATGACGGATTGAAAGAACATATCGGCTTCTCAATTGGCAGTGGTATAGCTATAAGTACTTCAAGGAAGGAAAAGTCACCTGTTGAACATGATGAACATTTCGGTGCAATCCATCGGAAAATAACTCACATCTAATAGAATCATAAAGGGGGGTTGATAATATTGACTATAAGTTATATAATAGTGAACTATGACAGAAGTTTTAGTTGGCTATAATCAATTTGAACCGTTAGAACTTGCTACTCAGTTACATGAGACTGTTCAACGCAATGAGTCATTGCTTAGAACTAGGAATTTACTAGGTGTTGTTGCTCGTTATGGAGCGAACCTAGAAACAGCTGAGCAAAATGTCCGTAGGGGTCAAACCAACTCCGAGACTGGTATCACTAAACACTATGCACTTGTTAATAAGGCGGGAAATGTAGTCGGTTCAGCTTCAAGTTACCCCGACTTACCACTTCGCAAATTACACTTACCAATACCACCCGCTTTAGCTATTCCGCCCTTAAGCTGAAACTTTTAAATACGCTAATCCAAACATCCACGCTTGGACAGACGTAAAAGAAGAAGAAGTTTTAGTTGGTGCCTACAAACAATTAGCAGCGATGAACCAAAGTGGTCGCCCTTACAGTGCTCCGACATATGCTCCTTGGACTATTGAACCAATCAGATCTCCCAAGCATATTCATATAGCCCTTAAAATGGCGGGCTTAACCAGAGTTGCTACACGTTTATTTGATGATGGTGAAAGTAGAATAAAAGTACCACCAATCAGTTCTTTATATATTCAAAGCCACTCTGCTCAAGGATGGGCAACAGCTCACGGTCGGCAGAAAGAAGTTAAAAATGGCCAGTGGCAAAGCATTTGGGACGAGCTGGATGAAGATATTGCCAAACATGAAATTGGGAAATAGAAGGGATTATCATGGCAGAGACTAGAATTATAACTCGTCAAGTAAAACCTTATGAAGTTGGTCTTGGGTTTACTATAAACCTTCAAGCAATTGCCCAAGAGGCTTGGACGGCAGCCCTTGACGGAGTGCGTGACCCCGAAGAAGTAAAGAGAGCCTTTAATCCTAACGACCCCGTTCTGGTAACAGAGGTACATAAGCAATACAAAGCTTTTGCTCGTCATGGTCGCTTAATAGTCGCTAGCACGGAAAGACACGTCCCAATGATTGCCTACGGAATGTTCAGAAAAGATGTATCGCCTAAAGGACCTGATCTAGTAAGTTTAGCCGTCAGAACCGGTAAAAGAACTCTAGATATAGTGCATAATCATTTAGACGTGCCAATTCCTCAAAAACTAAGAAATGTCGTGGTTTGGGACAAGCACACTGTAGCCAAACCCGATGCGCCAAAAGGCACAGGCACAGCAGTAATGAAAGCCTGGTCTCTAAGATTTTCGCCCTGATCGCGAGTCAGTCGCCTATATCGATGATGAAAACGAACAATCTATAGCGTTCTTTACAGGCTTAGGTTATGAATGGGACGGGGAAAAACGTAAAACCAGTTTATAGGTTTGGTGAGGATAATGAACCAACCACTCAACGAAGATATATTGCTCCTGTTCAAGAAGTTATCGGCAGGGCTGCAACTATTTTATCCCGAACTTGACATTCAACTTTCTACCGTCCAGTGGTAACTTTAAGAAAAACTGGCATAAAATTTATATAATATAGCCACAAAGTAAAGCATCCATGATACAAAATATACCAGATATCGGGATTCGGTATATTTTACCTTAATTACCTCAGTTCTAATATGGTCTGAGGGTATAATTTCCGTCAAAAATTATTGACGATAATCACAATAATTTATTTGCTAAAGTTTTAATTATGGAGGCTTTTTAAGTATGATTAAAATCCCAATCGGTAAGGGTCCAAATACTGGGAAAACTACTTTAATTAACGCTCTACGCGTTAAATATCCTGAGGCTCATATTGTTGAAGAGCCAGCCGAACCAGTAATCGCCCGCGAGCTGGAAAAAGAAGTTAGTGAGCCGGGTTACCGGGGCATCTTTCCGGTTTCAAATTACCGAGCCTTTTTACCATTAGTAATAGCTGAATCGCTAGAGCAAGAAGCCGCTATAGCGGCTTCTAAAGAGCTGGTTTTCCAAGATCGTAGTCTAATAGACAATATTGGTTACATGACTCTAAATCAATACGAAATTATGATGCCAACGCTGAAGAGATATATAGAGGCAGCACATTATACCATTGCCCTGCTATGCGCGCCGGTTAGTAATTATAGCCAAACTGCCATTCGGCATGAAAATGAGCAGTGAGCCAGAGCTGTTCAACTACATTTAGCAGCTGCTTACAATAGTTCAGAGATTTCGATCGCCGATTTGCCAAATGTTGGTTTGGAGTAAAAAATAATTAATAGCTAGTAAGCGCCTCGATTGAAAAATTATAATACATCATGAATGATGTATTTTCCCCTAACTGGCGATCAGCCATCTGATATGGTCTATTGGTATTTCTGATGACTTATCTGTTTCAACCGAGTACGGCTCACCATATACATTTACGAAATCCCGGGCAACACGATATCTTTCCAAGCCCGTAATGCACACGTCGATAATTTCTAGATGCGTAGCTTCAGCAACATGCTGCCTTTTAAGGATGAAGTGAGCATTGCCGTCATCGGCTTCCCAATCATTGCCAGTTTCGGAAGTTAAAGTGTTATCAAATTTTGGTATTTCGAGTATCATTTTGATTGTTTTGTCTCTAAAGCTAACCTACTTAATAGTAATATTACAACTTATGCTTAAACATAGATACCTTTAATAAACCAGAGAGCTGGTAAGTATAGGTACCTGTCTATATTTAATCTAAAAGATAAATCTTATAAAAATTGCAGTAACAGCCATTATCCACATTGATATTAACGGAAGTTGAGTCAGATTGATTAACACTGCCACTGTTAGTTGTTCCACTAGTGGTATTTCCTGAGTTAGTTACAGTTCCTGCAGTGCCGGTTTGAGTTGAGCTGCTGTTTATATTTATGGAGTTATTATTTGTGCAAGTATTACTCGGAGTAGTTGCAACAACGGTAATACTGTTACCTACTAGTGCAACTGTATCGCTTTTAAGTAATGCTAGTGCTGTTGGCGCATTGACTGCCACAATTATTAATAAAGATATTGAAGTGATGCAACAAGCGCAAATCGATTTCTTGATCTGTTTGGCATAAAACTTTCTGTATCTGTTGATAGCGCATGATAAGGTTGAGTTGATCTGAGGTAATCTTTCAATCTGATAACTTCTTCGGCCATTATTATTAACGCGGCAATGTAGATTATTGGTAATATAATTATTGGTTTCTTGGCATCTAACAGCCAATAACCAGCATGAGGTAAGTGCCAAACTATCTTACCTTCTACTAAACCTGCAACTATAGGGCTGTCTGCTACTTTGTTAGCATCTCCCTTTGTTATAAATCCAGGAATTTTGCCTCCCACCATAATTTTTTTAATTATTCTATGCGAGATAGTTGTTGATGGATGAAGAGGATTTATGTACGTAATGACGTCCCCAACTTCTAATGACGAAGTAGAGACGCGGTGTACGAACACCAATGTTCCGGGTGGCATCGTAGGGCGCATGCTACCGGTGGGGATACTTAAGGCTTTCCAACCAAACTTTCCCACACCGAAGAATAGCAGCGCCGTACAACATACCACAAAGCACATCACGGGCAAAACTATTGACAATTCTCTGAATCCACAACATAAGTTAGACTTCTAGTTTATTTTAGACCGATGTTCCAGTAAAATCTAAGTCAAATGTTGGAATACTCGCAGGATTTCCGGTAACAGCTCCATCCTGAAGCGTAATTGAATATTCGTAATTTCCATTGGTGCCAGGAACGCCACCATTTCCTTGTGCGTTCGGATTTAGTGTGTTCAGGGGTTGACATGCGGACACTAACGCTTGGAATGTCGGGTTAGCTATTAATGAACCGTTTTCATTATAAAAGTTAACAACAACGTCAGCTAGATTTAAGTTGTTGACAGTTCCAGCATTTGCAATTTGTGCGCAAATTGACAAACTTACATTGGCCAAATTCTGTAGATAAAAAGCTTGCTTAGGTCCTTCTTTACCCAAAACAAGGCTGCTATTTGAAAAACCTGAAGCATTATCGCCAAAAGCACCGCCATTGCTAATTTGTAAAACGTGAGTTGTAGCGTCTAATTCATTACCATATAATGCTACAGTATTAGATGTTAATTGAGCAAAAGTGATTCCGCCCACCACTGCGGCTACTGCGCCCATTGTACCTATCGCCCTAACCATTGGGCTAATTTTTCTTAATTTGCTAAACATATACTCCCCTCCTATCTTATTAATTAAAGATGAGTAAAGTTTATGTTAAAAATCAAAACAGTTATGTAATATTTTCAACTGATAACTTCAGCAAACATTCAGCCTTAAAGACTATCAAAAACTATTATTTGAAATTAACTATAGAACAATATGTAGATTTACTCCCAGAAGGACAAGCGGCCATAGCACAACCGCAAGAAAAGCTGAGAATAAATGCGATAACGTGCCCAGATCAACAAAATAGTTTCGGTTACTTGCTACAATCGCGCCAATTATAAGATAGATTACTCCGCCGATAGATATTCGATTCATAATATAATAGTCTTCCCTAATTTACTGATTACTCATATTACTTTTTGCTATATGCATTGTCTGTATGTTTATCAACCTTAAGAAATATTTACTTTTTATAAGTAACTATAGCTATAAGGTAATTCGATTGAATGTGGTCCAACCCGTTAATTTGATAATTTAGTCTAAACTTGTTATAATATTTTATCCGTTACGAAACATCTTCGTAGCTGCGTACTTTGGAGTTGAAAAACATGAAACTAGATGTTTCATCTTTGCCGAGAGTGGCTTTCTACGGTTCAGGAGACGAAGAAATCGAATTAGCAACTATCGTCTTGGAGCTTGGTGACACAATCCTGCTTTGGGAAAGAACCTCAATGATTATAGCCAACGATAGCTTTGGATTTGCTATGGCTAATCCATTTGTGGATGTGAGCTTGCTCTGGGATGATCCGTATAAGTTCACCTGGTTTACCTCTGGTTGGGGACCTGATGCCGATCGCTACATTGCCAATGCAGTGCGCAAATTGCGTGCCGCCTTGCGACTAGGTCGTGACACACTGGACTTACGCATAACCGACCCCAACGCCTTTATCGATATTGTTGACGAACAAGAGCCCGACGGATCATTTGAATGGGGTGACTTCCCTTGGGGAGGAGCTACCTTCGTTCGGGTTGGTGACCTCGTACTGCCCAGCGCAGTCAGCTGCCTGAATGAGGTAGAAGACGACGTGGTTGCAAAGACCATTAGTGGTCATGTCGGGGCTAAAATGCTCAAATTAAGAGATTCTGCCGAATTCGCGTAGATGTTTTCAAATGCAAAGTCCATTTCTAGGGTAAAGTAGATCTGAGTATGTCTCAGATTGAAGCAGGCCTTGCATCGCCTCCCCTAGAATAACAGGACCCATAAAAACACCCGAATATAGTTATAAAAGCTATATCCTCACAATTTTAGTGAGTTAGTGTTTATAGGGTCCTTTTTTCTTTGACAAAATTAATGCCAAAATTAACCAACCTTAACCCGTCAATATATATAAATTAGGTAAATAACTTGTTATGCTTATGCTTGAGATGCAATATGGCAAAAAATAATATCACACCGCCCCCTGCCAAAAAATTCTATATTGCTCTATTGTTTATGGTATTTTGGTTCGTATTTCTAGGTAATGTCCAATACTCTCGCTGGGGAGAAAATAATCGTCCAGGCCTTTATAACGTTTTTCTTGTTATCTTTTATATAAATGCCCTAGTTTTATTAATTTTGGCAACTAAGAACATATATAGATATCTAAAGTATTGGCGGCAAGCTCATAAAAAAACTAGGCAAGAAATCATTAACTTTATAGTAGCTTTAATCGCCGAAGTGGCTATCATTGGTACTGTCATATTTATGATTGTGCTATATTTTCTGCTCAGGAATGTTTCTTATTAATAAAAGTCCAACTTAGATACTTAAATCAAGCACACCATCACCACTACTGACCCTTGACATAAGCGGTAATATATATTACAATGTAGCCTTATGGATTCGCCAGAAAATGGCTCAGCAACAGAGTCAAAGAGTAATATTACAGAAATTTTAACTACAGTTCCGGCTGAAGTAATTGATTTTTTTGGCAAGCAGCAAATTATCGAATTAGAACTATCGGCTAAAACTGCTGAAATTTTATCAGATATTGCTCATTCTAACGACCCTTTTGACGAAAATTCGCCGTCCGGACTTAAGAACAGTATGTTGTCTACCGAAGCTAGGGCTGCTATTACCGATGCTTTTGACGCATATGAATTAGATATTGCCGACAAAGCTCCAAAAAGTATTAGTCAAAATATGCGCCAAGTTGCGCCAATCCTGGCCGCTAGCGCTACAGAACAACATCGTTTAATTCATTTAAATTATCAAACTACGGAAAATGCTTTAAATGAAATTAATGACCAAATAAAAAGTATCGACATAACCAATCCCAGACAAGATCTAGTTGACTTAGCGGAACTCTTTAATAAGCTCATGGATGCTGCTGACGGCCTGATAGGGCCAACAATAATTGCTGATTATCGTCGGTTGCGAAGCGCGCAAATTGTGGCCAGTAATGCCGACGCCGCTAGCGTGGCGTTTCGTAAAAAACAATCGATTCAGCAACGCCTGATAGATATAAAGGTTGAGATCGACAAGGCTTTAAAAGTTGGACCTTCTAGTGCTCATAAAAAAATGAAAGAATACGACTTTTGGTTGGCTGAAGCTGAAGTCATCGGCATGAAAATAAGTGTCCGCCATCGCCTAGCCCATCCCGCCATGCCATCTCTGAGAGGCTTTCTTGAAGAAACCGATAAATTTAAAGATAATTTTACTAAATTACGGAATTACGGCAGTAGTCTACACAACCTGTTAAGCACGTTGGCGGGCCAAACTTCCAGGACCTATATAGCAGATTTTTACCAGTATATAATTAATTGTTCGACTCAAATTGATCAATATTCTTCAACTAAAGAATATTGGTCAATGCTGGAGCACGACCATCAAGTTGACCCCAGGGCATTAGCTGCTGAAGCCTATGTGGCTGACAAAACCGAATTATTGGTTAATTTATCACGGCAGACAAATCTTAAATTTGCAGATAAATCACGTCGCACTGTGCATGAACTAAGAGATCGTCGCCTGGAAAGAACCCAAAGAAATATAGGCCGAGCAGCGGTACAACCAAAAAATGAAACTTATGAAAATATTGTAGTTGATACTGAACTGCGTCGCTTATGCCATGAAGCTCGAGATTTCCTCGTTGGCGGCCAAAGAATTAAGCATAAATCGATTGATATAAGTTCAATTGCCCGCAAGCTGCATATTTTAAAGCTGGGTCGCAATCAAGACATTATTCTTAATCCGTCTGAATCCGGTATGGTCATAGCGGTAATTGTTGGCAGATTGAATGTCTTAGCGGATGTGACTAAGAGATTTGAAGCCGCTAGCCAAACCCCAGATCCGCAAATCTTAAAACTAAAACATGATCTACCGGAACAATATCAGATAATCCAAAGTTTTAATCTGGATCAAGCTTTATCTAAGCTAATGGCGATCGTTAATGATTCCAAAGAAAGTTTAACTTTGTATCAAGCCATCCAAGACAGCCCGCTTAGCATCGATCAATTGAAAAACATTTTAAATAATCTTTGGCTGAAACGCCAAAACGGTGATGCCCAAATTATAGGCTCAAGCGCAGAAGCTGAACCTGAACTAATTTTTGACGAAGAGGCTTTATCAAAATCAGAGCAAATGGATTATGAATTCCTTGAGCCTACCGAAGCCAATCCGCAAATAATTAACCAAGAATTTAGTGATATTGCCGATCAGCTAGAGTGGGAAGTTTTCCCGCATGGTACGACAATTGTTGATATTCAAAGAACGTTAGAACAACAAGCCGCAAGCCTGGCTAGAGTTAATTGGGACCGCATTAGGCACCTATTGTTCCTGGCTGAAAACTACAATGGTAAAATATACCGCTCCCGTGATCCTCAACTTGGTACCAGAGTGCCTTACTTAGTGGTAGACATTGAATTATATGATCAACACCGGATAGCCGTTGCTGAATGTCCGGAAATTGGCAATGCTACCTACATTGTCGATAATTCCCTGGCCGCCGGTACTTGGGAAGAAGTAATGCGGCTTAGCAAAGCTGATGCCAGAAGCCTTGGTGCGCGCCGGGTAATTCATCCTAAAGAAGAAGGCCATTTAAATAAAATTGTTCGACAGATCAACAGTATGCTATTAGTCAATTCAAACTAAGACATAAACTGCCGCATTTAATTAATAATATCAAACTATTTCCTTTACTTGCTTTAATGGGATAGTTGCCCTAAATAGAGCAAGTATACCCAGACAGCAAATATACTTAGCGAAAATTTGTGGCTTGGTAACATTGTTAAGAGATTTAAGCTGCACTTTTAATCTTAGATAAGTGTAACGCGAGCTGGCATAATAATTGTGCTATTTTTAATGCCCTGGCAGCCGTATAGCCAAACAACTACTTCGTACACGCCGCTTGGTAAGTTAGAGGTATATGTCGTAGTGCATTTAAATTGTGAGAGCTCTGGTTGATTAGCTGCGTAGTTGCAAGCTTGCGTTATGATTTGGATATTAAAGTAATTATTCCCTGGATTCAATTTTATCGTCAATTCGCAGGCTTGTGTTGTCACGATCGGCGTATATACAAATTTACTGTTCTGCAACCCTGCTTCAGGCCGCTGTCCAGAACAGAACCCTGAATTTAACGGCTTTGCTGTTCGGTTTATTATATTGACTGTACCCGATATAGTACTGCCTGCAGTTACTGTATACTTATCTAGATTTAAGCCAACGCTGACAGACCCGTCAACTACCGCTTGCTGGCTCGATGAGCTAGACGTAGTCTTATAATTATCTGTATATATTAACCATCCTGCTCCACCTAGTAGAGTTATAACCACTACAATGAGTACAATTTCTATAATTCCAAAGCCAGAGTGATCAGTTTTCAACTTTCCCATATAAAACCAAATCTTACTTATTGAGATTAATTAACGGTGCGGCTTGGCGTAATTATAATCAATATTAGCGCTGTCGCTACCTCATCGTAGTATATATTTTAATATTATGCACGCATTTATGACGTAAGCATTAGCTTGTAACTAAGTCAATATAATGTCAGATTCTGTTAAAATAGTTATACTTGTCGTGAAGGGATACTTAACTTTCTTGCTGTGAAGGTATACCTGCCCTAAATAGATCTTGTAATTATAGACTATTATTGTATAGTGATACTATGAATGAGGCTCCACGTAATTCATCTGAAACTAGGCTTCCGGACCAACCTCTCGAAACCAAAGTTCATTACCTTGACTCGAAAGTTGAATTTGTTAATTTAGCGGCACTTGCTAGGGATTGTTCTGGATTTACTAAGCCGCTGTCTATCTGCGAAAATAAACTAACTTCTCCAGACGGTACTTTTGATATTTTCACCCGTGTCACGGCGGAATCTACATCGAGAAAAGATGGCCAAAAAGCTTTAGGTCTAAATGGCCATATAGTTGTTAAGTCTAAGAATGCTAGTCAGTTACACCATGATATCTTTATCAACGACAACAGTGTCTTGTTAAGAAATTCGTTATGGGGGAGTTATTTAGAGGGTCGTATCAATCACGGCGATGGTCTGATTGGCCGAAAAGGCAACGCCCGAATATTGCCCTACGATGCAATTGCGGTTGGACTAATTGGAGTGGAAAGTTATGAGGGCCAAAACCACCATCCAATTTATGTTTCAATCAACACTGATGAAATATGGCTAACTAATATGCCGCTTGAATACGACGTGGTATGGCATAGTTTTAGAAGCTTAGTTGAGCCCGACCCGTTTAGTAAGGTTAAAAATCCGCGTAATGAAGCCCTAACTATTGCCAGGTTTGCTCAAGCTATGATGCTGCTTCGCGGCTATGCTAATTCATTTGTTCCGGCTCACAAATATAAATCATACCATTTTCCCCTATACTCAATTGAGCGCTTTATTGCAATGAATCGAAGCAAATTATTAAACTACGTTGATCCAGCCGACACACTGAAACTCAATTACCAATTACCAGAATATAAAGAAGATCCATATGCAGAAGTTGAAAAATCCCGAGTTCCTGAAGTTGAAAAAGCTCCTCCCACTAAATCAACAGCAATTCCAGTTATTCCACTTCGTTTTCCTGGCTTACACCCCGAGGATTTACCAAGAAATAAAGCAAAATCGGAGAGTAGCTCTAGTAATCGAAACGATAATAATCAAAGTAGCAATCAATACCGTTCAACTCGAACCGAAGACTATATGCCGGATAAAATGGTTGAAGAAGTTTCCCCAAAATATTCTTTCGACGATATAGGCGGGTTAGAGCAAGTTAAAGAAAAACTCAGCGATCTAGCCTATTTATTTAAAAGACCGGAAGTAGCTAAAGAATATGATGTTGATCCTACCAAAGGAATCTTATTATTCGGTCCGCCAGGTACCGGTAAAACTATGTTGGCTCATGCCATGGCAAAAGCTACCGGCAGCTCTTTATGGATCGTTGATTCAACAAAAATTCATGACATGTGGATGGGATTATCTTCTAAAAACATGCAAAAATTGTTTGATCAGATTGGCGATTTCAAAGGACCATTAGTAGTATTATTCGATGAAATTGACGGTATAGTTAGTACTCCCGCACAAATTGTCAGAGGCGCGGATTTTGATTTTAATCAAGTTGGCAGTGTCTTTAAAACTAATCTATCAACGATCCATGATAAAAAACCCAACTTGATAATCGTCGGCGCAACCAACCATAAAGATAAGATTGATGAAGCAGTACTACGGAGCGGCCGCTTTGATACTCAGCTGTACATAGCTGTACCGGATGAAATTGCTCGACGGCAAATTATTGCCGATCATCTCTATAATTTAATAAATAGAAGCCCAAGAGTCCAAGACATAGTTGCCGATGATGTTGATGCTACTGAATTAGCGACTGCCGCTGAAGGTTTAACCGGTGCCGACTTAACGACAATTTTTAATGAAATAAAAATTCAAAAAGCCATTGAAAAAATTCGACAAGGTAAGGTCTCGCTGATTACTAATCACGATATTTTAAACGCAATTTATAAATTTAGACGACAAGGTTAAGTGATACGACAGTATCAATTGATAGATCTGGGTAATCTAGGAAGCAAAGTTTGCTCAACTGTCTCCAGCCAGTTGATGGCGTACGGCAGTTGACCAAAGAAATACCCATAACGAAGTTCATAATCTATTTTGCTTAGCTCGCCATTGATGGCAGAGTCTAATAATTCGTCATATTGGTTGTTACAACGAACTAATGAATCAAATACCTTGGCAATATGATGCTCGGCCATCAGATACCGAGTTTTTTGAATAACTGCTGCTTTGTCGGCGCTATTTTCTAGCTGTTCATCAAATAAGCCGTCTTCTATAAATGCTTGGACGACTTTACGTCCAACCGCCACCGGCAGTTCAAGCATCCTCTGAACGCCGCAGCCTTCCCTATAATCCAGCGGTTCTGGTGCCACGTAAGCATTGCTTAAATGTCTTTTTTTCTGCGCTAAATAGTTGGCTAATATATCACCCGCTGGTTGAGTGGAATATTTAATAATACTAGATGGATCACGACCAATTACAATCCGCTGTGCGCCACTCAAGTGCTGTCCAAAAAACCGGTCGATATCATGGCGTCCTTGATGCAAGGCTCGCTTCGGATAGACCATCGGGGTTAGAGCAATTGATGGATTATCTTCAGCAATTGAGACGTAAATATCCTTTATGTAATCGTAGCTGCTGTCACTGCTTTCTTCCATGCATATAAAGCTGTCAAAATCACTGCGCCGGTTAGCTACGCCTAGCGCCACTGAGCCAAATATAAAACTGCCATAAATAATTTCAGCTTCAACGCCGGTACGCGATAATTCTTTAAAATCAGTCTCGGCATCATGGAAATCAATATGATCTGGAATTTGATCTTCAATAATTTGTTCGTATGAAAATACCCGGCTCATGATTACCTTCTTCTTAGTTAATACCAAACATTAAGTTTGGCTTTCAGTTTCAATTAGGTCAATCTCGTCAATTTTAGACAGTGCTATTTCAATTGCCCTCCTGGCAATATCTGCACAAGCTCTGCCCTGTTCAATAATTGTCTTAGATAATCCAATGGCATAATGTTCGGAAATATAACCGGCTGCTGCAAGATATAGCGGTGTCGGTCTTTGAGCTTCGCCCCATCCTACTGTTAATCCTGGATATTGCCTCTGAACCCCAACCCACAGCGCTTCAGCCATTCGCCTGTCTAATCCCTCAACGTATCTATCTGGGAATCTACCCATTATCACTTTTTCCCAATTTTCATCACTGGTTGACGGTAAATTATTTTCTATAACATCTTCATAACTTGCCATATTTGTTCTCCTATATTCATATTAGAGTCGTAACTATGCATACGCAAGCATAAGGGGTAAGACTTATATTAGTTTTAATGTTAAGTCATCTTATGTATTTATAGATCTGGGTATTTTTTAGCATTACCCTTTGACTTAGATATTGGGTATTTTTTAGCATTAATGGCTAGTTTATGATTGGTTTCCTTAATTAAATCTATACCCAATATATCTGACAAGTTAAGAAGTAAAATCAAGATATCGGCGATTTCTTCGTTAATTTCAGCTAGTTTGTCTGATTTAATGTCTTTTTTAACTTCTTCATTGGTTTTCCACCTGAAACATTCCATTAATTCGGCTGCCTCAATGGCTATAGCCATTGCTAAATCTTTAGGAGTATGGAACTGCTTCCAGTCACGGTCATCTCTGAACTTTACTACTCGTTTTTGTAAGTCATCCAAGGTGTTCATTAATCACGATTCTACTCTTTTTAACAGATTAATTAAATACTACCTGGTCTTGGCTACTTGGGTAGCAAAGCCTGACCCACTGAACTAACCCACCCGTAAAGTAGCTGATGAGTATTTATCATACTCACCTGGCGTAACGATTAATTCATTGTGGAGCTCTTGATTAAAGACTACAATTAGACACTCAAGTAAATTGAGAGTTAGGAAATATATGAAAGAAGTCGAATTTACTACCGATCTACATTGTATGCCTCAAGAAAGAGCAAGGCACTGTTTGGGTGCAGATAGTTTACTTAGTAGTGTATTAGATAAACTAAGAGAAGATTATCCCGATCAAACAATTACTCCAACTAAATGTGATATTGTCTGCGATGAAGCTAATACCACAAATTTTGGCAATAGATGGTGTGGTGCCAGAGTCGTTAGGCTTGAAGTTGATACTTCAATTAACGATCAAGTCCCGGAGAAAAGTGAAGACTCAGCATTTACTGCTGATTTCTAATTCAAGTGCTAACTAGAGTTATTGGGAACGATCATAGTAAAAAAATACTATTGCCAACTGTAAGGCCATTCATCTTCATCGAATGGCTCTGCTATTACGTGTCTGCCGACTATCTCATAAGTCCTGACGTTGTATTTATCGTATAGTATTCGGCCAACTTCAAATCCCTCATCTTCATAACCATCAAAATACATGACTTCACCAGACACAGGCAGCGGTTCCCCGTCTTCATATTCAATTGTGACTGTCCTATCTTTTTGAGTGTCAAATAATGTGCGTATAATCATAGGAGTAATCCTGTTTAGAATATTATAAAAGTTAATTTACGGTATGCAACTATTTAAGTTTTATTGCAGCTAAGGTGTAAAAATTTATGTCTGATTATTACAAATCCAAACGTACTCATAACTTATATAACCAAACTGATTCTAAACCCTTCCGGTTAAGCCGCAGTAAGATTGATTTATTCCTGGAATGCCCTAGGTGTTTTTATCTGGACCGGAAACTGGGTATAGCCAGGCCGCCCGGTTTCCCGTTCAGCCTGAACAGCGCCGTTGACGCCTTGCTTAAAAAAGAGTTTGATATGCACCGGGCTCATAAAACAGTCCATCCGCTGGTTAAAGCTTTCGGACTTGATCTTATACCCTTGCAGCACGAGTCAATAGGGGTGTGGCGTGACAGTTTACATAGCGGTATAACTTATCAGATGCCAGGGACTAACATTATTGTTACTGGGGGCGTTGATGATGTCTGGGTTGATCCTAAGACTAATGAGCTAACTATAGTTGACTACAAAGCTACCAGTAAAAGCACAGAAGTTAACCTTGATGCTGAGTGGCAAGATGGCTATAAGCGACAAATGGAAGTTTATCAATGGTTATTCAGACGTAACGGCTTTAAAGTTTCCAAGACCGGTTATTTTGTATATTGCAACGGCAAGGCTGATCGAGAAGCTTTCAATGCCATGCTTGAGTTTGATATTAAACTATTGCCCTATGACGGAGATGACAGCTGGGTAGAGGCAAACTATACTGGATGCACATAAGGTATTGTGCTCAGAAAAAGTCCCTGAAGCAAAAGATAGTTGTGACTATTGTTCCTATTACAAAGAGCGGAAGCTTAATGACAAATGATTATACGAACTGTTTTATATGTCGAAGATAGGACTTCCACAGTTGAAATTTAAATTAGTGTACCATCCCCAGAATATAGAGACGTAGTTTATCTAATAGGGGTTATAGATGGGGCGGTAAGAAAAATTTATGTTACCGAGTTTAAATACAAGAATATTTATCGATGAATCTGGTACGCCTGACAAAACTATATTAATGACCAACGTTCGAATTCAAGTTGGAATATTGTATAGGTCTAGGAAAAATCGAGCTTTATCCCTGGTTTCCCCCTCGTGTGAATCCCCCGCTTAATTCTATACTCGCTCAGATCTATCTTTTTCGAACCAACCTCAACCGTTTCCTGAAAGTTTTTAAAGATTATAGTAGCTTTTGTCCATGCGGTTGGAAAATAACCTAAGTCGTATCCAGTAGTTGGATTTTCAACCCAACGAATTCTTTTCCATCTGAAGTCAATGATGTGTATGGCATCTGTGCCATCTAGTCTGCCAAATACAAACCCGTTACCAAGTTTGCTGACCTTATATCGCCATCTATACCAGTTCATTTTGAAGATATGTAGCCATATCCAGTTTAAAATTGGCAGAGCTCCAATAAATGACAAAAATAGGCATAGGCCAATAAATTGAACATTCGGTTTGTTATCAATTTTAACTGCCCAGCTAGCAAGAAGTATAAAACTGCCAGTTAGGTAACAAAATTTCAAATAATTTGATAACCTTTTCCAATCTTTAATTATTTCCTTCAGGACATGAACAAGGTTATCACTCAACTCTGACATAACGGTCTCCTTTGGTGGTCGTCTTGGCAGGGGTTGTGGGATTCGAACCTATTAATGTAATACCATAAATTATTATATTACATATATGAGATTAAATAAGTATTGCAAACTATTTGACAGTAGGTGTATTATCATTTAAACCATATTTGCTAACAGATTAAAACATTAGCAATTAAGGCTTAAAGATCAGGGAGATACACTTATTATGTATAATTTTATCAATCACTCCGCCTACTTCCCTGCTTTATCTTGCCAAAATATGACAGAAAATTACCTATTAATTAGATATATTAATATAGACAACTCCTATATTAAGGACTTTCTGGAGTAATCACATGAAAGTCCGATCACTCAAACCCATTACGATTTCTTGGTTTGAGCTTGGTTGGCCGGTCAATCTTGATATTGAATCCGTACACAATTGGTTGCAGTCAATCAGTGGCCGTAGTAATCTAAACATCCGTTTTGTGTTGAAGGCTTATCATAACAGCTGCCATTATTATTTAGGTATCCCAACTGCCCTTGTCGTTGGTCAAACCGATATGTTGCAAGTCTTCTTGCCTGACATTGAAGTTACCGAAGCCGACAACCCATTACAGAACGAAACGATCAATCTGATCTACTAAGTTAAGTATGAGCAGTCGTCAGCGTCTATTACAAATTAAAAACCCACAGCAAGTCAGCCAAGCTATCATTGGTAGCATGCGCGGCTTAAGTGTTGAATCTTCGATCACACTTACTTGGATACTCGGTCAAAGATCTAGACCATTAGATATAAAAACTATCGGCAAACGCCTACAGTTCCACAACTTGGTTAGGTTCAATCCTAGAAGCGGCTTTTGGTTCAGTCCGGCCAATAGACAAAGCCAGCCAACTATCAATGCAGCGTAAACTTAATGAACCAAATTGGAGTGCTGTATGTTATTTAGCTATCAGAAATAGCTCTGAAGAAGCTTGTTTATCAATCATGAAACGAATCGAATCAGCTCTAAAGAGTGCCGATGCGGTTGGCATCAGCTTATCAATGAAGGAAGTTAAAAAATCAGCAATAAATATTGAAGCCAATCCGTGGAATTATAACTTAACAATTAATGTCAGTGAATTTACGGCTTTAATTGGTTGGCCATATGGAGAGGGTCAATTGCCGGGAATTACCCGGATAGTTTCCCGCCATTTACCGATACCAAGTACTTACTCATACCTCGGCAAAGATATTGCCCGCAGTAATATTACTGCTAAACGAGTTGGATTATACCTGGATGATGAAGATGCCTTAATGCATACCCACATATTAGGCCCAACCGGTGTCGGTAAAAGTACTTTAATGTTGAATATGATTGTTCAAGACATTAAATCAGGATATGGGGTAATCGTAGTTGATCCTAAGGGTGATTTAGCCAATGATTTACTATGGCGGATACCGGAAGAACGAGTCGATGATGTAGTAATTATGGATCCAAGTGATTCCCAGCCAGTTGGCCTTAACCCGCTGCAATGCGGTGATAAACCAACCGCTATTGTCGTAGATGATCTAATTGCCGTATTCCGTAGCCTTTATCCAAATAGTTTCGGACCGCGTACCCAGGATATCTTGAGCGCGGGGTTATTAACTCTGGCAGCTAAGCCAAATATGACTCTGGCTCATTTGCCACTACTATTTAGCGATTCTCTCTTTCGTAACAGATTAACTCGATTGACTGACGACAACGAAGGCATTGCCAGCTTCTGGGAATGGTTCAAAGGCGTTTCCGATAATGAGCGTCTCTATGCCTTGGCGCCGGTCATGAATAAACTACGACCATTCCTAATGCGCGAGCAATTACGCCGGGTAATCGGCCAAGCTAAGCCTAAGTTTGATATCAGCGAAGTCTTTACTGATCATAAAATACTCATAGTAAACCTATCCCGTAGTAAAATAGGCGCAGAAATTACTCAGTTATTCGGTACATTAGTGGTTGCTCAAATCTGGCAAGCCATTCAAGCCAGAGCCGAAGTTGATGAAGAAGACCGTGAACCATGTTATGTCTATATAGATGAAGTTCAAGATTATTTACATTTACCTACTGATATAGGTGAAGTATTAACTCAATCCAGAAGTTACAAAGTCGGACTTGCGCTGGCCCATCAACATTTAAACCAGTTACCGGATGAACTACGTAGCGGTGTGCTAGCTAATGCGCGCTCAAAAATATGTTTCCAACTTAGCCATCAGGATGCTGTAGCCATGGCCAAATCTAGTTTTCGGTTAGAAGCCCGTGATTTTGAGAACTTAGCGCCATATCATATCTATGCCAAATTAGTAGCTGGTGGTGCTACACGGTTGTGGACCAGTGGGGTTACTAAACCGATGTGTGAGACAACTTCAGATCCTTTTGAAATCGAGCTTCATTCGCGTGGCCGCTATGGTAGCGAACCTTATGAAGCAGCCTTTAAGCAACGCGGTATAAAGAAAAAACGATCACATAGTAAAACCGAACAAATAGATAAACCGCAATTTCTAGGCAACAATTCACGAAAGGCTAAAATATCATGACAAATAGCGTTATGAGATTTCGTTTACCACTTCGCATCGGCGAAATGAAAATGGGCCTCATGACCTCTGTTTTGAGCCATAAATTATTCCGCGATACTACTCCCTATAGTGAGTATCTTCCAAGTGCTTTAAGGGTGATGGGAAAGGAACAAGGTCTAACCGAAAAAGACTTAACTATAATTTATTTAACTATCCTACTGCGATGTGTCAGCATTGATCATATTTATCGGCTGTTATATTTACCAAAAAATATGACGCAACGAGCCTGTCAAATTAGGATGCAAATATTAATTGAGAAGAAATTATTATCCAAACTAGATCGCAGGATTGGTGGTTATGCTAGAGGCTCAGCAATTACAGTAGTGTCACCAGGAATACTCACCTGCCGTTATATAAACGCTAAACATCATTATTTTCAATCGGCTACTGGCGGACATTTAATTACACATAGTTTAACTATTGCTGAAATATTTACTCAAATCTTAGAAGCTGACATTAATAAGTTAATCAAATTAATTCAGATTCAAACTGAACCAGCTTGCTGGCGCGATTATAGATATTTTAATCACCCAGCTAACAGGTTAAAACCGGATTTGTATGTTGTAATTAAGAAGGAAAATATTACACACAAATGGTTTATTGAAGTTGATTGTGGCACACATAGTAAATCTAAAATCCAAGAAAAAGCCTGGTATTATGAAAAATATTTTCTGGACTCTTTAGAGCAGCGTAAAACCGGAATATTGCCAAGAACGCTATGGATAACATTAGATAAAGGCCGCGCTAGAAATATATTAAATTCGATATCAAAAACCAATAAGTATGTACCGGGTCTTTGTGCAAGCGCACCGATTGAAGAATTCTTAACAAAATTAACCGAAATTTACACGAAATAGCATTAAACTTTGAATTGCTAAATTAATAAAGAATTTAATCTTTCGTTGTGCCAGTTGACTGAACCACCTCAAATATGGGTGCAGTCGGATTTTGTTGCTCGTTTTGAGCTACTACTCCATCGTAGCGTAATATCTCACTGTCAAGATTCGAAGCGTTTTTGTTGTTTGAAAATGCCTTTATAGCACTGAATACTGTAGCTCCCAAGAATAAGCCCACACTACCATCCAAAGCTAAATTTATAGGCAAAGAATTATAGGCTTGACCAAGGTGACTGACTAAATTGTTAATAGAATTTTGAGCTGTATATGAAACATCTACCGCTAAAAAACCCGCAAATCCTGCAGCTCGCCAAGTATGACCTTTTTCTTTTTTCCGATATTTATTTCTCATACTAATCATTTGTTCAATGTTCATAGGATAAAAGATTATCATAATCAGCTATTTTAGTCAAAATGTGAACTAAAATAATCTTCTCGTTTCTAAAAGCTAAAACCCAACAACTAAAGCGTTAATTAATTTTTTACCAAAATCAATTTATAGAACTTATAGAGATAATTGTTTAAGAATCACCGGAAATTTCATTGGTAGGTTGATTGGCTGCATTTTCTGGAGGTATAGTCAAAAAAGATTCGCCAATAGTTCGGATTTTGTAATATGTAGCTTCTAATGCCCGTTGTCGTTTCATAATTGCAGTAGTGTTGCCTGCTCGAATGCCAAACATAATAAATCTTGTAGCGAAAGCTTTACGGCGCTCTTCATCTTTCTCATTTTGGGTAATAATAGAGCGAAAAGTAAGCGGTAGAATTTCGTATTTTGGAAATACCAGCTTACCTAGAAACTGTACCCGGTCATAGAGATTATGTAGATCATCCGTTAATAATGCCAATGTATCACCGGGTTGTAGATCAAGTCGCTTACTGCTATGTACTAAGTTAGCTGTAGTACTATCTGATATTTCCTCACTAAAAATACCAATATCTATCGGCAATGGATTGCCAAATTTTTCCTTAGAATACTCTTCTGCGTAACGATACATGGCGGTAGCTTCACTGATCGGCGGAAACTCACCTGCTCTGACCTGTTGCAAATCCCGGCCGCCGCTAAAGATAACAATCTTGGGATGCAATAATCCACTGATGTAGGCAGCAGCTTCACTTCGTTTCCTACCTCGATCACTAAGTTCACCATTCATATTGACGTGGTGACCGAGTACGATCATGGCGTCAATATGGGTTTGTTCTTGAGCTGCTTTAGTTATATCCATATTTAATAATTTAAGATAATTTTAGCTTATCAATTTGTTGCTGTCGATCAACTAAACTATTGGCTAAATTTAGAAATGTCATTCCCCATCTAACTTTTAAGCTACCTGATATTAACATAGTCCGATTGGATTGTATTAGGTCTTTTAGTTCAGCTTTAGCGGGGGCTAAGATGCTGCAGGGTTGATCTTCGGAATTGTGTGGGCAAAAAGTACAATCCGGCATTTGAGTCTTTTGGAGAGCATCGATGACCACTTCGTAACCTACTAGTCGGCTTTTAGTCAAAGTTTTAAGCGGATGACCTGTATTATAAGGGTCAATTAAACGGTTGGCGGCTTGGTGTAAATAATCAAAGTAAAGCTGAACCTCGCAGTTAGAGCTGACTTGTTCGAGCGGAGCATGATCCATAATTTATACCACTTAATTAGTATTCATTATCTAAACATTAATCTGTATATATGTCTAGTGAATTACTGGATTAATCAATCGATTTATTGTTTACCTTATATTGCCATAAGCGTAATAGCCAGATATCATATAGATGATTAGCTAATGTTAATGAAACTAAAAAGTTTATTTCCCTCTCTACCCCATGATCCGCTAAAGCGCTTTTTGGTAGTAGCGGTGCTATTAGTTGTACTTGTTATTCTGCAGTTTATGAACTTTGAGCAAAGCACTTTGCCGATACCGCATTACCGAGCGCCGTTTGTTAGCCTTAAAGCCACACCAGCTTGTCTAACGTCAGTTAAAATGTATAGTTCGGCTTGCGTCAGTGAAATTACCTGTGTCGGACTGGTCAATCCGTTTACTCATGAAAGAGGCTTTCCTTTAGAAACTAATTTATATAATTATTTTTATGCCGATAGCTGCCTATCGCCGGATTATTCGATTCACTGGGGCGTTCAAGTTTTTAACTGGATATTTGACGCCGTTATTTTATATGCCATCTACCTGGGTATGATATATATTTTCAATAATGAACAGGCCGAATCTAAACACCGTAAATCTAAACTGCATAAGCTAAAAATCAAGCTACCTTTAAAAAAGAAAAAATTAGTCATAAAAATTTGATATCACAGATATTTTAATCAGCTCACCTAATTGCGTTAATACCTAAAACATATTATAATGTCGTGATCATGGAGAGCACCAATTACGGCGATATTATTGATTACGTACTAGCAACTGATGTTAGTAAAGAGTTGGGTGGTGTGGCTCTAACAACTGTGTCAGAAGATGAAATATACTTTATGTTGCAAACCGTAAAGGATAATCGAGAAAAGCGTTTTTTATCACTAATGCGCCAGAGTCTAGTGGCCCATAAGTCCGATGCTGATACTGATGGGACTACCATTAGTGATCTATTAGAGCGAGTTGATAAAATTGAATTTGATCAACACGATTATGAGTCCGAACCTGATTACTACCATGTTATAAGCTTTTTTGATGTGGAGCGATTTGTGACTAGCATTGACCCTAGGCCGGGCACCGTAACCAGTTTTAGAAATTCTATATTTAGGAGTAGTGACTTTGATAATACTTCCAAGGGCTATTTAGTAAGCTTCTCAAAAGATTTTATCCCTGGACTTATAGTTAAAAAAACCGACACACCTGCCAATACTCCTCAATCAAAACGTAATTTTATTGATCTGCGGGTGCTTGAAGAAGCTTATCATAATCATTCCCTACATCAGATTATGGGAATGGGTACTAAAAAATTAAATATTATCGCTAATTTAATTGATCGCTGGCACGAACTTGGTTTTAGGGCTGATTTAATTGCTGGATCACTAAATTAACCAATATGACAAATAAAGATAAGTTGCAGCCACAAGATTATTCTAACTGGATTATTAACGGCGACATTCTAGCTGAAAGTGTGGCTTTAAGTAGCGAAGACAATAGAAACTTAACCCCACCTATAGTCTTAATACCGGAACAAAACAGGCGAAAAGAAGAAATAGTCAAAGCTATAGGTAAACAGATAATCTATCACCGAGAAGTCGTCGAAGCCCTAGAAAACAAATTCACTTCATTTAGCGTGGGCTATGGTGTGGTTATGCCTAAATCCAACATGTTTAAAGAATATGAAGTATATGCCGATGATCCACTAATGAGTTTTGATGAACTTAACCATAGCTTGCGTTATCTTTACCCTAAAAGACAAATGGCTGATCGGACCAGAAATCTAATTTTGCGGACTGGTGCATATAAAAAAGGGTTGCTAGCTTGTAAAGACGATGATCCAAATATTACGCCCCAACAATACCAAGAAAGTAACTATATAAATGTGCGAGTCTTAGGAGAGATTTATCGATCAGGTGAGCTGGCTGAGACAGTTGGTTATGGAGCACCGACTCTAAAACTAGTTGGCGAGTTACTTGATTTTTGGCACAAAAACAACGATCCAAAACCTAATATAAGTTAGACAAAGTAAATATTCTTTAGTTATCTTGTAGCTGAGACAAATTTCGCTTATAATAATATCAGTAATTATAAAAGGAAAATTTTATGAATCCATCAGATAAAAGTAAGCAGTCTGAAGCTGGTAATCTGCTGCTTCATTTGCTCATTAGCCTCGCCTTGGTAGTGATTATTGTATTAATCGGTTGGCGAGTATACGAGTTGCACAAAAATAAGACGGTACCCCAAACCGTTCTTACGACTTCTACAACTACACCAACTACTACGCCTAGTAAATCTTCATCTACTACACCTACGGTAGCCGCTGGAACTGACAATGCATCTCTAAGTAACGACCTAAGCAATGTGAATGGATTGATATCAGCTCAAAGCAGTGATAGTGCTGCGGTTCAATCAGCATTGAATGATTCGCAAAATGAAATAACCGTGCCAACTAACTAAGGCAAATGAGCTAGGAGAATATGACTATGAAAATTAGAAATCAAATCTCTAAAATTGGCTTACTAGCGGTTGGTATTGCTTTTGTAGTTAGCGCAGTCGTTATGAGCACAGCCAAAGCCGCTGGCACATCAGCAAACACAACTAACACCAACACCGCTACTCAGCAAACACTTTTAAATAACATCCTAAATAAGGGCAACGCCGAAATTACTCGTCGCTTGGAATCCTTAAATAGCTTGACCACTAAAATTACTTCAGCTAAAAAACTCAGCAGCAGCGATCAGTCGTATTTAGAAAATGAAGTTAGCTCCGAACTAAGCGGTCTTACGACGCTTAAAAGCTCACTTGACGCTTGTACTCTCGCCACCTGTGCCGTACCTTTTGCCCAGAGTATATTTAATGATTACCGGGTTTATGCTTTAGTGCTACCCAAAGTTCATTTAGTTAAAATGGCCGATGATCAACAAGCCATCGAAACCAGTTTAACGACTCTTTCCCAAAAACTGCAAAGCCGAATTACTGCTGACCAAACCGCCGGTAAAAACGTCGCTTCTCTGCAAACTGAGCTAAATACCATGATTGCCGATATCAATGCTGCTCAGTCAATTTCTTCCAACATTGAGTCGACTGTCCTGCCACTACAACCATCTGACTATAATTCTGATCATACCATTTTAAGCGGTTATGCTCAGCAGCTGCAAACTGCCCGTAATGATCTCCAAGCTGCCGCTGCTCAAGCTAAGACTATCATTACCGGATTGAAGAGCCTGGGTTAAGTTTTAACCGAGTTTACTAATATTATTTTGTTTTAAATTAAGCACTGCTAATGTTGTATTAATTCCGCTTGACCTTTGGGGTTAAGCCAGCGATAATTTGAGTCAGAGCCGTGTATGGGCTAGTATTTATACTTTCCTCCATACAGACCTCATAAACAACTCAGGCTGGTATACACACTGAGCTAAACGCTAAAGCGTCCCTGCAAAGCCTCAACTTACGATAAAACTTTCTCGTAACTAAAGAACCATTGCGAACGGTTATGATTCTTCTCGAGCCGGTTTTAAATTGTGCCAAAATACCGTTCAAGCTTTGTTAATGTGCCATCGTAATATAGAGGAGAGTTGTTATGGATTGTGTTGTCAGTGTTAATCGATTAATCAATGTTACTGCTTATTATTTTAGGGGCCAACCGGCGCTGGAATGTTTCCCCAAGCGAATTGAGTACAGCAATCGGGTAGTGTCTTTTAGCGAAAACGGCTTACGCCGCACCATGCTCAGAGGCAAGCGCCTAATTCAGGTATTTGAAATGACTGACGGCGAAGCTAATTACCGCCTGGAATACGATACCGAGAAGCTTAGCTGGAGTTTAGTCTAGTCAGCAGCATTAACTACCAATTGCCTTTTATTACACCGTCGGCTTTAGTCTTGGCCAGCGGACGTTATCTAGCTACTGCCAGTCAGGCTCAGTAGCTAATTTTTTGTGCTCTTTAAGCAGTAAAGAGCAAGCTCCTTGAAAATAATAGCTTTAACCTAATAGTTCTAAGTGAGCGCCCCGCGCCGTTGCGCCTAAGTGCTTCACGGTGCTTTGCCTGGTAACTTCACGCACGCTAAGCGCACTATGTTCGACTTCCCTTGAACTAAAGTAGTTTAAAAAGTTAAGCAATTGTCCGGGCGCAGCAGTTTCTCTACCAGCCGCTATGGCCTCAAGATGAATTCTTAATCCGTAATCCAAAGCTTCAACGGCTTCGTTGCCAAGCTCCTGGGTGGCTTCAATGGCGCTTAGGGCCATATAACTGACATCGGATTCGGTGCCAAACTGCCTTTCAACCAGGTTTAATAAATCAGCTTCTTGTTGGTGTTCGTGAGCTACTTGCATATAATAACTTCCTTGCTTACAGATAATAGTTTAGGGTTTAGTTATAGCACGACGGTGATTTATCCTCAACCCCAATTTTACTGCTGGCTTGATTCTAAGCGTTTAAAGCGTAAATCAGCTGGGAATTGTTATTACGGGTGGAGTTAACCTCATCACTGACCTTATGCATCGCTAGGCCGTTATTGTCATAAGGACGTAGGAACGGCGCAACCTGTTCTTTAGTAACCTTAGCCAGATCTAGCCAAGATGCTTCGTCGGCGGGATGCAGTATCACCGGCATTCGGTTATGGACGGCTTTCATCTCCTTATTCGGTTCTGTCGTAATAATTGAGTAAGTTAACCACTCCCGTCCCCCGGCATCTGTCCAGTTTTCCCAGACACCGGCAAAAGAGAATAAAGCGAGGTCTTTAGGATGAATATAATAAGGTTGCTTGCGGCCTTTCGGATCAGTTGGCTTCTGCCATTCATAAAAGCCGTCAGCCGGTATCAGAGCCCGTTTTTTAAGTATAAGATTCCGCCAGACTGGTTTATCAAATATGCCGTCGTCCCGGGCATTAATCAGCTTATAGCCAATTAACGGATCCTTGGCCCAGCTCGGAATTAAACCCCATTTCATCAGTTCTAAATGCCGGCCGGTCTCATCTTCTGTAATTACCGGCATTATCTGGCCTGGTGCCACATTAAAATTCTCATTAATGTCGTAGTTAACCTTAGCGACATTAAAGCGCTCAGCCAGCTCGTCTACTTTCTTATGAAGCGTATAGCGTCCACACATATAAATATTTTATCAATAAAGGAGTTAAAAAATGCGTGAGAAAATTAACGAAGAAGTCAGTGTAATCATGTATTATTCAGCCAAACAACGGCTGGCGCTGCCGCGGGTAATCCGCTGGCAAAATAGCGATTACACAGTCGGTAAAATCGGCTACCAACATGCAGTTAAAGACGGCCAGACGCTGCATCATATCTTTGAGCTGGTCGACAAAGAGGGGCTGATGTGGTTCCGATTGAACCTGGATACCAGTAACCTGCACTGGAAACTGGAGGCGGTCAGCGATGGACTTGCCGATTAATCATAATCAGCCGATGATTATGCATATTGATCTAAATTCCTGTTTTGCGATCATCGAACAACAGGCTAATCCCTTAATTCGGCACAAACCGGTCGCTATTGCCGCCTATGACACGCCTAGAGGGGCTGTTATCGCTTCTTCTTACGAAGCTAAGGCTTTAGGTATTAAATTGGGTATCAACGTCAGAGAGGCCCGTCTGTTATGCAGGGACGTAATTGTCATGATGCCCGATCCTGATAAGTATTTTGATGCCCATCGTCGCTTTAAAAAGGTTTTAAATAACTACACTGATGCGATTACCCCGAAATCGGTTGATGAATTCGTAGTCGACTTTAGAGGGTCGATAGCCGTTAAGCGGGGTAAAAGCCTAGAAGCTATCGGTTATGAGATTAAGCAGGATATTAAAAAGTCCCTTGGTGAGTACGTAACTGTTAATATCGGTATCGGCACCAACCGCTTTTTAGCTAAGTTAGCCGCCGGACTCCATAAACCGGACGGCTTGGATAAAATTACTGCCGATAACTTGCGTGATACCTTCTCTACCCTAGAGTTACTTGATCTGCCGGGCATCAATATGCGCTATGAAGCTAGACTGAACTGTGACGGGATCTATACTCCGCTGCAATTCTTAGATGCGCCGTTAGACTTACTTAAAAAACGGGTGTTTAGGGGTGTGGTCGGTCTGTACTGGTATATGCGGCTGCGCGGCCATGAAATTGACGGCGTTAACTTTGCCCGCAAAAGCTTTGGCCAGCAATATGCCCTAGGCGATAAAACTACCGACAAACAAGAATTATCTAGGTTACTGATGAAACTGTGCGAGAAAGCCGGCCGGCGGCTGAGGAAGGCCGGTTTTATAGGCAGCGGTGTCCATTTGTGGCTTAATTTTGAGAACCGATCCTACTGGGCACAAGCCAAAAAGCTTAAAGCCGCAGTTTACTCTACTCAAGATATATTCTTAGCTGCTCAGCGACTACTTAATCAGACGATAATACCGGCCCGGGTGACCAATATCGGCGTAACAGTTTATGATTTAACGCCAGCCGAGCCGGAACAACTTGGGTTGTTTGATGATACTAGGTTGGATACGCGGTCGCTGGCTAAAGCCGCCGATATGGTCAATGACCGTTACGGCGAATTTACGCTGGTGCCAGCCTTAATGGCCAATATGCAGGAGGTAATACTAAAACGGGTGGCTTTTGGTAGTGTTAAAGATTTATAAAATTAACTATTACGAGTGAAAGCCAGTCTTAGTAGGTAATACTACATAGGCGCTTTGGATATTGTTTTCTCGTTGCTGCAACACACAGCCTGCTGTAAAGCCGATTTCCCCCGTAAGAGAGCTATCAATAGAAACCACCACATTAGGGTCATTAAAGTCTTCTAAGCCGCTAACAGTTACTACAGTAGAGCTGTAAGGGAAATCAGGCATAAACAACTTAAATTCACCTTTATCGTTTACGATTCGACCAGGTTTGTTTACTTGGCCGTAATTTATGTCGTCATATGTATAGCTGATGTTGCCTATTGGATACCGATCAGGCACAACTAACTTATTATTGATCGCTGTTATAGCCAGGCAAGGCTCAAATTGAGAACTAGAAACAGTTGACTCAGTACTACAGCCGGCAGTTGCCACACTGCCGCTAAATAATAACCCACCTGTTAAAAGAATCCTTCTAGAGAAATAACCAGTTGATTTTTCAGGAGTTGACATAATATATTCCCTTTAATATAGCCATGATAATACGCCTAGGAGATTAATATGCAAGCAATAGCTTTAAAATATTAATATGATAGCAAGGAATTGAAAATTTATTTAGTATCAGCTACATTTGAATTTCTTGTAGCAATGGCTTCATCAATGCCAAAACTATCACCGCTGCTCCGTATGGAACTGGCTTGGTGGACAATATGTCGTTGTTCTTTAACTAAAATCCCGCCGAGGCGTTTATGCATCTCTAGAGTAATCGTTTCCGGTGGCAGCCTATCAACATCGACGTCACAGGTTACTTCAGCAAAATCAATATATTCTCTCATATAATAATCCTTTCATAACAAATAATTATTTTCTGTAATTAATATTTTAACAATCTCTGTAATTACATAGTCTAACAAAGAAAAATTGGGGATTACAGAAAGCGAAAATGACAAGCAGGCAGTAAAAATACTGTAATGACACCCGGGAGGGACTGTCAAAACAATATTTTAACAGTCTACCTGCCACGCTCGCTTTATTTCGAATGCTTTCCAAGGTGTTTCTTGCCTGATTTGGTGATGAAATAAGCGTCTTTGTCAGCAATTGCCCGTTTATACCGCCACTTGCCATGGTGAGCCGAGATCCAACCATGCCGGTAGAGATATTTTAATGCTAGGGCGATCACTCCGGTGCGCCGTTTCAATTCCTTGGAAAGCTGCGTCACGCAAAGTGGTTCTTGGCTATGGGAGAGAGATTCTAGGATGTCTATCGAAGTTAGTGTCAACAGAGCTGACGTTTTTTTGGAGATGCGAACTTTCATACCAACCTTCTTCCGGTTGTGAGCTAAATATCATTCACGACTATGAATGATGCTCCCCCGTTTCGGAGTTCCAAAAATATCGCTTTTTATAAAAGGAGACTTTGCCGATGCCAATTCCTAGTTGAACTAGTTGGTCCATGAAGATATACGAAGTAGTCCACCGTATACCTTGCCGGCTATAGCAGAGATTTCCAAAAATAGCTCCTTGGCCGTGGCTTTTAAGAAAATCGATCGGCAGTTCAGCTAACAGATCAGCAATTTCTTGGTGGTGGGCAGTCAGCTTGCCGGCGTTAAATTCAGCCGAACTCCAAACTCCTTCTACTGGAACCAACTGTGATATATCGTCAATCTTTTGCTTAAACAGACAGTCGTGAAATAGACTGGCCACGTGAGCAATCGTTAGTCTTCTAGCGTCAAACATTTTCGTCCTCTTTCAGCCGATACAGAAACGAAATATGCGAACTTTACTAAGATGTCTTACCTGCTTGTCAAGGTACTCTGCAGAGACTTAAATATGCAGCCTCACAAAGTGATTATATGTAAACATATATACATTACTAATACAAATATAAGAGTTGCAGTAATTTATATGTCAAAGCTAGCTGAGTAATACCATTTGGTCTAAATTTAGCAACATAGACACTTCATTTTGTGGCGTAACTAGCTATTAATTAATAACTAATGTTGCCTAAAACGGTTCGAGCGGATCTCCCTTGCGCAATTTTAATAGTTGATCCGGGTCATTAACTAAATAAAGTAATTGGTTACCTAATTTTTTAATATCATTGCGTCTTTCATTGACAACATTTTTGTCCACAGGGCGGTGAGATTCAGCAATAAAAACTGATTCAATCGGACTTCTAAAATATTGTCTAATCGACATCTCTTCGGTGCGATTGCCTACTACATCTTTTAAAAATTCTGGACCTACTTGTAGACCTGGGCGCACAATAATTACACCAGCTTCGCCATATTGGGTATTAGTGATAGTATCAGGTATATTCACACGCCAGCCATTTTCTGGCACTTCTAAACTATATTTTTCGATCATAATAAATAAGCATAAATAGCCAGTTAATATAATACGTTAATATAAATTACATATAAGAAGTTAACAAGAAGTAGTGTTTATGCTATGATTATCGAGTAAGCATCGTCTTGATAAAAAACAAACAATATGGCTAAAACCAAAAAAAGACCGAAGCGCTTAGCTAAAACAACAAAAATTCGTTATAAAAGCACTATTAAACGCCGCCGGCCTGCCCATAAGAAAGTATTACTTCATCCGTCTACTATTATTGTGTTGTTAATTTTTGGTGGTTGGTTGATTCTGTCTTCTTTGCATGTATCTGCGGCGAGCTATTTAGTAACCGCCATAGTTCCGGCACCCCTACCGACTGGCCCGGCTATTATTACTAATCCGGTTGATCAGGATAGTTTCAACTATCAACCGATAACGGTTAGCGGTACTTGCCCAACCCCGACCTATGTCGAGCTTTTTGACAACAACGGGTTTGGTGGTGTAGTCAATTGCGCTAGTGATGGCACTTTTAGCTTGCAGATACAGCTAGTTATCGGTACCAATGTGTTATCGGCTGAGGTCTTTAATATTACCGACCAAGAAGGACCGACTTCGCCAACAGTAACCGTTTATTATAATCCGGTAACCCCAACAACTACTACAACAACGCCGACAATAACCAAACAGCCAACCACTATAAAACCTATTCCGCCTACCGGCAATCTGGCATTTGTTTTGCGTTCCAGCTATCATTATCAAGTATTTTCCACCGGTAAACTGGTCCAGCTGCCAGTAACTATTATTGGCGGTTCAGCGCCGTATGGCATTACGGTAACTTGGGGCGATGGCCAGTTATCGACTATTGTGCGCAGTAATGCCGGACTTTTCCAAATCTCACATACTTACTACGGGGGCAATAATGGACTAGGATCATTTACCAGATAAGTGTCCAAGGGGTTGACT
>CAVVLM010000007.1:0-44431 GCA_963749175.1 uncultured Candidatus Saccharibacteria bacterium
CAAGCAAAATGATATAATAATCATCATGCAAAGCATAAATGATGACGAACGTAAGCAAGTACTGGTGAGGTCTAGCTGATGAACTTAAGGCTATTCACGAGTTAATTAAAGATGTACCTAAAATGAAACAAAAAATTGATACACTAGATACAAACATGAAGGAAGTGAAATCAGACATTAAAGTTATTAAGGCAACGGTTACTGATCTTAGTAGTCAAGTAAATGACCATGGACGTCGCATAACTCGCCTTGAAGTCGCTCAGTAATAATTCACATTTTTATCATCTTAGACTTAATTTGGTTCCATTTCGATAAAGTAAATTGTGCCAAATTTAAGCACTTTAGTAGAAGTCCTTTTTATATGGTATAGTTTTGTAATGCCCAAACAATCATTATCAAATGGTGTAGTACACGATGTCCCCGCCGATTTAAGAATAGCCTTATTGTCTGACGAATCTGCCTTACAAAGATGGGAAGATCTTACTCCTTTAGCACGCAATGAATGGATTTGCTGGGTAATTACTACAAAAAAACCAGAGACCAGAAAAAATCATGTCGATAGGACAGTGACCGAATTACTTGAAGGGGTACGTCGTCCTTGTTGTTGGGTTGGCTGCATCCATCGCCAAAAGTAACTATTACAAGTTCAAATATATTGGCAAGAAGTAATAGAATTATTTTTTAATGAATCTAAGCAGAAATTAAATATGAACTTCGAGCATTATCTAATAGCTCCGGAAGACGATTATCGCGCCAGCCATATAATCGAGGTAGCTCCACGTATTTATTATATTGTTGATCAAACATAATATGCTGCCAAACTGCTTTGTCTGAATCTTTTATACTGGGCCTATCATCAATTAAGGCAATTCCACTTTGCAAATGTTTATCTTTTGTAAATATAGCTTGCTCAACCACATATTTACCAAAAACCGGTACAAAAATTCGATTAAGCCATCTAATTTTCTCGGTTTGACAATATCTATTTGATTCTAATGGAGAAGTACAAATACGTCCTAGATAACCCAAATCGATTATTCTTTGCCAACCTTTAAAGCACCGTCAATTAACGGAAGTGAATCAAAAAAACCTGCCTCATCCCGGATATCATTTAATTGAGTTGAATTCTCTGGATAATCATCGGTAATATAAAAGTTTCTTCTTCTATCATTTATCTCAATATGTGGGTGTCTCGTCTTTAAACGAGAAAGTAATTCATAATCAAAATCTGCTAAAACACCATCCATGTCGGTTAAGACAGTTAATTTCTCAGCAGATCTCATGCGTATATATTAGCATTTACTATTTATAAATAATCATCAAATTACTTTGTAGTCCAATTTATGCAGAATCAATTTAAATTTACTTGAAATGATTTATTATTCTTTATATGAAACAAATTGTTTTGGCCTCTCAATCAGGTTCCAGGAAAGATTTATTAAGTAAAGCCAATGTGAAATTCGTCGTTATGGCCAGTGATTATGAAGAGGACATGAATCTTAATTTAAAACCTCGTAAATTGGCTGAGTATTTATCGGCTGGTAAAGCAAAAAATGTTGCTGCTAAAGTTAAGCATTCCATAGTAATAGGGGCTGATAGTTTTGCGGTTTTTAAAGGAAAATTACTTGGCAAACCACACACTAAAACAAATGCCATTGCAATGTTAAAAATGCTAAGCGGTCAATGCCATCAATTTATATCTGGTTTTACAATAATTGATACCGACACCGGGACCATAATTTCTAATAGCGTAGTGTCAAGTGTCTATTTTAAAAAACTAAGCAATACAGTGATTGAAGAATACGTTAATAATGAAAATGTTCTGGATAAAGCCGGTGCTTATGTGATTCAAGGAAAAGGCAGTGAACTGATTGATCGAATTGAGGGTAGTCATGAAAATGTTGAAGGATTGCCAATTCAAAATATTCTAAAAGTTTTATGTCAGTTTGGTTATATTCCCAACTCCAATAATAAGAAAGTGGGCTAAATTAAATAATTGAAAATCGTAAATTAAGCTATGTTAAAATTAACTAAATTATGAATGAACGATGCTTAATACCAGAAGTTACGGTCTATGCTGGACCAATGGCATCTGGAAAAACCAAAGAATTATATTCATTAATTGGAGAATTTAAAGCTACGCATGAAGGCTTTGTTGTATATAAGCCATCATTAGATATTCGTGAAAAAGGTATCCAACCTAGAGGTTTATCTTCTGTAGATGCCTACCGAAAGGTTGAGGTCGTTGAATCGTTAGCTGAAATTAACGCAGCCGCACTTGTCTGCAATGGAATTAGAACTATTCTACTGGATGAATTTCACATGTTCGGCTATAAACCCAATCGAGATCCAATGCCTGATGTTTATATACAAACTATGAAAGATTGGGGTGAGGCTGGGATTGAAAAAGTTCATGCTGCTGGTTTAGATATAGCTGCTAGCGGCAGACATTTCTCAATGTATTTAGATGCTCATCGATATGGAGCAAAAATAGTATTATTCTCTGCTAAATGTGAATATCCAAATTGTCCGAATTCTAATGAACCAACCTGTCGTAAAGATGCTCACAATAGTCAAATATACAGCCGATCTTTAGATAAAGCTTATCGAATGGAAAGCTTACCCGACTTATTGCCCGAAGGCGACGATCCCGATAGGGCTTATCGGGCAGTTTGTGCCGGTCATTTATTATTATCGAAAGTGGCGACTGTTAATTTTGAATATGATTTTGAGGAGTGTTTAGTTTAATACATTTAAATTATGCTTATGCTTGCATCTTAGCGTAGCTATAGTTTAAGGTTTAATTGAGATGCCCATTGATGTAATAGTCGGAGTACAACGCGGCGACGAGGGTAAAGGCCGCATTGTAGACATGAAAATGCCTGAATATGAAATCGGGACTCGTTTTAATGGCGGCAATAATGCCGGACATACAGCAATAGCTCCAAACGGTAATGTCTATGTGCTACATGGTTTACCAACATCAATAATCCATGAAGGAGCGATTAGTGTAATTGGTAACGGTACTGTAATCGATCCTCAACAATTAATTGGTGAAATTGAAACCTTAAGGAAACAAGATGTAGAAATTAATTCACATAAACTGCTAATTAGCGGTGGAGCACATTTAACTTTACCTAATTACGTCCAGGAAGATATTAATAAAGAAAAGGGAAGACAAGCTCAGGGATCGACAAAGTCTGGTATATCTCAAGTTTATGCCGCCAAAGCTGCCCGTGTTGGTGTGCGAGCAGAAATTATCAACAATGACCCCATTGAGCTATTTAATGTAGCATATGAAAATCTAAGAATGCAAAGATTATGGTTAGGTAGACTTGCCCGTTTAAGCGATAAAAATGACAAAGAAATAGCGTCTGATTTTGTAAATGCCGCAATGCGATTAGGCCCATTTGTAACCGATACTGTACTATTTATAAATCACGAACTTCGTAGACCCAAACCAGCTATGGTCATAGCTGAAGCAGCCCAGGGATTTTTACTTGATATAGACCACGGTATGTATCCTTATACAACTTCTTCATCGACGATCGCAGGCGGTGTTTGCACTGGTCTTGGAGTGCCGCCGTCATATATCGGACGCGTGACTGGTGTAGCTAAAGCTATTCAGTCTCATGTGGGCAGTGGTCCATTTATAACTGAGATCAAAGATAGATATTTATTAGAACAAATTCACGGCGATATGAGTGCAGTGGATGCTGAAAAAGGTAAAACTACCGGTCGAATCAGAAGACTTGGTTATCTTGATTTACCGCAAATAAGGCGGGCTCAAATGATTAATGCCGAAGCCGATAGACAAGATATGGCTTTGACTAAACTTGATTGGGTACCACGACTGGGCGAAGTAGCCAAGATTTGTGTAGCCTATTTCCGCAAAGGTAAAAGGCTAGATTATGCTCCTGATGCTGCATATAAAATTGATCAGTCAACCCCGGTATACGTTGAACTACCGACATGGCGGGAAGATATATCCGATGTCAGAAGATTTACGGATTTGCCACAACCAGCCCAGAACTATGTTGAGTTAATTGAAAAGTCTACTGGAGTACGTATATCTATAGTTGGAGTTGGACCACGACGGGATCAAGTAATTTTAAGATAATTTTCTCGTTTAAATAGCTTGAACTGTGGATAGTGCAGTATAAAATTCTTGGGCTTGAGCATCTAATAAAGACTGATTTTGGGGTGAAAGGTTTTTAGCGCAAGGTCCTTGGGGCAAAATATAAGCTATGTAGTAAGTTGCGTATTGTTTTAATATTCCGCCACTAGAAACATTGGTTGGCCCTGGATATTGGCCATCGCCTCGCTCAATACTATCAAATGCCCCGCTTCCATTACTGGCGGCACAAGCTGGAACAGCACTAGTTATAGTTTGTGTGGAAAAATTTACCACAGTAACGTTATTGCTATCTGAAGCCATATGATAAGTTAAATCCTTCATGTCATTAGGTACGGTAATACTTATATTAATATCCGAGATGTTGATTACGCTGGTGGTACTACTGACTGGCGGAGTAGTGCTTGTCGATGGAGTTGAATTGTTGCTGGTTGGATTACTTTGGGTGCTGGGGATTGATGTTACGGTAGTTTTGGGAGTAGTAGAAGGCGATTGGGATGTATTAGACGCACTAGTAGTTGTCTTACTCGAGTTATTAGTATTGTCGAATTTTATTTTATGATCATACGCATAAAAACCTATTAACATTAACAAAGCTGCCAAAATTAACAGGCCGAGCATATCTAAGACGCTAAATCCATATTTGTTATGTTTAAGTTTGTATAGATTTTTCATTAAACTTTATAAAAACCCTGACTTAAGAATAAGCGGTAATAGGCATTTTGACAATCAGCATAAGCATAATTTTAAAAAGCAATATATGTTGTTCAAACTTATCATTTTATAATGGTTTAGGTTAGATGTTATTTGCTATAATAAAGATTATGCTAAAAAGGGTAGGTGGGGTTCTATAATACAGCTTAGAACAACTCCATAAATCAAAACATCATGCCTGAAAACAACTCTGCTCAACCCGCAAATAATACTGCGGCAAAAGAAGCAAGTGGCACTGTTAACGATACAGTTCTGGCTTCTATTCTTACTAACTCCAAATATTTAACTCCAGATGAGCTTCATATAGCTCAATCCTATGTCTCAACTCACCATACCAGCCTACAGGATTATTTTCTTAATCAGAATGTAAATTCTTTTGCATTTCTTGGTCAAGCCTTAGCTCAATATTATGACGTAGAGTATGCCGACTTAGATACCTATCAGCCCAGTCGAGAACATATTAGTATGATTCCAGCCGATATTGGCCAGGAATTCCGGATTGTCGTCTACAAAGTCAAAGACGACATGATAGCAGTAGCTACCGATAACCCCAAGCAACCTAGTTTACCTGATGCTTTGGTAAAAATATTTGGCAACAATAAAAAATTTCAGATTTGCTATGCTCTGCCTGATCAATTGAATGAAATCCTAATTCATTACCGGAAACCTTTAGTAACCAGATTTAACCAAATTATTCAATCGCAAACCCATATTGCCCCGGAAATTATTGATGAAATTATTAAAGATGCCACAGCCTATAAAGTTTCGGATATTCATTTTGAGCCACAAGAATCAATTGTACTAATTCGATTTCGAATTGATGGGATTTTGCATGAAGCCGGCCAACTGCCTAAACGATACTACGAGAACATACTCAATCGGCTAAAAGTACAGTCTCATATGCGAATTGATGAACATAATGTAAGCCAAGATGGTGCTATCCGATATGATGTCGATGGCAAACCAGTAAACGTTCGTATTTCGGTAATCCCCACGCTTGACGGCGAAAAAGTAGCTCTTCGTTTGCTTGCTGAATACTCGCAAGGTTTAAATATTAAAAGCCTAGGGCTATCTCCAAGTGACAAAAAGAGCTTTGATTATCAGATTCATCGGCCCTACGGCATGATTATGACGACAGGACCAACTGGCTCTGGTAAAACGACTACCCTATACTCACTAGTTAAATTAATCAATAATCCTGAGATAAATATAACTACAATTGAAGATCCGGTAGAGTATAAAATAATAGGCGTTAATCAAATCCAGGTCAACGTTCAAACCAAACTGACATTTACTGATGGTTTGCGTTCCATTGTTCGACAAGACCCAGATGTAATTTTAGTGGGTGAGATTCGCGATGACGAAACAGCTAAATTAGCAGTAAACGCTGCCTTGACCGGGCATTTATTATTTTCAACATTTCATGCTAATGATGCTGCATCTGCCATCCCGCGACTTCTTGATATGGGCGTCGAACCTTTCCTGCTGGCTAGCACCTTAAATTTAGTGATTGCCCAGCGTTTAGTCCGTATGATTCATACTGCTTGTCGAACTAGCTACACAATAACGATCGCCGAACTTAAGAATACTTTCCCCCAAGCCAATCAATTTTTCAAAGGCACTGAAGTTACTTTATATAAAGGGCAAGGTTGCGAGAGTTGTAATTTTACTGGTTATCGGGGGCGTACTGCCATATTCGAATTGATTAATATTACCGCTGAGATGAAAGAAGTTATTCTAAAAAACCCTTCCACAGCCCAAATTGCCGATCAAGCTAAAAAACAAGGTGATCATATCTTATTTGAAGATGGGATAGACAAAGTACAACGTGGCGTGACGACTATTACAGAACTACAGCGCGTAGCGGAAGCGAAATAATGGACGGAAAACCGCAGCTAATAAAGAATTTCGAATCTCATTCCACTGCTGTTGTGTCGACTGAAGCAGCGCCAGTAACTCCTCCAGCTAAAACGACTACTGATGCCCCAGCGCCAGCCCAAAAGGTTGCAGAAAAAACTGTTGAGCAAAAAGCTGAAGAGACTAAAGCGATAATTGAGCATCTTAAGCCAAATACAACCGTCAAACATCCCCATAAAAAACTGTTTGGAGGAATGAACCATGATACGGCTGAGTATGTTATCGAAAGCTTAAGTATGCTTCTGCAGGCCAGCATGAGCGTTGGCGAATCGCTTGAATCTATAGCCACTGAAATAACCAACAAAAAAGTCAAGGCTGCGATATTGCAAATGAGAACCAGCGTTGACGAAGGCGCTCAGTTTTCCAGGGCCATGGAGCAGACCGGGCTTTTCGCGCCATCAGTCATCACTTTAATTGAACTAGGCGAAGCAACCGGCCATTTACCGCAAAATCTTCGGGTTGTTTCTGTCCAGATGCACAAGACTAATCAAATGTCATCGCGCATTAAATCAGCTATGTTGTACCCGGCTTTCTTAGTCGGTTTGTTATTCGTGGTCGGCACTGGAATTGGTACATTTTTACTACCTAAATTATTAACCATTATTAAGGGATTAGGCGAAAAAGTCGGGCCGCTAACCAAAGCCTTAATATTTATCGGTACTTATTTTGGCCATTATGGTTTATTTATGGCGGGCGCAGTAGTGATGATTGGGCTAGGCATCGGTATCGCAATTAAAATTAATTATCGAGCTAAATCAATCGCGGAGTCGATTATGTTTCATACCCCCGGTATTAAAAAACTGCTTTTCGAAAGTGAGCTGGCTCGTTTTGGATTTATCTTTGGCAGTATGCTGGATGCTGGTTTGCCAGTCGTATCAGCCCTACAGTCGCTGTCCACTTCAATGTCGACGCATCGCTACCAAACTTTTGCTTCTGAACTGGGAGCAAAAGTGAATGAAGGCAACGCTTTCGGACGCTTATTAGTGATGCCTGAATACCGAAAGATGTTATCTGGAACAATTTGTCAGATTGTAATAAGCGCCGAGAAATCGGGTAATCTATCTGCTTGTTTACTCGAAATTGGAGATAATTATCAAGATAAAGCCGATCTAACAGCTCGAAACTTAGAAACCCTATTAGAGCCGATTGTACTAGTTTTAATCGCTGTGGCTGTCTTATTTATTGCCATGGCGGTATTTTTGCCTATTTATAGTCTTATTGGTCAATTTAACACGACAGGTACATAGGAGTTAACATTTTGCGACAAAAAAATAGACAATTAGTTAATTCTAAGTCGGGTTTCACTCTTTTAGAAATGATTTTAGTGGCATCTATTATCTCAATTATTACTGTTATGTGCGTGCCCATTTACGCGTCTTTGCAAAAAACCAATAGTTTAAATGTTACAACCAACACTCTTGTCCAAGATCTTTATCAGGCTCAAATATTAAGCCGTAGTGAAATGCATAACAGTTCTTGGGGCGTAGCAATTAACAATACATCTGTGACTCTTTATGCTGGCACTAGTTATGCTAGCCGTAATAGTAGCTACGATAGTGTTTTTTATATACCTACAACCTCTACTGTTAGCGGCTTGAGTGAAGTAGATTATTCTAAGTTTTATGGATTACCGCAAACTACTGGTACTTTTACAATTAAAAGCGGCGTTTCTACTAGTACTGCAACTATAAATGCTGAGGGAATGGTAGATTATTAATCATGTTTAAAAGGCATCAGCTTATGGAAGACGCTAAAGGCATTCTGCTTGTCGAAATAATATTAGCAATTGCTTTATTTGGTATGTTAACTTTTGTCGTCATGTCATCCTTTGTATATAGCCGAGATAGCACGACTACTGCTGGTGATACAAACCGGGCTTCCGAAATTGCCAATCTAGGCGTTCAAGCTGTTAATAATATTGCCTTAAGTTCATATACTAATCTAGCTAGTTATACAAATGGTACTACTTATTACTTAGTTACCAATGGAGTCCAGTGGGCGCTTTCGACGACCCTATCTAAAATTAATAATATTTATACGCCAAGTGTGATTTTTGCCGCAGGCCCTAACAGCACTAGTCGCCAAGTGACAATTACAGTCAGTTGGGCTGAGAACCTGCATCGTCAAGGCTCGTTAAGCGCTGTAACTTATCTTTCTAATTGGCAAGCTAGTAGCTCTAATCCAGTACAGACAAAAACCGGTTTGATAGTTTACGCTAATGGCGGTACGACATCTGAGTTAATCGATTATAGGCTGCTGCAATCAACTGGTACATGGACTAATCCAGCAGCCCTGCCAGTAGTTGACCCTAAGACAGATAATGAAGTAGCTCGGTCAGTAAAATTATATCCAGCCCAATCTGGCACTGCAAAAGTTGTTCTTGCCCGATTTTACGATGGTAAAAATCAATATTTATACGGTATCGTTTGGGACGGTAATGCCTGGGGAAATGTTCATCTATTAACTCAGTGGTCTGGCGGCGATGGTCTTGACAGTGGTAATTTTAGCGGTGGTTATATGGTCAATGGCACATTTATTGTAGTTTATAACGACGATACGAATATACCAAAATATGCCACTTGGAGCGGGACTAGCTGGAGCGCACAAGGCAGTTTGCCGTCAATTAGCTCAGATAAGAATGATTATCCAACTTCCATGGTAGTCCAAGCCCGGCCGGGAGCCAATGAAGCTATGGTAGCTATTCTGGGCAATGACTATGAGACGGTAACCAGTTTTTATAATGGCACCAGTTGGTCGGCAATGACTACCCAGGCCAATAACGGCACCAGTGATGGTAGTAAAATGGTTGATTTTGCCTGGAGCCCGGTCAATACCCTGCAGGGGGCTGTTATGTTTACGCAAAATAGTAATGATACTGCCTTGCACTTTCGGATATTTACAGATAATGGCAAGGGCTCAGGCACATGGGGATCGGAAATTTCTACCAACAATCAACCGGCTGGGTCGCTACCAATATCAGTCGACATTGCAGCGCAACCGATTGGTAGTGAAATATGGATTGCTTGCGATAAAGACGACCAAAATCAGCAGCACCTTTACTGTTATACTTTAACGCCATCAGCCGTAAGTAACCCAACAAATTACTTAGTTACTACCAACTCATCAATTGGTGGCCAGCAAAGCTTTGATTTGGGTTTTGGGCTACTTAGTGGGACTACCGGACTTAACGCTTATGCCGACAATTCTACGGCAACCAAACTAAAGCGATTCACTAACAGCAATAATACTTGGGATGCCAACCCGCTAGTAGCGCCAGTTGCAGCGAGCACTATATATAAGACTCATATTATTCCTGAACCGGCTTCAAATGACGCAATGGTGCTGATGATCGATAGTGAGAACAACCTATACTCAGTTATGTATAACAGCACAAATAATACTTTCTATACGACGCCTACTGATTTCGCCTGGACTATTCACAATGCCAACGGTCCAAGCGTTGACGCCAAATGGTTTGATTTTGCCTGGGATCAATAATATGGGAATAAATAAGAAACATACGTTTAAACAAAATAAAGGCTTCACTCTAATTGAGGTGCTAATTTACATATCAATGTTTGCATTAATAATTGGCGCGGTGGTCGGCTTGGCAATTCTAGCAACTTCACAGCGTCAATATAACCAGGTTGTAAATATTGTAAACTTGCAAGGTGAATCAGTGGTTGGATTGATCACCCAAACTATTGGTAACGCGAGTAGCATAACTTCACCGTCACTGGGCAGTAGTGCAGCGACTTTGACGCTCGCTATGCCGACATCTTCAGCTAATCCAACAGTTTTTAACACATACAACGACAGCAAGGTAGTCCATTTGCAAATCAATCAAGGAAGTCCTGCCGTGACCACTTATCTGACCAATTCTCATGTTACGATTTCTAATTTAAATTTCAGCAACGAAGGCTTAAGCAGCACTCCAGGATCTATATTAGTCAGCTTTACATTAAGTTATAAGTCGACTTCCAGCTTGGAAGAGTATAACTTTCAAAAAACGTTTTATGGATCGGCAAGTATATTATGATTAAAGATAAAATTACCGAATCCGATGGATATATCGTTCTAATAACTGTTCTTATACTGGGTGTAATTGTTAGTACAATCGCCGCATATCTACTTTTGGCAGGCGCTAGTGCTAGTATTGCCAGTCAATCAGTTGTAGCCGGTATAGAATCAAAAGCAGCCTCAATTGGCTGCGCCCAGCTAGCCCTTAATGCCATCCAAGCCGCGCCAACCTTAACTACTCCTAGTACCGGTTCTTCTACGCTCAATTCAACTACTAAAGAAACTTGCTCTTATACGATTTCTGGAGCATCACCCAATTACACAATTGTCAGTGTTGGCACTATTGCCGCCAGCGGATCAAATTATAATCACCGTCAGACAGTTACGACGACCCAAACTTCGCCAACTATAAAAGTATCAAGTTGGCAAGACACGCCGTAGAGGAATATAATTAGCGAGTATACGCCAATGGCAGATTATAAAATATCGCAAAACACAAAAGAGCCCCTACCAAAGTCCATAAAAAATTTTTGGGCTCCCAGCCGTCAACAGAAAGTTTTACAAAAACGTACGGTTGTAATTTCAATTATCGTGTCAGTTATAATAATTGCTGTCGGAGCTGTATTTGCCACCATTAAACTTCGTGGCCAGTCTAACCCCACTAATAACCAACCAATATATTTGCATGGCACCCATCAATCTGTAAATAACCAAAATCAATCATTCTACGCAATTGATGCCAACACCTTTAACAACGTCAGCAATGCCATATCAAGCAAAAATGCCGCACTCCTGAAAAATTATTATGCTGCCCAAGTACATGTTATTATCGTTAATTCTTTGACCAATGAAATCATTGGAAATGATAAAGTTGCCGACGTTATAGCCAATGCCATTAGTGGCGCTCAAAGCCCTTGGAATTTTCATGTTCCACCGTCTGAGCTATCAGGTTGGCAAGCTGGGCCATATGGCCAATATTTTGATGGTATTGATGAAGTTGGTGTCTCCACAGACGGCACGGTTATTAGTGTTGGTTTTAATACTGACGGGCAAATCGATTCGGTATTAATCGCCCCTAGTGGTGATTTGGATTCCACTACACCGCCCACTCAACCAGACCAAACCCCTCCCGAACAAGAAACTCCACCACTGACTAATTCGATTAACACAGCCGACTAATCACATCTGATAATTACTATTATCACGAAACAGTTATAGACAGTTTAACCGAATACACTTGCATAAAGCTTATGCTGGGTAGTATGATGTTTTTATTAATAGTAATAACAACAAGGAAATCAAATGATCAATACTTTAAGGGGGAAATTAAAAGGGCAGAAAGGCTTCACTTTAATTGAAGTTTTGCTAGTGGTGGCAATTATCGCGATCTTGGCCGGTATTGTCATCCTTGCTATTAACCCAGGCAAGCAATTAGGTGATACGCGAAACTCAGAGCGTAAAGCCGATGTTAACACAATTCTCAATGCGGTATACCAGTATAGCATTGACAATCAAGGCAATTTACCAAGTTCGATTACTACTACACCTACCGACATTTGTTCGACTGATGCTTCTAGTTGCACGGGCTTAGTAGACCTGTCAGTTCTATCAGCAAATGGTAAGTATTTAGTAGCTATTCCTAAGGATCCGCAAACTGGAACAGCAACTGATACGCATTATCAGATAGCCCAAGACGCCAACGGTCGCGTTACGGTTAGTGCACCGAGCGCCGAGCAAGGACAAACAATTAGCGCTACTCGCTAAATATAAAAGCTATATGAATAATAACGAGAGGTTGAAATAAGCTGCCTCTCGTTTTAATTGCAAAGAAAGGATCTAAATGAACAAGTCCTTAAGAAATAAATTAAAAGGGCAGAAAGGCTTCACTTTAATTGAAGTTTTGCTAGTGGTGGCAATTATCGCGATCTTGGCCGGTATTGTCATCCTTGCTATTAACCCAGGCAAGCAATTAGGTGATACGCGAAACTCAGAGCGTAAAGCCGATGTTAACACAATTCTCAATGCGGTATACCAGTATAGCATTGACAATCAAGGCAATTTACCAAGTTCGATTACACAAACCCCAACTGATATTTGCACAACAGGAACCGCCAACTGCACAGCACTCGGTTTTGTAGATCTTTCAGTGCTAACAAACAATGGCACGTATTTAGTGGCTATACCAAAAGACCCACAAGCAGCTACTGCAACAGATACCAAATATCAGATTGCTCAAAATGCTAATGGTAGAATAACCGTAAGTGCACCAGGTGCTGAGCAAGGTGTAACAATCAGTGCTACTCGTTAATAGATTTTAATTTGCACATCACTAATTAGCACAGCCGAAGTTGATTTTGTAAGCATTTAATCTTACTAATCATATAGGTTGTGCTAATTATTGTTTTTAGATAACAATTATACTTATAAATACACATAATTGTAATTATTCTCGATCATTTTGGGCTAGTTATTTGCTAGCATTACCTAATGAATCGATATTTAGATGAGTCTGGATATAAATACGGCATTGAGCATGAATCTGCATTAATAAATCCTTGCAACGAGTTTTCTGACTTTGCAAATACATCTTTCGAGCAGTTAAATGTTATTATTTCTGATCTGCCTAAATATCCTAGCGACTATCCTGATCTCAGGATTGGAGATGTAAATGTTAAAGTAAAACGTTGGTATATTGAGGGTTTTGAACGCTACGACAACAACGGAGCTTATTTAACTACTGTACCTAAGGGAATAGAAATTAGAACACCGGTGTCTACAACTATAGCTGAAGCCGTTAAACATGTTAAGGAAGACCGCAACAAGTTAATGAGCGCTGCCCATAAACAAAACTTTGAATTAGTATCCGTATCTTTTAATCCTTTTAGAAAGGAATATACAATTAAACCGTCCCTGAACGATTGGGAAATAGCTCATCGTCAAGGTTCCGAAGTGACAACAGCGCCAATCTATATGATGAGTTATGGACCTGATATAAATATATCTCATGTAAATTTGACCGACGAAGATTTAATTGATATTGGTAAGAAATTAAATTATTACAGCCCATTTATTATTCCATATAGTTTCTCTTCGCCTTTTTATATGGGACAACCGTGGGGCGGTCTATCAAAACGGACATATTATCGTGCCGGAAAACGACCAGCAGTGTTGGTATATCTAAGTGATGAATCCAAACTCATTAAATCAAAAGTTCCACTTACCGAATTAGCTAGGATTAAAGCCGAAGCTGGTCGAATTGAATTTAAATCTTTAGATGCTTGTTCAGATATTGATTTATATAGCGCCTATATATCATTAATCAAAGGATTGATCATTGATAACAGCCTAAAAGAAAGAGCCATTGTGTCAGATGCTAAATTGCACCAACATTGTGCGACAGTTGGACTGCACGATAATGAGATACTCAGGCAGGCTCAACTAGTACTTAACGCCAGTGAGGCTGCACTAGAGGATGCCGATAAGGTATTTCTAGATCCTTTGAAACAACAATTACTTGATCGAAGTTGTAAAGCCGATAATCAGTTAGACCTCTTTAAAACCAACAATGACATCATTAAAACTTTAGAGGAACTAACATGACGTTTAAGTATAGGTATTTAATTTTAGGTAGCGGACCAATTGCAGCTTCAACCGCTTACCATCTAGCGGTAGTCAATGCTATTAAAGACATTGGAATAGTTACTCAGGATCCGACATCTGATCATGCGGCAACTTATCTATACGCCGGAGGTTCAATTCGTTGGTTTTGGGATGATAAGCTAAAAGAAGAAATGACTACCCAAACTTCTGAATTTATTAAGGATTTACTAGATAAAAGGATTGATTTTTCTGCAATATCAGATAATTATTTATTCTTACACCGCGGTAAATTCGTGCCGTCACTTAATATTAGCGGAGTCAAATATGTGAAATGGTTACTAGATGAAGCCCAAGCAGCTGGTGCTGACCTTCACTCTAACTCCAGAATTACCAAAATTAATAAGGTTAAGAGCAAATACAATATAAGTACGGAGACCGATATTTATATTGCTGACAAAGTTTTATTAGCCTTAGGAGTGGCTAATGAGTTTTTTATGCCCGCCTACAAGTTACAAATTGAGAAGCGTCAATTATTTGTATTAGACATTAATGTCGATGAAAATTCTGAAAAATATCCGCATGTAATATTCCCATTAGGCAATGGCATGGTTTACAGTTTTATAAAAAATACATCTGAGGGTTTTAGATTTGTGGTAGGGCAAGAGGACGTCGTAGAACCGCCGGATGATTTAAATTCAGCTGAGCCTTTCGATAAATTACTAAAAACTGGATTAAGAAATATAATGCCTTTTCTTAATAGCGCAAAAGTTGAAAAAGTACTTTGGGGACTGGATGCAGGCAATAAAAAACTCCGCTTAGAGACAGAAGATAATCAATTGTTTGTCGCTAACTGTGGCAGCGCTATCAGATCGTCCATATGGATTGGTAATAAAATTGCCCAAAAACTTATTGCCTAAACTACGCAAAAGTTAAAGTTGATACTTTTTGTTAAACATATTGTTGATTTATAATTAAAACTAAGTGTATTTCTAGTTATGCTTAAATGTGATACGTTAAGATTAGTTTTGATGCACTATTAAGTCAAATAAAATGACTAAAAACCGATTATATCTTTATCTTGAACTATTTCTACCTTCCATATTAGGAACAGTGGTTTATTTAATGATGGCCGCCGCAGTATTCTTTGAAAGTTATAACACTAAAAACAACCAGTTATTAAATGGCTTTAACAATATCTTTAAAAATAATCATTTTATACATGAACTTAGCCATTATTGGCACACTGTAATAAACTCCACTATTGCCAATGCTGCAGCTCTATGGACGTTTTGGATATTAGTTGGCATAGCAGTTTGTCTGATTGGTTATTTCTTCATCAGTAATCTAGAACAATTTGGAGAGGCTCTAAATGAAAGAAAATATATTTGGCCAAAAGCTTCCAGCGCTAATCGTCCATTAATTGAATTTTTTATACGAAATCTCTTTCGGGTAATCGTGGCGATCGGTTTATTTATTTATTGCAAATGGCTAATTAACTTTGTACTGACGTCTTTAAATAGTACTTCATCACTAAACGGGCATATTATCGTAATAATTAAAGACATAATTTTATTTCATATATTAATAATTTTGCTTAGATTATTCTTTCTGCGTCGACGGCTTTTTTCAAACAATAATCAATACGTTTAATTTGCTAATAGTTAAATCTTATTTGACTAGAGTTCAAATTAACTATTTAATACAAGATGTACTAGAGATCTAAATGGTGAGTGGACTGTTTGCTCCCATAGTAAGAATGACCGAGTAATATTCTGCTCGCTCATTAACAATTCGGACATACCTAGTTAAAGGGGTTAGCTGTGAATGAAGTTAAGCCTATCGATCAATGCACGTCTTATAAACGTAATCAGGATTTTAGTTTTCCTGAAGCTAAATATCGTCCCAAGATCTCTGATCTTGATAATCGTCGCCCTAAAAGAGTCGAAGACACAGAAGAGAACATGGTCCGCGGTCTTCGGGAATTGGTAAACGTAATATTTGTTGCAGGGGCACTTGCTTCGGCAATCGACGGAATAATCACAGCCATAGTAGTGCTGCGAGTTGGCGAAAGCATTGAAGGCAACGGTTTTATGGGTAAAGCCATGCGTTTGATCGGTGTCGTGCCTTTATGTGGCTTGCGGATACTCGTTGGCATTGGGCTGTTTTGGTTTTTCCGAAATTACACTATCGGCCGACGCTATTTTCTATTTAAAAAAAGCGCTCAACGATACGCCGATCGAATCATCAAGACTCGTCCCAAATGGCGCCAGAGACTGTGGAACAAGCGCTATTATTGGTTAGCAAGTGAGCTGATCATAGGCTTAACATTGACTGCTGCCGTTGACGGGAACAATATCCGTGCTTACTTAACTCTGTTTCATTAGGAGATGATTATAGTCCGAATACCAAAAAACCCTGGAAAATCCAGGTATTGTGGAGAGAGTGTAGCTTTGAGCTATGAGTAGTTGGTTGTCTTTTTAGACTCCCACTCATAGCCCTAAAGCTCACTTTTCTCCACGTTTAAATATAAATATTATTTACGTTTAGAATTATTGGAAGCTATAAATTGAGTTAGCAGTTCGCCAGCAATTACAAGAGGAATTACTTCAAATAGTAAACTCCATAAGTAATGGCCTTTTTGATACCAAACTATTGGTACTGTAACGATGTAGGCGACATATATTAAATATATTACCAATCCTTGCCAGCTAGCCGGCAAATAACTTCTGCGAACAGGCTTAAACCACGCTTTATTTTTCCGTTTTATAGTTTTTTTCATTTGTTTGACCTTATTTAGATAAATAAATTATATCATCTTAAGCACAAGCATAATTAATAATTGATAAAAATTAGATTATAAGAAATAATGATAATCTATGGAAACTTATGGCGAAAAAGTATCATGGAGAAACAGTGCTAATTGTATAGACACAGAGCGAGGATTATTTTTTTCTATTAATATGGATGATATAAATGTAGCTAAAGCAATTTGCCAGGCATGTGAAGTTAGAGATGCTTGTCTAGAGTACGCATTGGCAGCCAGAGAACCAGAAGGCATTTGGGGAGGTTACACAGAAAGAGAACGAAGAAGAATGTTAAAAACTAATAAAAGATCAGCCTAATTAAAAAGGTCCGGCATAAAAACCGGACCTTAAATATTTTTATTTTAGATAGATTAAATATGACTAATTATTTAATCTCACCGCTGCCTAGCTCAGTTATGTGAAGTGTCCCGATAACAATAGCATATAGACCAAGTATCCAGACGAAGTTAACGCCTTGGGCTTCCTTGGCGAATAGAATTACAATACCGGCAACTAATCCAGCTATTCCACTGACATAGCTTATAGCTTGAGCCTTAATTGAAGCCTTGCTGTTAAAGAAGGCAACAACTGCCTCAATAACGCCACGAGCAATCAAAGTAAAGCCAATTAGAACTATAAATGTACTAAACTTTACCGCTGTGTGGCGAACCAAGTAGATCCCAACTCCTAGTTGGAATACGCCTAGAACGACCGGCAAGAACCAGGACTCGATTTTATTAATAGTATTAAGCCCGGACATCACGTCTACTACACCGCTGATTAGCACGAATGCGCTAAATAGGTAAAGTAGTACCAACATTGTCAGGCTCGGCCAAAAAACTGCTGTTAGACCGAATAGTATTGTTGCCACACCCCCTAGTACCAAAGCCCACCAACTGTCTTTGGTGATAACCGCAGTGCTCATAAAAGACACCCTCCTTATTTGATGATTTCATCATCTACCCAAGTAGTCATAATGTCAAATTACTTATGTGGATAACTTCTTTAGTCATGTTGTAACATTTTCTGCAATAAGTATTTATAAATATGTTATTGGGTAGCAATTTTAGTCAAATAAGCGTATACTTTAAGGTGAAATAGAGATTTATGTATAGATATATAATTACGTTAACACGCAATAGTCAGACGGTATATGTAAATTTAATAACCTCTTCTGCTGGCCACTACCTTAATCGACAACCTTATGTCATCAATCTGATAAGGGATGTATTAAAACCAATGAAGCTATCTGGTGCCAGACTCTCTATTGAACGGGACATGGGACGGGTAATTGGTAATACTGACATCGTTGAGACCAGTGAAACTGATAATATTTTTTATGCCCAACCCGTCAAGAAGACTTTCTTCTCGCGCTATGCTAAAAACCGGTTACCATCACCTAGTCATAAGTTAACGATAATTCTTGAAAAAGACAGTAACGGTGATTATGAAATAGTTAACACCTGGATAGGCCCATGCAGTCCACCATTCCCTGGTGATGTTAATGAAACTGTCAAAAGCCGAACTTATTGGGAAAACCACGCTCTTGTCCTAGATGTACAAGGCGTTCAACCCAAAACAATAACTAAGACTTGCCCATATTAGCTGTAGCATAAAAACCAATCGGAGAAATTATGAGGGACAAACCAAGGCGAGAAATCAAAAAGCCTAAAAAAGCTAAGCAATAGCGATAAATTTACTATACTTCATCGGATTTTATGAAACGAAGTTTAAATAAGTCATCTCTGACTATTATTCGTGTATTTGCATCATTATTATTAAATCGTTGAAAGATATGATCTTTCCATTTCATGGCTTTTATCTCGGGATCATCAGGAAATCTGGCTTTGGCTATTCTTTGGTAAATTGTCCAGCTATTTTTACCAAGTCCAATACTACCTGATCGCATGACCACAATTCCTCTAATTACAAGGCGCATAAATTCAACTACTGGAATTAAATCAATGATATGGTCTGGCGGCAATTCAGGAGGGTTAGCTATCATTGGCTGAAATATTTCATCAATTCTTTGACCATCTGTCCATGCACTTCGTAAAGTAGTTTCATCATATTTCCAGCGGTTAGCCAGAGCATTAAACTCAGTAATACTAATATAATTTATAGATTTATAGAGTTCTAAATCTTGTCCTGATTCACCATAACCAAAAATCGATTTATCGGTTTCCATGATTAATATAATTGCATTAATTACAACAATTAACAATTCTTAGAATCAAGCGAATATATGCTTGAGCACTTGTTCCAAGTTTATTGTCGTCCTAAAAACTTATTGACACGGATTTATTATCACCATTAGCATCACCTGCGTTGATAACACAAGTGGCTCCAGCCTTCTCTTGAGCAATTGTAGGCGGGCAGGGGAATAATTTAGCATCAATGTTAGCAATGTGACCGGCACTATCTTTCCCTCCGATAGGCGGTCCAACTACACCTCTAGTAATAATTAATCCGAAGGTTTTTAATACACCCTTCGAAGTTGTCGACTCGATATATTTTAGAGGATTAGAACAGGATACTGAGACCTTATTGCCATAGACTTCGATTGTGGGCTGATATTTAGCAGTGCTACACTCAGATGCGCCGACAATTGTTTTTGGAGCAAAGCCAGTTCCTGATACAAATACTTTCTGATGATTTTTCAAGTGTGTCCGAGGGGTTACACTCAATTTTGCAGATGTTGAAGCACTTGATATTCCAGCTGCGCCTAAACTTAATCCGATTGCCCCCAATACAGCTGCGGTTTTTCGTGTTCTGTTATGTGAACGTCGTTGTAATTCTACACTAGACATAAAAACTCCTTTTACATAATTATCGATACATTGCCAAATTTTACAAGCATAGGCTGTTTAATCATGTAAGATTATCGACTAGATATTCAGCGGCTTAAACTAAGGTGTTTTCTTTTATTAGTATCTAATTCGGCTTTTCTTAAACGAAGAGATTTTGGAGTAACTTCTAATAACTCATCCTTTTCGATAAAATTCAAACATTCTTCCAGGCTAAGGATAATTGCTGGGGTTAATTGGACTGTTCCGTCACTAGACGTGCTACGCATATTAGTTAAATGCTTAGCCTTGCAAACATTCATTTCCATATCATCACTTCTTTTGTTTAGACCAACGATTTGTCCAGCATAGACTTTTTCGGCCGGATTAACGAAACAACTACCACGGCTCTCGGCCATTTCTAAGGCATAAGGCGTTGTTAAGCCATTTTCATAGGCAATTATGGCGCCGTTACGCAATTTTTGAAGTGGCTTACCTAGAGGTTTATAGCCGATTAATATAGTATTCATGATAATTGTGCCTTTAGTGCTGGTAATCAATACGTTCTTTAGCCCTAGTAAGGTTCGAGTTGGAATTTCATAAACTAGTTTGGTGATACCTTTAGGACTGGCAAATTGTTCTTTGAAATCCGCCCGACGCGAACCAAGCTCCATTTGAACAACTCCTACGTAATCAACTGGTACTTCTATTATTAATTCTTCAACAGGTTCAACTGTAATTCCATCAATCACTTCCGTAACAACTTGCGGTCGACCTACTTCAAATTCATATCCTTCACGGCGCATTGACTCGACTAAAACACTTAGGTGCAGTTCGCCTCTTCCACTAACTATGAAGCCTATTCCATCTTCCTCAACGCTTAAGCCAATATTGGTTTCTAACTCTTTTGCTAAACGTTCACCAATTTGGCGACTTGTAGTGAATTGACCCTCTGTACCCTTAAATGGACTGGTATTGGGTCCCAAATAAATTTTTAACGTTGGTTTTTCAATTTCAATTACTGGTAAAGCTTCTGGATAAAGACAATCGGCAATCGTTTCGCCTATTTGCACACCAGCTATTCCAGTAAGCTGCACTATTTCACCGGCAGAGGCTGAGCTAACCTGAGTCTTTCCAATGCCGTTGCTCACTAATATCTTGTCTATTTTAGCCTTTATCTGCTTGCCATCCTTTTTACATAAGACTACTTGATCAGATTCTTTAATCTGACCACGATTGATTCGCCCAATAGCGTATTTGCCATTAAAACTATCCCAAGCTAGCGCCGAGATTAACATTTGAAATGGTTTTTCAGCTTCCACGCTGGGCGAGGGGATGTTTTGAACAATTGCTTTAAATATATCTGAAAGGTCACGTTTCTCGTTTAAATCAGCTGGAATTTTATCCCAGGCTTTACCCTCGCGCACATTCGCAAAATATACTGGATAATGCAGCTGGTTTTCATGGACTGCCAATTCTAAAAATAGATCAGCAATTTCATTTTCAACTTCTTTAATTCTGGATGCTGGCTTGTCGATTTTATTAATTATGACGATTGGTTTTAAGTTATATGCCAGCGCTTTGCTTAGAACGAACTTAGTTTGGGGCATAGGCCCTTCTTGGGCATCAATAATCAGTAGGCAACCATCAGCCATGTTTATGGTACGTTCGACTTCGCCGCTAAAGTCAGCATGTCCTGGAGTGTCTATAATATTTATCCGGTAACCGTCATGTTGAACAGAAGTGATTTTAGCGGTAATAGTAATACCACGTTCACGTTCTTGATCGCCACTATCCATTATTAGATGTTGGCTCATTTCGGCTTGATTGTCCCTGAAGGCATTAGATTGTTTGAGCAATCCGTCAACCAGCGTAGTTTTGCCGTGATCAACATGAGCAATTATGATAATATTTCGAATTTTACTGGGGTCATTAATCATAAAAAATGACGGCACAATTTAGCACCGTCCCTTATTTTATATTTATTATAACATAAGCAATAGCGTATAGCCACCCCTTTATTTAACTCATTTGTTTAGGCTGTAACATTTATCATGGAAAACACCTTAATAATTCGGCAAGATAACGTTATCAACAGTATTTTGTCGATGGAATAATCATTAATAACGGATTAATACTATAAGGAGATTCTATGAAAATTTCAGGTGTTATGTTAGGTTCAGAAAATCCAAGCAAACTAGCTGAATTTTATACTAAGATACTGGGCAAACCAGGTTGGGGGCAAGAGGACTGGTATGGTTTTAATGTTGGAGGTGTCATTATGATCGGACCTCATAGCTTGGTTAAAGGTCAAAATCCAGCACCCGAGAGAATAATAATCGTATTCCAATCTGAAGATATTAAGAGTGATTATGAAAAATTATTATCGGCAGGAGCGGAAAAGGTTGCTGAGCCGTATCAGCCAGACAGTGAAAAACAACCGGATGCCTGGTTGGCTACAGTATCCGATCCCGACAAAAATTATATTCAGTTAGCCACACCGTGGGAAAAAATGATGTAAGTTAGTCAGATGTAAATTTAATCACTCGCGCTTAAGCAATGAGTGATTTATCAAAATTAAAAGTAAATAATATCGAAAGAGGATACAGGTCAACTGATGAATCTCATATATCACAGTTATTCGCTCTTAGATCACTAGTATCCCGAGCGGCTATTTGCGCCATAACTACTGAAGACGATAAATTTTTACTTAAGCATCGAATTTGCGGTGATTATCATGCGTTTATGTTAACTAAAGTCTTGTTAGACAGCCCTGACACAATCAGAAGTTCTTTAGTTGACGAGTATCATCTTAAACAAGTGCTGGGCAAAAATGCGCTTGAGCTAGCTGAAATTGCTGATATTGATTTTCTCGGTGAATATCGAATATCGGAGCCTCGCGGCAGACAATTAGTTCTACCCTATGCCATTGACCTAGAACCGCAATCAACGGAATTGCCGATAGCGCCACATCGGAAGCTAACTTGGATAGATTTTACATATGTCGAAGAAATGCTACGTTCCAATAAAATTGTTAAGCAATCAATGTTAAATACTTATAGATTGAGCACGGATATATTAGACGGCCATTATATCTTAAAACTATACTTGGACACCCTAAAAGATATCTAAATTACTACTTTAGTTACAACTTAAATAACCCATGAAACTATATCTTGATATTGATTTGAGGCAAAATTTGTATCAGCGTAAACAGGCTCGCCCATAGCACTAATAAGCTCACCTATTAGCCGCTTCCTTTCTTTACTAAAACCCGACACTGATAAGCATATAAATTCAGCGCTTGCACCATACAGTAGCCGATGTCGAGAAATTATGAAATGAGCGCCACCATCAGTATCTTCCCAAACTTCATGTTCTTCGGGAATCCTACCAACCGGCGAGATCGCTATTTCTGGAATCTTTGATTCAATAACTACTTTTTCCATATTAGCTCCATACTTAAGACAGTAATTTTATAAATATATTTGATTTCATTACCGTAAGAATATCTACTTTAAGATAATAATATCTGCTTTTAATCATATGATATGAAGATATTTATTGTATATATACTCAATAATGTTTAAATGAATAGGTTAGAGTTTATTTTAGAGGGTTGGAAGATGCAATTTTTAAACGATTTAACTCCACAATTTGATTTAACCTATAGTGATGTCTTTTTAGTACCGAGTTTTACAAATCTTAAATCACGATTTGATGTTAATTTAGTAACACCCGATAACATCGGTACGACTATACCTTTGATTGTTTCTAATATGAGTGCTGTAGCCGGTAAACGGATGGCTGAAACGGTGGCCCGCCGCGGCGGCTTGGTTATATTACCCCAAGACATTCCGCTAAATTTACTTGAATCGATGATCAAATACGTTAAATCGCGGAATTTAATATATGACACGGCGCTGACTCTAAAACCAAGCAATACCGTTTCCGAGGCTTTAAATATTATTTACAAGCGATCTCACGGGGCAGTAATTATTGTTGATAATCAAATTAAACCAGTTGGCATATTTAAGGAAAAGGATGCTATTGGTTATGACCGCTTTACTAAGCTTGAAGATGTATTAACAAGTGAGCTAGTCACGATTAGTTCTAAACTAACTCCCGAAAAAATGTTTGAACAGCTACTAAATCGTCATGTAACTACTGCGCCGGTTGTCGAAAAAGGAAAACTAGTCGGTGTGGTTACCCAAAAAGGTGCTGTTCGCTCGAAGATTTACATACCTGCAACTGATAAGAAAAATAAACTATTAGTCGCAGTAGCAATGGGCATAAACGGCGATGTAGCTACTAAAGCCAGCCAATTAATGGATTTAGGTATCGACATTGTTGTGATTGATACGGCCCATGGCCACCAAAAGAAAATGATGGATGCCATTAAAATTGTCCGTAAAATTGATCGAAATATTATCATTGTTGCTGGCAACGTAGTTACAGCTGCAGGTACAAAAGATTTAATAGATGCTGGAGCAGATATTATTAAAGTTGGTGTGGGTCCTGGGGCAATGTGCACAACACGAATGATGACGGGTGTCGGGCGCCCCCAATTCAGTGCTGTAGTCGAGTGTTCCTTAATCGCCAAGATACACGGCAAACATGTTTGGGCTGACGGTGGTATTAGATATCCTAGAGATGTTGCCTTAGCACTGGCGGCGGGAGCTAGTAACGTAATGTTTGGTTCACTTTGGGCTGGCACATTTGAAAGTCCCGGTGATGCGTTAAGAGATAATGAGGGCCGATTATATAAAGAAAGCTATGGCATGGCTAGTAAAAGAGCAATTAAGCGTCGGGTAATCAATATTTCGGCTTTTGATCAAACATTAAAGGAATTCTTTGAAGAAGGTATTAACTCCAGTAAGTTATTTATTGATAAAGATCGGCCAGGCGCTGAGGATATAATTGATCATATTATTTCTGGCGTCCGCAGTTCCATGGCTTATGCCGGCGCAAATAATATTGAAGAATTCTATCAGAAAGCAATTGTTGGGATTCAATCTTCCGCTGGCTACCAAGAAGGATTAGCTGTCGACACTAGTTGGGCTCAATAAATTATGATTAACTTTGATTAAGTTCGCTGATAGTAATTTTGATAATCTTATTTTTATATTTGTTGAAACCGTTCATTAATCATCTTCGAGTTCTTCTATTTCTTCTTCTTCGCCAAACCACTCATCCCAATTAGGAAGTATTACTTCACCTAACAGACTCATTAGGAAATGATATCTATCTCCAATCAGGGCTTCTTCTAAATCACCAGCTAGGACTTTTTCATCGTTAGAGTTAAATATTAACCCAGATAAATTACCTTCAAAAACTTCCTTGTCTTCTGGTGTATGATCAAAAACTGGTTCATCTTCAATACTCATATTATATATATTATATACTGTATAGCATATATTATCAATAGTTAAGTTGGGGGTATACCTACCATGTTGGTACAAGAATTAATGTTTTCTCACAATATAACTTCGGTGATTCAAACAACTCTGGCGTTGAAAATCTGAAGCAGAATTCTCTCACGTAATCCGGGAACTTGGATGGTGTTGTATGGTGATACATTCTTCTAATAAAGGTTCTTAGGTTACCAAAAGTACCTTCTATCTCACTAGTATGAGTGAACTCGAACTTTTTGTGAATATCTGCCGTATGCTCAACCGGCCAATACTGTTCCGAGCGTTGGTATATAGATGCTCCGTCAGTCCATAGTTTGGCTCCTGGTTGGACTTTCTGGAATAGGAAGCTATTAGCCTGCAACCTGCCGGCACTAGACTGGTATATAAGTTCATAAGCTAGCTTTCTGCTGCCGATCTGCTTGCCCATCAGCAAGCACCAGTTCTTAAAGTAAACCTCGTCTAGCTGCACTATGTTCTCCAGGACATGGTATTCTTCGGGTAAGTGGTTCCTAAATTGGTCGTACCAATGACGGACGGCTTTCTCGCTTAGATGAGTTAAGTCCATAGTCTGCTTGACTGGTATAGCTTTAGTCCAGCACCACAGCAGCATCCACCACTGAGTCAATGACAGCTTTAGATTACTTAGCCAGGTATGGCTGGTAACACTGAACTTAACCCGGCAACGCCGGCATCTGTACCTATGTTCATACTTTATTGGGTTGGTTTTACCACACTCCGGACAATAAGGATACTTACCGCCAAAGATGGCCTCCTTCAGATACTTGCGTATCTGGGTTTCACTTGGTATTTGCTTTAGTGTGTACATGTCCATAATTGTCCTCCTGACTATGGATCTGTACCAACAGGGTGTGATTACCCCTCATATTGCTATTGTTTAGTTGGCTATTTCATGATATTATTATATTAATTGTTAATAGATGAATCCGGGTTGTAGGATAGATTTACTCGATTTCATTTTAAGCAATCGAAGTAATAACTAATCTGCACAAAGGATTCTTTTTTAATGTCTAAATATTTATATAAACAATCAAATAGAAATTACCGGTCAGCTTCTACTAAGCGTAAAAGTAACAGGCAATATATTCATCCGTCTCGGTTTATTAAAGCCGCAGTACTAACAACCGCTATTGAATATTTACCGAAATATCAATTTACAGATTTTGCTGTAACACCTCTTCTAAAGCAAAATTTGGAAAGTCGCAATTGGGAGATACCAACTCCTATCCAAGATCAATGCATCCCACTTGCACTAAGCGGTAAGGATATTGTCGGAATCGCCAATACCGGTACAGGTAAAACGCTTGCTTTTGCATTGCCTATCATTAATTATCTGATCAACGATCTTACTAAATACGCTCTAATAATGGCACCGACTCGAGAATTGGCTCAGCAAATCGAACAAGAATGCCGTTTAACCGGTAAGGGAAGTGGATTATATAGTGCGCTACTTATTGGCGGCACTCCTATGATGCCACAGCTGCGTGACCTGCATAATGAACCACGAATAGTAATCGGCACGCCAGGACGCATCCTGGACCATATTAATCGGGGTACCTTAAACATTTCGCGATTCAACATCATTACACTCGATGAAGTTGACCGAATGCTTGATATGGGCTTCATTCACGACATTAAGCTAATACTTGAAAAGCTAGCTACGCCCAAACAAATGTTTTTCTTCTCCGCTACCCTAAACCCCAATATTGAGCAGTTAATTAAACAATTTTCTAAAGATCCAGTCATGATATCAGTTAAAACCGGCGAAACGTGTGATGCAATTGAGCAGAATATTGTTGAATATCGGTCTAAAGATGAAAAACTAGAGAAATTGCAGCAGTTACTGCTGACTGAACAAGTCCAAAAAACTTTGGTATTTGACGAAACCCAGCGCAGCGTGGAACGGCTTAACAAAACACTTCAACTACGCGGTTTTTCAGTTGATGCTATACACGGCGGTAAGTCACAAAGCCAACGCCAACGAGCCTTAGATAAATTTAAAAACAGCCAGGTCGATATCCTTGTTGCTACTGATGTAGCAGCTAGGGGCCTGGATGTTGATAATATTACGCACGTTATTAATTACGCTCTACCGCAATCTTACGAAGATTACGTGCACCGGATCGGTAGAGCGGCACGTGCCGGAAAAACCGGCACGGCCCTCACTTTCGTTGAGATTTAACAGATTTTATCTATTAATATCGACGATCATCACGGTGATAATCATTGCGATGACCGCCGCCGCCACCGCCGAATGAACGCGGTTCGCGCTTTTCTTGTGGTCGGGCTTCGTTAACAGCTATCGAACGGCCTTCAAAATCTTTACCGTTGAGCTCATCTATAGCCTTCTTGGCTTCCTCTTCTGAGCTCATTTCTACAAAACCAAAACCTTTTGATTGGTTTGAGTATTTGTCGACAATGACCTGGGCTGATACAACAGTACCAACGCCTGCAAACAGATCCTTTAATTGATCATCGTTTACACTGTAAGCAAGGCCGCCTACGAATAACTTAGTTGCCATTTAATTCTCCTTATCATTCTTTATAGGTACCTGGCAATTTCCATTATCCAGTTAGCTGCGCCTACTACGAACATTTTTTACTATTAATATGCCAGAACATAAACTTAGCAGCGTATTTCTAACAAAGGGCAGTATATCTGATAACTAAGAATTCGTCCAGAGTAAATTTAAAACTTTACGCTTATGCAAATAAAGTGCTATTTATAGTTTGATTAATCAATTTGTGGCAAATTTACTTCAATGACTTCAAAATTTGGTCCATTACTACTAAATCTTAACTGAATCCAATCGCCACGAACGCCATATAAATAGGCCGCTCTGCTAGACTTTTCCCAGCTAAAAGTAGTTCCGATAAACTCTTCGACGTCTGTTAGTTCGCGAACTATGCCATGGCTCTCGTTATGCCCACTACCTTGCCAATGCCAGACATCTATTACGCCATTTATAGGAGGTTTAACCTTAATGAATCCGCCGCTATCGAATATTTCTGCTAATACTCCAAGCTCTGCAAAAGCTGAATCATAATCTGTTTTGGCGTTTTTAAGGTGATCTTGTCGCTCGCCAATATTCTCAATAATTTTAGCAAAATAGACTGCAAAGCCACCTAATGTATCAATTTCTGCCAGTTTTTGAGCAATTTTATAGTTTCTTTCGGCGTTCCAATAAGCCTGCATATACTCTTCATAGAAGTTAAAATCACTTTCTTCTATATCAGCAGGGTGGATTGGCATTGAACTTTTAATCCCAAGCTTTTCTGGTTGGCTCATGTCGGCACATCTCCTTTAAGAATTTTATTGTGCCACAGCAGAACATATATTAGCAAGCATAAATATTATGTTATAAATGACAACTAAAAATTACCAAATTCTTCTTCTATTCGGCTAACTAGCTCAGAAGCAATCGGGAACATATAAGACTGATTCTCGGTGTTAACTGGTTCAATTAAAGATTCATTTTCAATGCTGCTTGGGAGGTACAAACCAATTAAATTGCCATTTTCTTTAAGGCTATGAAAATAGGCAACACATTCAGCTGGTGATGGGAATGATCCGTCTTCCGCTGATAATATTGTGTGAAGCTCAATACTAGTACCGATACTGTTGGGCGGGCGCATTAATAGGCTACCATAAGTGATCAAGCGAGCATTAATGGTGGCTCCTGTCATATTGTCAATGCCAAAACGTTTCCAAGATGAGATTCTAGTTTCAACTGTTTTAGCATCAGTTTCGGTTATACAACATAATCGTGCAACCCTGAAAACTCTCATGGCTAGCGATTTCAGTTCCAAATCCAGCGCTTCTTTACGGCGCCGTTCTGCTCGCAGTGCTTCAATATGGACCGGGGCTTGATCAGAAAATGCTTCTCTTTGACTAGTAGTAACTAAAGGAATTTCAAAATCATACATAGACATGGATTTGTCATAATAACATATACATGCAGTTTTGACATTTAACTATTAAGCTTTACCACTGTTAAATAAATTATTTTTTACATCATTTTATAAAGAATGGTTTTTCATCTGTTATATTATAAAACTTGAATTAACAGTGGCGGCTTAAGCACTTTTATTTAAAAAGCTGTTGCTTGACGGTATTATCCAACGGGTCGTATAGTTTTAGCTATCACCGTGAGGTGTGGTCAGCGCCGCAAGGCAAAGACCGGAAGTACCAGCAATGGTACAACCACCATCAAGGAGCCCCTTAAAAGGCTCCTTTTTGTTTATCTGTAAAGTTGTTTAAATCCAGTTTATGTAATTGCCGAGCGACATGGTAACGGTTACAATTAACTTTATGATAATCGCGCTATTCCAGTGGTGGTATGGTGCCGGACTAAAAAAAGTCAGTCGTAACGTTAGTTATTGGCCGGCACTTATATACCGCAATTTCTCGGTGCCGCTGTTGTCGCAGCATATGTTTGCCCCTTGGCATAGGATTATTAATCCCGGTGGCAGAGGACTAGAAGCCCGTTTGCGAGCCGTTCTTGATAATTTTATTTCTAGATTAGTTGGTTTTATGAGCCGGTTATTAGTTATTATTACTGCTTTAATCGCCATGTTAATTGCAATTATTGCGGCATTTGTCTTATTAATAGTTTGGCCTTGCTTACCATTAGTAATTGTTTACAGCATCGTCAAAGGGGTGACAGGATGAACTTTAGCGTCCGACTCAATAGCCGCCGTGCTAAAAAAGCCCGCTTAGCTGCCCATATCGGCAGTAGTGGTTATTTAATTATTGCCACTCTTGTAGTGATTTGTTTTGCCGGCAGTCTGTCACTCATCTTAACCCATTCAGCGCATTACGGATACGGACTTCTGGCATTATCGTTAATTGGTTCGATGTTTTGTCTATGGTATCAAGGCGATTTGGTACCATTGCCAATCAGATTACCGGCACAATATCTAGACGATATCTTACCATCTAAGATTCTAGCAAACTTACGCGACCCAATTACGCCGCAGCACTTATGGAACATTGTACTTAAAGACGGCCACGCCTTATTTATGACCAATCATTTACTTCTTAGCTCACCTTTGATTACCCATTCCCTAAGCGACGAAGAACACGAAGCAGTGGCCGTATGGCAACAAGCAATGACGCTACTGGGATTAGATTCCAGCCGCCTGCTGCACGGTGGAGCCATAGCTACGGCGCTAATTATTACTTCACCAACGGCGCTAGAATATTTAAATCAGCAGAATATTTCCAAAGAGGAAGTACTGGATATTTATGAATGGTTAGAGCGAATCTTGTTTTATGAGACTAAACCAAAGCCGTTTTTCGGCGGTATTGGACGGGATTGGACTAGTGGTTTTGCGCCGCATCTGGAGAATTTCAGCCAAAATATTAGCCTGACAATAGAACGCGGTGGTGGCTATGCTCATTTTCTATCTCACGCAGATGTGCTTAACGGTATAACGCATAGCCTATCGCAGGGCATTGGCGTAGCTTTAGTCGGTCCAACTGGTATTGGTAAAACTTCACTAATCTATGGCCTAGCCGAACGATTACTAGAGGGAAGAGATAAATCACTCGAGTATTATCAGATAGTAAGTCTTCACGCTTCACTGATTTTATCGGCTGGTGCCGGCCGGCTGGAAGATTTAATGGTAACTTTGCTAGGTGAAGCCATCCAAGCTGGTAATTTAATTATTTTCTTAGACGATGCCCAGTTATTCTTCGGCAATGGTCCCGGTGCTTTTGATTTAAGTCAAATCCTGTTACCGATTATTCAAAATCGCCGCTTAAAACTTATCGCCGCCTTTACACCTCACGATTGGCAAGTCTTACGAGCTAACAATGATGCCTTAGCCGGACATTTTACGCCCATTATACTGCCAGAACCTAGCCGGGCTGATACGCTTAAAATTTCCGAAGATACAGCCACGATGATGGAAAATCATAATCGGATACTGATTAGTTTTGAAGCTATTCGCGAAGCCTATCGGCTAAGCAGCACTTATATGCAGGATCAAGCCAATCCCGGCAAAACGATTGCACTACTAGAGCAGGCTCTACCATATGCTGTCCAACAAACCTTAACCGCTGAGACAGTTCAATCCTCGATCGAGAAAATGATCGGCGTAAAAGTTGCCAAAGCTGATGCACCAGAAGCCGAAATATTGCTTCATTTAGAGGAAAAGATTCACGAGCGGATGATTAACCAGGTTCGGGCAGTAAATGTTGTAGCTTCAGCCCTGCGCCGTGGCCGGGCTGGCGTGGCTAACCCTAAACGGCCGATTGGTAGTTTTCTGTTTTTAGGCCCTACCGGTGTTGGTAAGACTGAGCTGGCACGCTCTTTAGCGGCTGTCTACTTTGGTAATGAACACCAACTTATAAGACTGGATATGAGTGAATTTCAACGCCCGGAAGACGTTTCGCGGTTGCTAGCCAGCAGTAGTTCTCAAGAAAAGAATTTACTAACGGCTGTACGCCAACAGCCATTCGCCGTAGTGCTGTTTGACGAAGTTGAAAAAGCCCATCCTACTATTCTAAATTTATTTTTACAATTGCTTGACGAAGGTCAGTTAACAGACGATAGTGGCCGCCCGGCATCATTTAGAAATACTATCGTGATTGCTACTTCAAATGCCGGTTCAGCGGATATAACTAAACGCATTCAAAGCACTGGCAGTTTGGACGGTTTCGAACGAACCTTAATCGATCAATTAATTTCTAGCGGTTTATTTAAAACTGAGCTAATAAACCGGTTCGATGAAGTAGTCTTATTTAGACCGCTTAATGAAAAAGAGCTAGTTTCAGTCGCTAAGTTAATGCTTAAGGAAGTTAATCAAACATTGACTGAAAAAAATATTAAGGTTGAGCTGACACCGGAAGCCTTAGAAGTTATGGTTAAAGCCGGCTACGATCCGGAATTTGGCGCTAGGTCTATGCGCCGAATTATTCAGAAGACTGTCGAGAATGTTGTCGCTGTCAAAATATTAAGCGGCCAGGTGTCAACTGGTGGCTTAATTACACTTACACCTCAAGATTTAGCTGCTGATCAAACAGCTACTGAATATTATTTCTAAAATGCACCGAATTTTTTAATAGAACGCCTTCTAAGTTTTTTGTATTCTTCGCGCTCACCCAGCCAGTAACTTAGAATTATTAGCATTATAATTAAGTAGATAATCCAGATGACCCATAGCCATTGGTGAAGTATCGCGAAAAGGCCCCGTTTAGTAGTCTTAACAGTTGTCACGGCACCGCCTTGAGCCCTAACGATCGTCAGCAATTGAATAAAGGCTGTTTGACCAATTGAGTCAACCCCTTGGACACTTATCTGGTAATTATCTAGTCCATTATTGCCCCCGTAATAAGTATGTGAGATTTGGAAAAGTCCGGCATTACTGCGCACAATAGTCGATAACTGGCCATCGCCCCAAGTTACCGTAATGCCATACGGCGCTGAACCGCCAATAATAGTTACTGGCAGCTGGACCAGTTTACCGGTGGAAAATACTTGATAATGATAGCTGGAACGCAAAACAAATGCCAGATTGCCGGTAGGCGGAATAGGTTTTATAGTGGTTGGCTGTTTGGTTATTGTCGGCGTTGTTGTAGTAGTTGTTGGGGTTACCGGATTATAATAAACGGTTACTGTTGGCGAAGTCGGTCCTTCTTGGTCGGTAATATTAAAGACCTCAGCCGATAACACATTGGTACCGATAACTAGCTGTATCTGCAAGCTAAAAGTGCCATCACTAGCGCAATTGACTACACCACCAAACCCGTTGTTGTCAAAAAGCTCGACATAGGTCGGGGTTGGGCAAGTACCGCTAACCGTTATCGGTTGATAGTTGAAACTATCCTGATCAACCGGATTAGTAATAATAGCCGGGCCAGTCGGTAGGGGTGCCGGAACTATGGCGGTTACTAAATAGCTCGCCGCAGATACATGCAAAGAAGACAGAATCAACCAACCACCAAAAATTAACAACACAATAATAGTAGACGGATGAAGTAATACTTTCTTATGGGCAGGCCGGCGGCGTTTAATAGTGCTTTTATAACGAATTTTTGTTGTTTTAGCTAAGCGCTTCGGTCTTTTTTTGGTTTTAGCCATATTGTTTGTTTTTTATCAAGACGATGCTTACTCGATAATCATAGCATAAACACTACTTCTTGTTAACTTCTTATATGTAATTTATATTAACGTATTATATTAACTGGCTATTTATGCTTATTTATTATGATCGAAAAATATAGTTTAGAAGTGCCAGAAAATGGCTGGCGTGTGAATATACCTGATACTATCACTAATACCCAATATGGCGAAGCTGGTGTAATTATTGTGCGCCCAGGTCTACAAGTAGGTCCAGAATTTTTAAAAGATGTAGTAGGCAATCGCACCGAAGAGATGTCGATTAGACAATATTTTAGAAGTCCGATTGAATCAGTTTTTATTGCTGAATCTCACCGCCCGGTGGACAAAAATGTTGTCAATGAAAGACGCAATGATATTAAAAAATTAGGTAACCACTTACTTTATTTAGTTAATCACCCGGATCAACTATTAAAATTGCGCAAGGGAGATCCGCTCGAACCGTTTTAGGCAACATTAGTTATTAATTAATAGCTAGTTACGCCACAAAATGAAGTGTTTATGTTGCTAAATTTAGACCAAATGGTATTACTCAGCTAGCTTTGACATATAAATTACTGCAACTCTTATATTTGTATTAGTAATGTATATATGTTTACATATAATCACTTTGTGAGGCTGCATATTTAAGTCTCTGCAGAGTACCTTGACAAGCAGGTAAGACATCTTAGTAAAGTTCGCATATTTCGTTTCTGTATCGGCTGAAAGAGGACGAAAATGTTTGACGCTAGAAGACTAACGATTGCTCACGTGGCCAGTCTATTTCACGACTGTCTGTTTAAGCAAAAGATTGACGATATATCACAGTTGGTTCCAGTAGAAGGAGTTTGGAGTTCGGCTGAATTTAACGCCGGCAAGCTCACTGCCCACCACCAAGAAATTGCTGATCTGTTAGCTGAACTGCCGATCGATTTTCTTAAAAGCCACGGCCAAGGAGCTATTTTTGGAAATCTCTGCTATAGCCGGCAAGGTATACGGTGGACTACTTCGTATATCTTCATGGACCAACTAGTTCAACTAGGAATTGGCATCGGCAAAGTCTCCTTTTATAAAAAGCGATATTTTTGGAACTCCGAAACGGGGGGAGCACCATTCATAGTCGTGAATGATATTTAGCTCACAACCGGAAGAAGGTTGGTATGAAAGTTCGCATCTCCAAAAAAACGTCAGCTCTGTTGACACTAACTTCGATAGACATCCTAGAATCTCTCTCCCATAGCCAAGAACCACTTTGCGTGACGCAGCTTTCCAAGGAATTGAAACGGCGCACCGGAGTGATCGCCCTAGCATTAAAATATCTCTACCGGCATGGTTGGATCTCGGCTCACCATGGCAAGTGGCGGTATAAACGGGCAATTGCTGACAAAGACGCTTATTTCATCACCAAATCAGGCAAGAAACACCTTGGAAAGCATTCGAAATAAAGCGAGCGTGGCAGGTAGACTGTTAAAATATTGTTTTGACAGTCCCTCCCGGGTGTCATTACAGTATTTTTACTGCCTGCTTGTCATTTTCGCTTTCTGTAATCCCCAATTTTTCTTTGTTAGACTATGTAATTACAGAGATTGTTAAAATATTAATTACAGAAAATAATTATTTGTTATGAAAGGATTATTATATGAGAGAATATATTGATTTTGCTGAAGTAACCTGTGACGTCGATGTTGATAGGCTGCCACCGGAAACGATTACTCTAGAGATGCATAAACGCCTCGGCGGGATTTTAGTTAAAGAACAACGACATATTGTCCACCAAGCCAGTTCCATACGGAGCAGCGGTGATAGTTTTGGCATTGATGAAGCCATTGCTACAAGAAATTCAAATGTAGCTGATACTAAATAAATTTTCAATTCCTTGCTATCATATTAATATTTTAAAGCTATTGCTTGCATATTAATCTCCTAGGCGTATTATCATGGCTATATTAAAGGGAATATATTATGTCAACTCCTGAAAAATCAACTGGTTATTTCTCTAGAAGGATTCTTTTAACAGGCGGGTTATTATTTAGCGGCAGTGTGGCAACTGCCGGCTGTAGTACTGAGTCAACTGTTTCTAGTTCTCAATTTGAGCCTTGCCTGGCTATAACAGCGATCAATAATAAGTTAGTTGTGCCTGATCGGTATCCAATAGGCAACATCAGCTATACATATGACGACATAAATTACGGCCAAGTAAACAAACCTGGTCGAATCGTAAACGATAAAGGTGAATTTAAGTTGTTTATGCCTGATTTCCCTTACAGCTCTACTGTAGTAACTGTTAGCGGCTTAGAAGACTTTAATGACCCTAATGTGGTGGTTTCTATTGATAGCTCTCTTACGGGGGAAATCGGCTTTACAGCAGGCTGTGTGTTGCAGCAACGAGAAAACAATATCCAAAGCGCCTATGTAGTATTACCTACTAAGACTGGCTTTCACTCGTAATAGTTAATTTTATAAATCTTTAACACTACCAAAAGCCACCCGTTTTAGTATTACCTCCTGCATATTGGCCATTAAGGCTGGCACCAGCGTAAATTCGCCGTAACGGTCATTGACCATATCGGCGGCTTTAGCCAGCGACCGCGTATCCAACCTAGTATCATCAAACAACCCAAGTTGTTCCGGCTCGGCTGGCGTTAAATCATAAACTGTTACGCCGATATTGGTCACCCGGGCCGGTATTATCGTCTGATTAAGTAGTCGCTGAGCAGCTAAGAATATATCTTGAGTAGAGTAAACTGCGGCTTTAAGCTTTTTGGCTTGTGCCCAGTAGGATCGGTTCTCAAAATTAAGCCACAAATGGACACCGCTGCCTATAAAACCGGCCTTCCTCAGCCGCCGGCCGGCTTTCTCGCACAGTTTCATCAGTAACCTAGATAATTCTTGTTTGTCGGTAGTTTTATCGCCTAGGGCATATTGCTGGCCAAAGCTTTTGCGGGCAAAGTTAACGCCGTCAATTTCATGGCCGCGCAGCCGCATATACCAGTACAGACCGACCACACCCCTAAACACCCGTTTTTTAAGTAAGTCTAACGGCGCATCTAAGAATTGCAGCGGAGTATAGATCCCGTCACAGTTCAGTCTAGCTTCATAGCGCATATTGATGCCCGGCAGATCAAGTAACTCTAGGGTAGAGAAGGTATCACGCAAGTTATCGGCAGTAATTTTATCCAAGCCGTCCGGTTTATGGAGTCCGGCGGCTAACTTAGCTAAAAAGCGGTTGGTGCCGATACCGATATTAACAGTTACGTACTCACCAAGGGACTTTTTAATATCCTGCTTAATCTCATAACCGATAGCTTCTAGGCTTTTACCCCGCTTAACGGCTATCGACCCTCTAAAGTCGACTACGAATTCATCAACCGATTTCGGGGTAATCGCATCAGTGTAGTTATTTAAGACCTTTTTAAAGCGACGATGGGCATCAAAATACTTATCAGGATCGGGCATCATGACAATTATGTCCCTGCATAACAGACGGGCCTCTCTGACGTTGATACCCAATTTAATACCTAAAGCCTTAGCTTCGTAAGAAGAAGCGATAACAGCCCCTCTAGGCGTGTCATAGGCGGCAATAGCGACCGGTTTGTGCCGAATTAAGGGATTAGCCTGTTGTTCGATGATCGCAAAACAGGAATTTAGATCAATATGCATAATCATCGGCTGATTATGATTAATCGGCAAGTCCATCGCTGACCGCCTCCAGTTTCCAGTGCAGGTTACTGGTATCCAGGTTCAATCGGAACCACATCAGCCCCTCTTTGTCGACCAGCTCAAAGATATGATGCAGCGTCTGGCCGTCTTTAACTGCATGTTGGTAGCCGATTTTACCGACTGTGTAATCGCTATTTTGCCAGCGGATTACCCGCGGCAGCGCCAGCCGTTGTTTGGCTGAATAATACATGATTACACTGACTTCTTCGTTAATTTTCTCACGCATTTTTTAACTCCTTTATTGATAAAATATTTATATGTGTGGACGCTATACGCTTCATAAGAAAGTAGACGAGCTGGCTGAGCGCTTTAATGTCGCTAAGGTTAACTACGACATTAATGAGAATTTTAATGTGGCACCAGGCCAGATAATGCCGGTAATTACAGAAGATGAGACCGGCCGGCATTTAGAACTGATGAAATGGGGTTTAATTCCGAGCTGGGCCAAGGATCCGTTAATTGGCTATAAGCTGATTAATGCCCGGGACGACGGCATATTTGATAAACCAGTCTGGCGGAATCTTATACTTAAAAAACGGGCTCTGATACCGGCTGACGGCTTTTATGAATGGCAGAAGCCAACTGATCCGAAAGGCCGCAAGCAACCTTATTATATTCATCCTAAAGACCTCGCTTTATTCTCTTTTGCCGGTGTCTGGGAAAACTGGACAGATGCCGGGGGACGGGAGTGGTTAACTTACTCAATTATTACGACAGAACCGAATAAGGAGATGAAAGCCGTCCATAACCGAATGCCGGTGATACTGCATCCCGCCGACGAAGCATCTTGGCTAGATCTGGCTAAGGTTACTAAAGAACAGGTTGCGCCGTTCCTACGTCCTTATGACAATAACGGCCTAGCGATGCATAAGGTCAGTGATGAGGTTAACTCCACCCGTAATAACAATTCCCAGCTGATTTACGCTTTAAACGCTTAGAATCAAGCCAGCAGTAAAATTGGGGTTGAGGATAAATCACCGTCGTGCTATAACTAAACCCTAAACTATTATCTGTAAGCAAGGAAGTTATTATATGCAAGTAGCTCACGAACACCAACAAGAAGCTGATTTATTAAACCTGGTTGAAAGGCAGTTTGGCACCGAATCCGATGTCAGTTATATGGCCCTAAGCGCCATTGAAGCCACCCAGGAGCTTGGCAACGAAGCCGTTGAAGCTTTGGATTACGGATTAAGAATTCATCTTGAGGCCATAGCGGCTGGTAGAGAAACTGCTGCGCCCGGACAATTGCTTAACTTTTTAAACTACTTTAGTTCAAGGGAAGTCGAACATAGTGCGCTTAGCGTGCGTGAAGTTACCAGGCAAAGCACCGTGAAGCACTTAGGCGCAACGGCGCGGGGCGCTCACTTAGAACTATTAGGTTAAAGCTATTATTTTCAAGGAGCTTGCTCTTTAATGCTTAAAGAGCACAAAAAATTAGCTACTGAGCCTGACTGGCAGTAGCTAGATAACGTCCGCTGGCCAAGACTAAAGCCGACGGTGTAATAAAAGGCAATTGGTAGTTAATGCTGCTGACTGAGACTAAACTCCAGCTAAGCTTCTCGGTATCGTATTCCAGGCGGTAATTAGCTTCGCCGTCAGTCATTTCAAATACCTGAATTAGGCGCTTGCCTCTGAGCATGGTGCGGCGTAAGCCGTTTTCGCTAAAAGACACTACCCGATTGCTGTACTCAATTCGCTTGGGGAAACATTCCAGCGCCGGTTGGCCCCTAAAATAATAAGCAGTAACATTGATTAATCGATTAACACTGACAACACAATCCATAACAACTCTCCTCTATATTACGATGGCACATTAACAAAGCTTGAACGGTATTTTGGCACAATTTAAAACCGGCTCGAGAAGAATCATAACCGTTCGCAATGGTTCTTTAGTTACGAGAAAGTTTTATCGTAAGTTGAGGCTTTGCAGGGACGCTTTAGCGTTTAGCTCAGTGTGTATACCAGCCTGAGTTGTTTATGAGGTCTGTATGGAGGAAAGTATAAATACTAGCCCATACACGGCTCTGACTCAAATTATCGCTGGCTTAACCCCAAAGGTCAAGCGGAATTAATACAACATTAGCAGTGCTTAATTTAAAACAAAATAATATTAGTAAACTAGGTTAAAACTTAACCCAGGCTCTTCAATCCGGTAATGATAGTCTTAGCTTGAGCAGCGGCAGCTTGGAGATCATTACGGGCAGTTTGCAGCTGCTGAGCATAACCGCTTAAAATGGTATGATCAGAATTATAGTCAGATGGTTGTAGTGGCAGGACAGTCGACTCAATGTTGGAAGAAATTGACTGAGCAGCATTGATATCGGCAATCATGGTATTTAGCTCAGTTTGCAGAGAAGCGACATTTTTGCCGGCGGTTTGGTCAGCAGTAATTCGGCTTTGCAGTTTTTGGGAAAGAGTCGTTAAACTGGTTTCGATGGCTTGTTGATCATCGGCCATTTTAACTAAATGAACTTTGGGTAGCACTAAAGCATAAACCCGGTAATCATTAAATATACTCTGGGCAAAAGGTACGGCACAGGTGGCGAGAGTACAAGCGTCAAGTGAGCTTTTAAGCGTCGTAAGACCGCTTAGTTCGGAGCTAACTTCATTTTCTAAATACGACTGATCGCTGCTGCTGAGTTTTTTAGCTGAAGTAATTTTAGTGGTCAAGCTATTTAAGGATTCCAAGCGACGAGTAATTTCAGCGTTACCTTTGTTTAGGATGTTATTTAAAAGTGTTTGCTGAGTAGCGGTGTTGGTGTTAGTTGTGTTTGCTGATGTGCCAGCGGCTTTGGCTGTGCTCATAACGATTGCGCTAACTACAAAAGCAATACCAACCGCTAGTAAGCCAATTTTAGAGATTTGATTTCTAATTTTCATAGTCATATTCTCCTAGCTCATTTGCCTTAGTTAGTTGGCACGGTTATTTCATTTTGCGAATCATTCAATGCTGATTGAACCGCAGCACTATCACTGCTTTGAGCCGATAGCAGACCGTTCACATTGTTCAGGTCGTTACTCAGAGTAGTATTGTCAGTTCCAGCGGCTACCGTAGGTGTAGTAGATGAAGATTTACTAGGCGTAGTAGTTGGTGTAGTTGTAGAAGTCGTAAGAACGGTTTGGGGTACCGTCTTATTTTTGTGCAACTCGTATACTCGCCAACCGATTAATACAATAATCACTACCAAGGCGAGGCTAATGAGCAAATGAAGCAGCAGATTACCAGCTTCAGACTGCTTACTTTTATCTGATGGATTCATATAATTTTCCTTTTATAATTACTGATATTATCATAAGCGAAATTTGTCTCAGCTACAAGATAACTAAAGAATATTTACTTTGTCTAACTTATATTAGGTTTTGGATCGTTGTTTTTGTGCCAAAAATCAAGTAACTCGCCAACTAGTTTTAGAGTCGGTGCTCCATAACCAACTGTCTCAGCCAGCTCACCTGATCGATAATTCTCTCCTAAGACTCGCACATTTATATAGTTACTTTCTTGGTATTGTTGGGGCGTAATATTTGGATCATCGTCTTTACAAGCTAGCAACCCTTTTTTATATGCACCTGTTCGCAAAATTAGATTTCTGGTCCGATCAGCCATTTGTCTTTTAGGGTAAAGATAACGCAAGCTATGGTTAAGTTCATCAAAACTCATTAATGGATCATCGGCATATACTTCATATTCTTTAAACATGCTGGATTTAGGCATAACCACACCATAGCCCACGCTAAATGAAGTGAATTTGTTTTCTAGGGCTTCGACGACTTCTCGGTGATAGATTATCTGTTTGCCTATAGCTTTGACAATTTCTTCTTTTCGCCTGTTTTGTTCCGGTGTTAAGACTGTGGGCGGAGTTAAGTTTCTATTGTCTTCGCTACTTAAAGCCACATTTTCAGCTAGAATGTCGCCGTTAATAATCCAGTTAGAATAATCTTGTGGCTGCAACTTATCTTTATTTGTCATATTAGTTAATTTAGTGATCCAGCAATTAAATCAGCCCTAAAACCCAGTTCGTGCCAGCGATCGATTAAATTAGCGATGATTTCTAATTTTTTAGTACCCATTCCCATAATATGATGTAGGGAACGGTTATGATAAGCTTCTTCAAGCACCCGCAGATCAATAAAATTACGTTTTGATTGAGGAGTATTGGCAGGTGTGTCGGTTTTTTTAACTATAAGTCCAGGGATAAAATCTTTTGAGAAGCTTACTAAATAGCCCTTGGAAGTATTATCAAAGTCACTACTCCTAAATATAGAATTTCTAAAACTGGTTACGGTGCCCGGCCTAGGGTCAATGCTAGTCACAAATCGCTCCACATCAAAAAAGCTTATAACATGGTAGTAATCAGGTTCGGACTCATAATCGTGTTGATCAAATTCAATTTTATCAACTCGCTCTAATAGATCACTAATGGTAGTCCCATCAGTATCAGCATCGGACTTATGGGCCACTAGACTCTGGCGCATTAGTGATAAAAAACGCTTTTCTCGATTATCCTTTACGGTTTGCAACATAAAGTATATTTCATCTTCTGACACAGTTGTTAGAGCCACACCACCCAACTCTTTACTAACATCAGTTGCTAGTACGTAATCAATAATATCGCCGTAATTGGTGCTCTCCATGATCACGACATTATAATATGTTTTAGGTATTAACGCAATTAGGTGAGCTGATTAAAATATCTGTGATATCAAATTTTTATGACTAATTTTTTCTTTTTTAAAGGTAGCTTGATTTTTAGCTTATGCAGTTTAGATTTACGGTGTTTAGATTCGGCCTGTTCATTATTGAAAATATATATCATACCCAGGTAGATGGCATATAAAATAACGGCGTCAAATATCCAGTTAAAAACTTGAACGCCCCAGTGAATCGAATAATCCGGCGATAGGCAGCTATCGGCATAAAAATAATTATATAAATTAGTTTCTAAAGGAAAGCCTCTTTCATGAGTAAACGGATTGACCAGTCCGACACAGGTAATTTCACTGACGCAAGCCAACTATACATTTTAACTGACGTTACAACAAGCTGGTTGCATTAAGGTTAACAAACGGCGCTCGGTAATGCGGTATCGGCAAAGTGCTTTGCTCAAAGTTCATAAACTGCAGAATAACAAGTACAACTAATAGCACCGCTACTACCAAAAAGCGCTTTAGGATCATGGGGTAGAGAGGGAAATAAACTTTTTAGTTTCATTAACATTAGCTAATCATCTTTATGATATCTGGCTATTACGCTTATGGCAATATAAGGTAAACAATAAATCGATTGATTAATCCAGTAATTCACTAGACATATATACAGATTAATGTTTAGATAATGAATACTAATTAAGTGGTATAAATTATGGATCATGCTCCGCTCGAACAAGTCAGCTCTAACTGCGAGGTTCAGCTTTACTTTGATTATTTACACCAAGCCGCCAACCGTTTAATTGACCCTTATAATACAGGTCATCCGCTTAAAACTTTGACTAAAAGCCGACTAGTAGGTTACGAAGTGGTCATCGATGCTCTCCAAAAGACTCAAATGCCGGATTGTACTTTTTGCCCACACAATTCCGAAGATCAACCCTGCAGCATCTTAGCCCCCGCTAAAGCTGAACTAAAAGACCTAATACAATCCAATCGGACTATGTTAATATCAGGTAGCTTAAAAGTTAGATGGGGAATGACATTTCTAAATTTAGCCAATAGTTTAGTTGATCGACAGCAACAAATTGATAAGCTAAAATTATCTTAAATTATTAAATATGGATATAACTAAAGCAGCTCAAGAACAAACCCATATTGACGCCATGATCGTACTCGGTCACCACGTCAATATGAATGGTGAACTTAGTGATCGAGGTAGGAAACGAAGTGAAGCTGCTGCCTACATCAGTGGATTATTGCATCCCAAGATTGTTATCTTTAGCGGCGGCCGGGATTTGCAACAGGTCAGAGCAGGTGAGTTTCCGCCGATCAGTGAAGCTACCGCCATGTATCGTTACGCAGAAGAGTATTCTAAGGAAAAATTTGGCAATCCATTGCCGATAGATATTGGTATTTTTAGTGAGGAAATATCAGATAGTACTACAGCTAACTTAGTACATAGCAGTAAGCGACTTGATCTACAACCCGGTGATACATTGGCATTATTAACGGATGATCTACATAATCTCTATGACCGGGTACAGTTTCTAGGTAAGCTGGTATTTCCAAAATACGAAATTCTACCGCTTACTTTTCGCTCTATTATTACCCAAAATGAGAAAGATGAAGAGCGCCGTAAAGCTTTCGCTACAAGATTTATTATGTTTGGCATTCGAGCAGGCAACACTACTGCAATTATGAAACGACAACGGGCATTAGAAGCATACATACTTACAAAATCCGAATCTATTGGCGAATCTTTTTTGACTATACCTCCAGAAAATGCAGCCAATCAACCTACCAATGAAATTTCCGGTGATTCTTAAACAATTATCTCTATAAGTTCTATAAATTGATTTTGGTAAAAAATTAGATTAACGCTTTAGTTGTTGGGTTTTAGCTTTTAGAAACGAGAAGATTATTTTAGTTCACATTTTGACTAAAATAGCTGATTATGATAATCTTTTATCCTATGAACATTGAACAGATGATTGGTTTGAGAAATAAATATCGGAAAAAAGAAAAAGGTCATACTTGGCGGGCTGCGGGATTTGCGGGTTTTTTAGCGGTAGATGTTTCATATACAGCTCAAAATTCTATTAACAATTTAGTTAGTCACCTTGGTCAAGCCTATAATTCTTTGCCTATAAATTTAGCTTTGGATGGTAGTGTGGGCTTATTCTTGGGAGCTACAGTATTCAGTGCTATAAAGGCGTTTTCATACAACAAAAATGCCTCGAATCTTGACAGTGAGATATTACGCTACGATGGAGTAGTAGCTCAAAACGAGCAACAAAACCCGACTGCGCCAATATTTGAGGTGGTTCAGTCAACTGGCACAACGAAAGATTAAATACTATTTCGTGTAAATTTCGGTTAATTTTGTTAAGAATTCTTCAATCGACGCGCTAGCACAAAGACCTGGTACATACTTATTGGTTTTTGAAATTGAATTTAAAATATTTCTAGCGCGGCCTTTATCTAATGTTATCCATAGCGTTCTTGGCAATATTCCGGTTTTACGCTGCTCTAAAGAGTCCAGAAAATATTT